>CAWUTT010000017.1:0-15987 GCA_963925635.1 uncultured Pseudomonadales bacterium | reverse complement strand
CTAGCTTATCGGTTTATTTACAGGTCGTGCACTTTAGGTTAACGTGCAGCGCTTTGGGTGGTGACATGACAGTTGAGTTTTGCTTAGCTTACTTTGTGGCGGTATTAATATTTTCTATAACCCCAGGGCCAGGAGTGTTTGCGCTGATGGCTAAGGCCTTAAAGCAAGGTGGAAATGCCTGTTGGGGTTTGGCTCTAGGCATGACCATGAGCGACATTATTTATTTGTTACTGGTGGTGTGGGGGCTAGCTTACATTGCCAATGAATATCAACTTATTTTTACGCTGATTCGCTGGTGTGGCGCCACCTATTTGTTCTATCTGGCTTGGCAGGTATGGCATGCCCCTGTTGAATTGAATACAACAGCATTAGCCGTCACTGGGTCTAAGGGTGCTAATTTTGTTTTGAGCTATGCGGAAGGCATGCTGATCTCAGCCACCAATCCCAAGGTTATGTTATTTTACATCGCATTTTTACCAACCTTCATCGATTTAACCCTGTTAACCAGCCAAGGCGTGGTGCTGGTTGTTGGGCTCAACTTTATCGCCTTGATGATGGGGCTGATGCTGATCGCCTATAGTGCTGGTAAGGCTCGTAAGCTCTTTAGTCAGCATAAATCGGTGCAGCGCTTAAACCGAATTACGGCAGGTCTTATGGGAACTGCAGGACTGCTTATTTTAACTCGATGACTGCTCTAGACCAGTGTAGAGGTACTCATAAAGGCGTCTTGTGGCATCGGTTTGATTAGCCCGGTCATGCTTGAAGACTAATTTTACATGGCCCAGTTGAGGGCTGTCTTGTAGTTGTAAGTGGCTATGTAATCCCTGTGGTACCGTGCTGCGGGCGAGGGCGCTAATACCTAAACCCGCTTCAATAGCCGATTGGATGCCCAGTAAGCTCGATGAACTGTAGGCGATGCGCCAGGCGATGCCAGCTTGATTGAGCTTACTGATAATTTGTTGCCTGTATCTGCACCCAATAGGGTAGACCACCAGCGGTATGGGTTGTTGCTCAGCCCAGTCAAAGTGACCGTTAGTCACCCACACAATGGTTTCATGAAACTCATCACCTGAGTTAACTTGGAGGGTTTCTTCTAAGCTGTCTGTGGCCAAAACCAAGTCATAACGCCCTTGTTGGAAATCTTGCAACAACTTCACACTTAAATCGCAATTCACTTCTAAACTGACTTCAGGGTGAGCTTGGCCAAACTGGCTCAGTAAGCGCGGCAAAAATGACACTTCAAAGTCATTGGGTATGCCTAACCTTACTTGCCCAGAAACAAGACTTTTAGCCAGTCGAGTCACCGCACTATCATTGATGTCTAACATACGCCGGGCGAAACTAAGTAACACTTCACCTTCTTCTGTGACTTGGAGGCCGTTATTTCTTTCAAACACAGTAATGTCTAACAGTTCTTCTAAGCGTTTAACTTGTAGGCTGATGGCTGGCTGAGAGCGACCTAGTAATGCTCCCGCAAGCGTAAAGCCACCGAGATCAACAACGGTAATAAAGGTACGCAGCAGGTCGGTAGGAATGTTTTTCATGGATAAATTATAAAACAAATTAATAATAAATTAATAGTTATTAAACTATTAAATAATTTGAGGTTTAATAAAATAACCAAGGGCGGCATAATCTACAGGTCATAACCAATGAGTTTTAGTCATGCCACTAAATACCAAAACTTTACCACCTTTAAATGCTCTCGTGGCTTTTGATGCAGCGGCTACGAGTTTAAGCTTTACCCAAGCTGCAACTAAGCTGTTTGTAACCCAAGGTGCCATTAGCCGCCAAATACGCAGCCTAGAGGAAAATCTGGGTATTGTTTTGTTTGACCGCCAACAGCGGCAAGTGCGATTGACCCCAGCTGGGCGTGAATACCACCAGCACATTGGCGATGCATTAACGCAAATATCCATGGCTACCATTGCCATTAAGAACCCAGCCCACGCAAGCCAAATTACCATTGCTGCAAGTCATGCCGTATCTTCTTTATGGCTCATGCCAAGGATTACAGAGTATTCAAGAGCCTACCCAGAGACCGATATACGGTTATTGGTGGCTGATAATGTACTCGAGGTTGACGCCACTGATTTTGATTGTAGTATCGGTTTTAGTTCAAATCAGCCGTTTGGTTATCAGGTAGATCGTTTATTTTCAGAGCGTGTGTTTGTGGTGTGTAGCCCTGATTTTTTAGCCCAACACAGCCAACGTTCTCCCCATGAGTTACTAGCCACGAGGCAGTTGGTGCTCGACAACCCAACCCATGGCTGGTTTAACTGGCCAGACTGGTTTAAAGGCTTGAACATGTTACCAATTGTGCCGCAGCATAAGGTCACGTTTAGTCACTACAACATGCTAATTCAAGCCGCCCAGCAGGGTCAGGGTGTGGCGTTGGCTTGGGATCATTTGCTCGCTGATTACTTGGCTAGCGGCAGTCTAGTCAGGGCTTTTGACCAAACCCTGGACACCCAAGCTGGTTTTTATCTGATGACGTCTTTAGTAGGAAGTGGCAAACCTGCGCTGGATGAATTTCGCTTGTGGTTAATGAATAATCTATGAGTTAATCTCATGGGTTTAGTGATAAAATATCGTTTGTGACTCATTGGCGTTTAAGGCAAAGTGGCTTTATTGCTTGATCGGTGTCAATTTAAGGATCCACCATGAACGTCTTTGACCGCATCCCGCTCGTCAGCCTAGAAAATGCCATGCTTTGTATAGAAGAAGCCAGTGGCTTACCTAACCCCTTATATAACGACCCCGAACTGTTTGCTGAGGAGCGAGATCGTTTGTTGGGTAAAACATGGTCGGGTATCGGCTTTGCTGGCGACCTGCCTGCCTCAGGTTATGCCAAACCGATTACCTTTATGGGATTGCCGCTGGTCATTGTGCGTGATCGCGATGATGTGCTTCGAGTGTTTCATAATGTGTGCAGTCACCGTGGTATGGTGCTTATTAATGCAGAGGGGCCAGTGCAAGGCAGTATTCGTTGTCCTTATCACTCGTGGACCTATGATTTATCGGGTCAACTCAAAGGCACGCCCCACATTGGTGGGGTTGGGGTGCATAAACTAGACAGCTTCGCCTGCGAAAAACACGGCATGAAGCCAGTGTCGAGCGCCGTGTGGTTTGATATTGTGTTTGTAAACCTAGATGGCGAGGCCGCTCCCTTTGCACAGTTTATTGCACCGGTAGTGGCGCGTTGGCAGCCTTTTTTAGGCGATTCTGGCTATAGCCGCATTCGCCGCGAGGCCTTACCTGAAGCGACAGGCAAGTTAAGTTTAGCAGCAGAGGCAGAAACAGAAGGTGCCTTTACCTTAAACGTTGCGTGTAATTGGAAACTAGCGGTAGAAAATTATTGCGAAAGCTACCACCTACCTTGGATTCACCCCAACCTCAATGTCTACTCTCGTATTCAAGACCATTACCACATTATGTTTGCCAATGAGTTTGCGGGCCAAGGCACTAGGGTCTATAACTTGGCCAATAACGCAGGTACACGATTGCCCGTATTCCCAGAGTGGCAGCAAGAGCGCATGCAAGAGGCTGAATACATTACCGTATTTCCCAATGTGCTGCTGGGGATTCAAGCCGACCACACCTTTGCCATTGTACTAGAGCCCGTAGCCAACAATCATACGGTCGAACATTGCCGGCTCATGTATGTGGGTGAAGAGGCTATAGGGCCAGCATATAAGGAGTGCAGAGATGCTACTTTAGCGGCGTGGAAAGAGGTGTTTGGTGAAGATGTTGCCGTGGTTGAAGGCATGCAACGGGGCAGAGCCTCACCCGGGTTTAAGGGGGGTAAGTTTTCTCCTGTGTTAGACAATCCAACCCACTACTTTCATCAATGGGCGGCTAAACGCTTAATTGAAAGTACTCAATTAACAGGAGTTTAAAGCCATGAATCAGTTGCAACAGGGCATAACCCATTGGACTAACTTTATCAACGGTCAATGGGTGGACAGTGAGCACCATATTAAAGTGGAAAATCCAGCCACAGGCGAACTTGTGGGTACCATTGCCGGTGCAACACCGCAGCAGGTCAATGACGCAGTGAGTGCTGCCCGTCAATGTCATGATTTACGCTTGATGGCAGATATGCTGCCCTACCAACGCATGCAATTGTTACATGCTATCGCAGCTGAAATTAGAGCCTTATCAAAGCGTGGTGGGGCGCTATTGTGTTTGGAAAATGGCAAGCCCTTAAGTCGGGCTGAGGGCGAGTTCGAAGAAGCTGCACGATACTTTGAATATTATGCAGGCATGGCGGATAAAATTGAAGGTAAATCCATTCCTTTGGGAGAAGGTTTAGTCGACTTTACCGAATACGAACCGTTTGGCGTTTCAGCTCAAGTGATCCCATGGAACTTTCCCGTCTCTTTAGTGGCACGATCATTAGCACCTGCCTTAGCAGCGGGTAATAGTGTGGTGATCAAGTCGCCAGAGTTAACACCATTAGCCGTGTCTTTGTTAGCTGAGGCAATGGTCAAGGCGAAAGTTCCACCAGGGGCCGTGAATATAGTGTGTGGTTATGGTCACGATACCGGTGCGGCGTTAGTGTCCCATGGCGATATTGACCAGATTGTATTTACAGGCTCTGTAGCAACTGGACAATCTATCATGCAGGCGGCCACTGAACATGTAGTACCTTGCGTCATGGAATTGGGAGGTAAATCCGCAGGTGTTGTGTTTGCTGATGCTAATTTAGACCAGGTGATCGCTAGTGCCGAAGTGGGTAACCTTTTCAATGCTGGACAGGTTTGTTCGGCCATGTCTCGTTTAATTGTGCATGAGAGCATTTATGAACAAGTTAAGCAGCGTTTATTAACTTGTTTTGCTGCTAAATCCGTGGGATCAGGCATGGATGAAGCAGATGTTACGCCTATTTTAACTCAAGGGCAGCTCGATAAAATTGTAACCATGTGCAAACGAGCCAACGATCAAGGCGCCACTTGTTTATTAGGTGGTGCGGCGCTACCCGGACCTGGGTATTTTATGCCACCCACCATTATTGAGGCTGCAGCACACACCGAAATAGCCCAACAAGAAGTGTTTGGGCCGGTGTTAGTATTAATGAAATTTAGCAGTGAAGAAGAGGCTTACGCCATAGCTAACGGCACTGATTTTGGTTTGGTGGCTGGCGTATTCACCCCCAATGTGAGCTTAGCGTTACGCGCCAGTCGCGCCTTAGTTGCCGGCCAAGTGTTCGTTAATGAATGGTTTGCTGGAGGCATCAGCACGCCCTTTGGTGGCGTAGGAAAATCTGGTTTTGGGCGTGAAAAAGGTCAAGAAGCTTTGTATAATTACGTGCGCACTAAAAATATTGCTATTCGTTTAACACCCTAGAGAATTATGTATGTCAGCTATTGATCAGTCTGAGCCTTATAAAAAATGGCTGTGTATTATTTGTGGTTTTATTTATGACGAGGCCTTGGGTTGGCCCCATGATGGCATAGCCCCGGGAACTCGCTGGGATGATGTGCCAGAAGACTGGTTATGCCCAGACTGCTTGGTAGGCAAAGAAGATTTTGAAATGATTGAAATGCCGGCAGAGCCGACTCAGTCGGGCGTTAATGCCATGCATGATGGGTTGGTCTTATCGGCTTTGGATCAACCTCAAGGCCCTATTGTGATTGTGGGTTCAGGCTATGCTGGTTATAACCTAGCGGAAGCTGTGCGTAAACTTAATGCTACAATCGATATTGTTGTGCTCACCCAAGATGACGGTAAGCACTATTCTAAACCCGCCCTATCAACTGGCTTAGCCATGCAGCAGACAGCCAAAGATCTAGTGGTGGAACTGCCACTAGACCGGGCTAATCGTCTAAGCATTCGCATTGTGACCCATTGTCATGTTGAACGCGTCGACAGCCAGGCTAAAGTTGTGCTCACCAGCCTTGGCCAACAGCCTTATGGTCAGTTAGTTTTAGCACAAGGAGCACAGGCCATTAACATTCCCTTTGATGGTGATGCTAGTGGCGATGTGATTAGTGTTAACGACCTACAAGATTATGCTCGTTACCGAGACTTGCTGTTAGGTAAGGCCCGCGTATTACTCATTGGTAATGGTTTGATTGGTTGTGAGTTTGCTAACGACTTAGTTTCAGTAGGCAAACAGGTTGATGTGGTTGGTCGTAAGTCTTGGCCCATGGGCCGTTTGCTGCCAGAAGCTGTAGGCCTTAAATTACACGATGCATTATCTACCATGGGCGTCAACTGGTGGTTAGACAACCAAGTAACGTCGATCAATTATCGTGATACAACTCAGCCACAATTAGGTTACTCCGTAGGCTTAAAAAGTGGGGATGTATTAGAAGTCGACGTGATTGTGGCCGCTGTTGGCTTGCAAGCTCGGACCAAACTTGCCATCAATAATGGCATTGCTTGTGGCGTAGGTATCAAAACAGATACCCGCTTGATGACCAATGTACCCCACATTTATGCGTTGGGCGACTGCGTTGAGTTTGATGGCCAGTTGCAGCCCTACATTGCACCTATTTATTGGGGTATCCAAGCCTTATCGCACACCCTTACGGGCACCGTAACCGATGTTAATTACCCACCCATGACGGTAGTGGTTAAAACGCCAGCCTGCCCAATTACGCTATTGCCCCCGCCCCAAGGCCAGCTTGGCCAATGGCAATTAGAGACCAGTGAAAGGGGCATTATTGCGCGCTTTAATGATAATCAAGGTAAGGTGTGTGGTTTTGTTTTACAAGGAGATCAAGTCGATCAACGCCAGCAGTTGTTAGCTGAGATGATAAGCAACTAAGGGCGCGATATTCTGTTAGAATACGCCCCTAATGATGCTTTAGGTCATGCCCATGCTCGATGCCAACGTGCTGCTTTACAAAGCGGCGCAGTTTGGTCTTGGACTGGGCCTTAATGTGGCCCATTTAGACTGTGCTTTTAGCCATCTGTCGGCATCTGCTTCGCCTCAAACAACCTACGAGAATGCCCTTGTCACAATACGATTTTGCCAGTTTAGGTTTAAACGCCGCCTTAGTAGATAACCTGTCTAGTTTAGGTTACACCGAAATGACGCCCATTCAGGCACAAGCTTTACCCCCTATCTTGGCCAATAAAGATGTGATTGCTCAGGCCAAAACGGGTTCTGGTAAAACTGCGACCTTTGCTTTGGGTTTGCTCAATAAACTCGATGTAAAACGATTTCGGGTGCAAACTGTGGTGCTGTGCCCAACCCGAGAGCTAGCCGATCAAGTGGCTGTAGAAATACGTAAATTGGCTCGTGGTATTCATAACATCAAGGTGCTCACCTTGTGTGGTGGTATGGCCTTTGGGCCTCAGGTGGGTTCTTTAGAGCACGGCGCGCACATTATTGTCGGTACCCCTGGCCGGGTCGAAGAGCACCTGCGTAAAGCCAACCTAAATCTTGATAATCTAACCACTTTGGTGTTAGACGAAGCTGACCGAATGTTGGACATGGGTTTTCAGCAGGCCTTAGATGACATTATTAGTTACATGCCCAAACAGCGCCAAACTCTATTGTTTAGTGCCACTTATCCCGCAAAAATTGAAAAAACGGCGCAGCGCATTATGCAGTCGCCGGTGATGGTTGAAGTACAAGACAGTCACAGTAAACAAAGTATTGTGCAAAGCCTTTATGAGGTAGAAAATGATGACGCCCGTGTGGACGCAGTAAGACTGTTATTACAGGCTCATCAGCCAGAAACCACGCTCATCTTTTGTAATACTAAGATTGAAACTGACCAACTAGCTAATGCATTACGCGCGGTGGGCTATGAAGCCTTAGCCTTGCATGGTGATTTGGAGCAAAAGCAGCGCGATCAAACCTTAGTGCGGTTTGCCAATCGCAGTGCTTCGGTCTTGGTGGCAACAGATGTCGCGGCGCGCGGTTTAGACATCGAAGCCCTCGACTTAGTTATTAATTATCAAATAGCACGGGAGTTGGAAGTCCATACCCATCGCATTGGCCGCACCGGTCGTGCGGGTGCCCAAGGTATTGCTTGTACTTTGCATACCCAAAAAGAAAATCACAAAATAGGTTTGTTAGAAGATTATTTAAAACAGAAGCTTGAACGGGATGATCTTCCGCCCAAAGCCTTATTGCGCCAAGCTGCGTTTTCCCCACCCATGGTCACCATTCAAATTGGGGGTGGCAAAAAGCAAAAGGTGAGAGCGGGGGATATCGTGGGTGCTTTAACTGGGGCGGAGGGCATACCTGGCTCGGAAATTGGTAGAATACAGGTGGGTGATCAATGGGCCTATGTGGCGGTGACTCAAGAACATGGCAATACGGCGTTTAACAGGCTCAGTGAAGGCAAGATTAAAGGTCGCAACTTCAAAGTAAGACGTTTACGAGGTTAGCATGAGGTTAAATATATTATTGCGTCTTAACAGTGCCTTGTGGTTAATCTTAGGTTTGCTACTGTTATTAAAAACACAGTCGGTTAATCTGCTGCTAGGTACGGAAAAGACCATGTTGATGCACTCCATAGGCATCATTTTAGTGTTTAACGGCATGATTATTTTAATGGCCTCCTTGCGCCAACAGATCAAACCCCATGAAATTATGTTCGTGGTCATAGGCGACTATGGTTGGACCTTGCTCACGCTAGTGCTAATCAGTGTTGGGGCTGTGATTATTGACCCCTCAGGCATACGAGTCACTTTTGTGGTGGCACTGGTCTCTGCTGCCATGGGGGCGTTACAATTTAGGCACTATAAGCTGCTTATAGGCCGTTCATATTCTAGCTAGTCTTTAGTAGCTTGGTTGTTTGGCTAAGGTGATGCGTTGAGCGCGGCAATCTAGGCCTAGTTTCGTGTTAGCATGACGGCCTAAAAATCACCGGCTTTGAAAGAGACCCTCTATGTCTGATTTACCCAACTGTCCCCAATGCAATTCTGAATATAGTTACCAAGATGCAAGCCAGTACGTGTGTCCGGAGTGCGCCCATGAGTGGTCGATAGAAGCTACTGGCAATGATGTTGAGGCGGCTTTAGATGGCAAGCAAATACACGACAGTAACGGTAATCTGTTACAAGATGGTGACACAGTCACGGTGATTAAAGACCTTAAAGTCAAAGGCTCGTCCTTGGTGGTTAAAGTGGGCACCAAAGTCAAAGGTATTCGCCTGGTTGACGGCGATCACGACATCGATTGCAAAATTCCAGGCGTTGGGGCGATGAAACTTAAGTCTCAGTTTGTCAAAAAACAATAATTAAAACAGGAATCATTCGAATGTTTGTTGAAAAAGAGTTTATCTCACAAGGCGAAATATTAAGAGGGCGTTGGTATGCGGCTCAGGCAGAGTCACTGGCACTGGCACCGGTTATTGTTATGTGTCATGGCACTTCAGCCACCATTTCCATGTGTCTGGCAGATTATGCCACGGAATTTCAAAAAAAGGGCTTCAACGTATTTCTTTATGACCACGTGGGTTTCGGTCGCAGTGATGGCCAATACCGACAAACTATCAACCCTTGGGTTCAGGGGCGTGGCATTGCAGATGCCGTAACCTATTTGAAATCTGCTGAGCATGCACACAATGGAAAGGTCATTCTTTGGGGTGATAGCTTTGTGGGTATGCTGGTATTGGTGGTCGGTGCACTGATTGATGATTTAGCCGGCGTGGTTTCCTTCACTGCACCATGTGGCTTGCAGGTATTGGAGTTTGACAACCCAGAAAAAAGTCTAGCCACACTGAAAAGTATCTTTGATAAGGGTGAGTTTGATCAATTAGAAGATATGGTTCGAGAGGGGCCCATGCCAGTGGTGTCTTCTGACCAAGTAGGTAACCCCTCGTTACTTAAGCCCATCCAAGCATTTCGTTGGTTTATAGACCAAGGAGGCCAGTGGAATAGTGGCTGGGAAAATAGAGTGACACGGGTCATCCCAAACACTGAAGTGCCTTTTTCCCCGTTAGTGACGGCGCCATTTATACAGGTGCCCGTTTTGATGATGACGGGTAAAGAAGATGAGATGCCACAAATTATTCGTGAGGTACAACTAGAAGTATTTGACCGGATTAAACCTAAAAAGCAATTTTATGAGATTGATGGTGGTCATTTCGGGGCCTTATATCCGCACACGCCCTTGTTTTACGAGGCCATAGCCGTGCAGAGTCATTTCATGAAATCCATTACTTAAGATCAAAAACCAACCTTTAAAGCACCTGTGAGTGGCGTTTGCTATGGTGTTAATAAGCACAGCTGTAAGCCAGGCAGTGCCGCGGCATCCTCTTTTAGGGCTGTCAGTGCTGCTGTGGCTAGGGTGATGTCTAGGGTCAACTGATCACTATAATGGCGCTGGCTAATGAGCGCATTATGTTTTTTACAGAGGTATTCTAACGGGCCACTAAGGTCATAAGGGCACTTTAGCTGTAACTGACTTAGTGGCTGTTTTAGTAAGGTTGGACACCGTTCCACGACTAATTTTACAGCGTCACCGTAAGCTTTAACCAAACCGCCTGTGCCCAATTTGGTGCCACCAAAATAACGGCACACTACCACGCTCACCTCGCCAATACCGCAATGACTTAGCACTTGAAGCATGGGTTTTCCAGCCGTGCCTGAGGGTTCGCCGGCATCGCTTAAACCCCAAAAAGTACTATTTTCAGGCGCTTCAGCCACGACTGCCCAGCAATGATGGCTGGCATCGGGGTATTTTTTACGCATGTCGTGCACATGAATGTCACCTTCACCACGACCCACAGTATGGCGTAGGTTGGCAATAAAACGGCTGTTCTTAACCGTCAAAATCAGTTCTAAGTCTTGGCCATGTAAATGTGGAATTTGGTAGTTCAAAAGAGGCCCTGATTTATCAGTTAAATATGTTGAAAATACACCGTGATACGGCTCGAATACAGTTACAATAGGGCTAAGTTTAACAGACATGCAATTGAATTAATGACTCAAATACAATCAGGTTTTGACGGCGTAGAAAGGTTATATGGGGTGCAGGATTACACTGCCATTCGCAAGGCACATATTTGTGTAGTAGGCATTGGTGGAGTGGGCACTTGGGTGGCTGAAGCATTGGCGCGCTCAGGGGTAGGCCAGATTACTTTGATTGATATGGATGATGTGGCACACTCTAACATTAATCGTCAATTGGTGGCGTTGCTGTCGACCGTAGACCAAGCCAAAATTGAGGTGATGGCTGCGCGCATTAAAGACATCAACCCCGAATGTCAGGTTAATTTAATCGAAGAGTTTGTGGGAGCCAATAACCTGCAAGCGTGTTTAGATAGAGGTTATGATTACGTCATCGATGCCTGTGATTCCATTAAGGCCAAAGCCATGATGGTGTCTTGGTGTAAGCACCGTCGTGTGCCTATTATTACTATAGGTGGAGCAGGTGGGCAGCGCGACCCAAGTCAAGTGAAGATTGTCGATCTTGCCATGACCAAGGTAGATCCTTTAGCGGCTAAGTTAAGGTCGGTGTTACGCAGTCAGTATGGCTTTAGCAAAAACCTCAAAAGCCGGTTTCGCATTGAGTGTGTGTGTTCAACAGAACAACTGCATTATCCCCAACCCGATGGCACGGTTGATTGGGCCAAAAGTGCTAACGTGGCAGGGGCCAAAATGGACTGTAGTCGTGGCTTTGGCGCCGTTAGTTTTGTCACTGGCACCTTTGCATTTATTGCGGTGGCCCGTGTGTTGGATAAAATTGTGGCTAAACAGCAACGCCTTGACGCCAACCTATAGGGAACTATCATGCCGCTAAATAATGCTCAATCCAGCCAAATTGCTCACCTTATAAATACCGGTTTTACTGAGTATCGTATGCAATTTGAAGAGATTTCCTCGGGCGCAAAACAACGTTTTGAGCAGGCTTTGTGGCAACAGGTTCAAGCCAACGGCAGGCAAAGAATAAACCTCTATGGCGAGATGGTGACGGAAGTGACTCGAAGGGTAGAGGAATTTCGTCGAACCGAACACCTAGGTCAAGAAAAAGCCCGAGATTGGGTCGCCATTAAAGCCCAATTTGAGCAATTAACGCCCCAGCGTAGTGATCCTGAGCTAGCAGAAACCTTCTATAACTCTATTTTCTGTCGCATCTTTCGGCATAGTGCGTTGCGTGAACAACGCATGTTTTTGTTCAGCTCAACGGGCCTGGCACCTAAAGTATTGGCGCAAGACATGTACCGCCAATATCATGCCCAGCAGGGTGTGGTGAGCATGGTGAGTCAAATCCTTGATGACTATAGCTTCAGTGTACCTTATGCCAATAAGCGGCTTGATGTGGTTAACCTTGCGCGTAATATCAAAGACAACACTGATGCCCGCATGGCCATTAGTGCCACCACACGCATACAAATTTTAAAATCGGTTTTTTACCGCAACAAGGGCGCCTATTTAGTGGGTCAACTGGTCAACCCAAACCATTCTCAGCCCTTTGTTATCCCCTTATTAAACGATGAGCATCAAGGCGTTTATACCGATACCTTAATTACAGATTCCGACGACGTTAGTATTATCTTTAGCTTCACCCGCTCTTATTTTATGGTGGAAACCCCAGACCCTGCAAAGTTTGTTGGTTTTTTGCAACAGATCTTGCCCGCTAAGCCCTTAGCTGAAATCTACACCAATATCGGCTTTTATAAGCATGGTAAGTCGGTGTTTATTCGTGACTACCTACAGCATATGAATGATTCTGATGACCAGTTTATTATTGCCCCGGGCATTAAAGGCATGGTGATGAGTGTATTTACGCTGCCTTCGTTAGACATTGTGTTTAAGATTATTAAGGATAAGTTTGCACCGCCAAAAGCCATGAGCAAAGCGGTGGTTAAAGAAAAGTACCGTTTGGTAAAGGAACATGACCGCGTAGGGCGCATGGCCGATACCCAAGAGTTTAAACACTTTGCTTTTGCCAGGCATCGGTTTTCTCAAGAGTTGATTGACGAGTTGTTTGCCGTAGCCCCCAGCATGATCCAAATAGTGGATGAATACGTGGTCATCGAACAACTTTATGTTGAGCGCCGCATGACGCCACTTAATATCTACATTGATACCGCCAGTGACGAGCAGTTGTACGATGTCATTGACGAATATGGTAACGCTATCAAACAACTGGCGGCAGCTAACATTTTCCCTGGAGACATGCTGTTTAAGAACTTTGGCGTGACCCGTCATGGTCGGGTGGTGTTTTACGACTACGATGAAATCTGTTACCTCACCGAATGTAAGTTTCGCAAAATTCCAGAGGCCATGTATCCAGAGCAAGAATTGGCCAGTGAGCCTTGGTACTCAGTAGGGCCCTACGATGTATTTCCAGAAGAGTTTCATGTATTTTTGGCAGGTCGGCCGCGCATAGCTAAGATATTTCGTCAAATACACAGTGATATTTTTGACGCCGATTATTGGAAGTCCTTGCAGCGAGATATTGAAGACGGGCAGGTGAAAGACGTATTTCCCTATCGCCGTAATAAACGTTTTGTTTCATCAAAAGTGTCCACTTGAGCCTGTCAGTAGCCACTCTAAGTCGTTAGTATAGCCACTAAACTGGCCTACTATCGAGTTCATATTGAGCCCATATTGAGCCTATGAAGGAGTCGTACCATGCACCAGCCAGCAGATTATGAAGCTATTTTTCCACGCCCACTATCGGGACATGTAGTGAGTAAGCCACCGCCGGCACTACTACCTTCTAGGGTAGGCTTAGTGGGTCGTGAAGTGGTGTTAGAGCCACAAAACGCTCAACTTCACGGTGAGCAGCTTTATACGGCAGGCCATGAGTCGCCAGAGGCCTTGGCTATCTGGGATTATCTCGCTTATGGGCCATGGCCCAATGTGGAAGCCTATAAAGCAGTATTGCGCGCTCAGTCGGCCAGTACCGACCCTGTTTTTTATGCTATTCGCTTAAAGCACTCGGGTAAGGCATGTGGCCAGGCCAGTTTTTTAGACAACCATGCGCAACATGGGGTCACTGAAATTGGTCATATATGGTTTGCACCTGAGTTACAAAGAACCCGGGCTGCAACTGAGGCCCTATTTTTGATGTTAAGCCACGCCTTTGATGATTTAAATTATAGACGCATGCAATGGCGTTGTAATTCGCTTAATCAAAAATCGAGAACAGCGGCAAGGCGTCTTGGCTTTAGGTTTGAGGGCATTTTTTACAACCACCTCATTTTCAAAGGTAAAAACCGAGATACGGCCTGGTACTCCATTTTAGATACAGAGTGGCCACAAGTGCGCTCGATTATTAAATATTGGTTGAGTGATGACAATTTTGATGCCACTGGGAGGCCGTTAACTTCGCTGGCTGAAAATATGCAAACACGCTCCAACCCAGACCGCGATAGTGATGGCTTAGCATAGACTTTAATTGAGTTGTGGCCGATGCAGACTGATTTTTCACCGTATTGAGGTGGGTCTATGGGTTGGCTTTTCTAAGTTGCACTTGGGCCAGCGTGTGTAACTTTTCTTCTCGACTCATAATCATCCAATTTCTCACTTCATCTTGGCTGCGGTAACAGCCTTTACACACCAGTTCCTCACTCTTAAATTGGCACACTTTAATGCACGGTGAAGGGATGCTGTGGTCAATGTTACGGCTGGTGCGAGGTCTGCGGCGCATAATATATGTCTGGCTAATAGTTAGAATGTAAAGCGCTTATTATGGCCCTAGAAAGGCGCTTAGGAAAGTCCTCTGTGATAGAATGCCAACTGATTTTATGGGCTTAAGGTTTCTGGCATTATGTTAGGTCGTATTGGTTTTTTCTGGGGTGCAATTGGAGTGATTGGATTGCTACTTACCTCAGTAGTGCGCTTGTCTGATATTGCGCTTGAGTTCCTGCTTTACCCAGCGCAAATATGGCACTATGGGGCATTGGCCCTGTGGGTGGTGTTTATGGCTTACTCAGAGGGTTATAAGGGCTTTCAGCAGGGCTTTTCGCCTCGCGTAGCGGCCCGGCTCTTGTGGTTACGACATAACCCCAAACCCTGGTTAGTGTTATTAGCACCGTTATTTGCCATGGGCTTTATCTACGCCTCTAAAAAACGCACCCTTGTGTCCTTTACTATTTTGCTAATGGTGCTGGTGTTTATTTTTATTGCCCTCAACCTACCTCAGCCTTGGCGGCCCATTTTAGATGCTGGCGTAGTAATGGGTCTATTGTGGGGTATGGTCGCCACCGGCTGGCAGATCTTCACAGTCATGCGTGCAGACGCCAGTTTAGTTGATCCAGATCTACCTCGTTCGGCTTACCCACATACATAGGACACAATAATGCGCGCTATATTTTGGATGTCTGGGGCTATATTTTCTTTTTGCCTCATGGCTATTTCTGCCCGCGAGTTGGACGGATTAATCGATAAGTTTGAGTTGCTGGCCATCCGCAGTATGGTGGGTTTAGTGCTGCTAGTGATTATTATGAACGTAATTAAGCGCCCCAGATTAATGTTTACTCAGCGCACTAAGACTCACGTTTGGCGCAATCTGTTTCACTTTATTGGCCAATTTAGCTGGCTTGTTGGCATTGGTATTTTGCCCTTGGCCCAAGTGTTCGCCATTGAATTTACCGTGCCGCTTTGGGTGTTAATTATCGCTGCTATATTTTTGGGTGAGCGCATTACCGGTCGCAAGTTTGCAGCTGTGGCCTTAGGTTTAATCGGGGTGGCTATTATTGTTAAACCGGGTGTGGAATTACTCGATCGTGGCGCCATCATCATGCTCATTGCGGCCGTGTGTTTTGCCCTAACCTTTATCTTTAATAAGTCGCTTTTACGCACAGAACACCCATTAACCGTGGTGTTCTATATGACCCTGATTCAATTGCCCTTGGGTGCATTAATGGCGGGAGCCGACTGGACCATGCCCGAACCTTGGATGTGGCCCTGGGTCATGGCCGTGGCCTTAACGGGCTTAGCTGCTCATTACTGTATCTCTAAATCCATGCAACTGGCCGATGTGAGTGTGGTCATTAGTCTCGACTTTTTGCGCCTTCCCATTATCGCCATTATTGGTGTGTTGCTGTATGGCGAAACTTTTGA
>CAWUTT010000016.1:0-8810 GCA_963925635.1 uncultured Pseudomonadales bacterium | reverse complement strand
CTTAATTAAGTCGGCTTTAGAAATTGAAGTCATGTCTCAGGCTGGCAGTATCGCTGGGGCCATGATGCAGGCGGCCCATGAATCCTTGGCAGAGGGCGTGCCAGAATATGAATCGGCCTTGGCCGTTATCAATGCGGGCACTAAAAAAGCGGCGGGTTTTCTTACCGATACGGGCTGGGAACGTTTTGTTTCACCTATGATCCACAATTTACAAATACTACAAAGCGGCAGCGATACCTCTATGGTGCACCGACGCGCAAGTGTTAGGAAATATCAGTGGGCCGATCCTGTGTATTTTTGCTTTTGTAATATGGCCCAGTTTAAGCAGTATAAATTAGGCTTTGATCGAATGTTCCATATTGGCGAAGTCACTGATCAAGCGGCACAGGTACAGATGGCCGCCATTGACGCTCAACAAGCTGCTATTGCAACCATCAGGCCCGGTGTTACAGCAGAACAGGTGGCTGCTGCAGCTAATGCAGTCTATCAAAGGCAAGGTTACCAAACCGGCTACCGCACAGGTCGCTCAATCGGTGTCTCCTATCTTGAGGCGCCTGAGCTTAAACAGGGCGACACAACCGTGTTGCAGGTGGGTATGACCTTTGCAGTGGATGGTGGTATTTCCATAGATGGCCAAACTGCCGGTCGCATAGGTGATTCCATTGTGGTGACTGAGGGTGGCTACAACTACCTGACTCAGTACCCACGTGAATTACTTGTGACCTATCAATAACCATGACCGCTCACGTGAACACTGGCCTGAACCTTGATATGAACATAGCGGTGGCCCAGTTGGATGCCAGCAGAACAGCGGGTGTTGCGCGCATGCAGTGGTTGCAAGAGCAATGTCTTTTAGCCGCCGAGGGTAACGTTGATTTGTTGGTGCTGCCAGAACTGTTTGTGAGTGGCTACAATATTGGCCCTTTAGTGGAAACTCTGGCTGAAACTGTTGATGGTGCCAGTGCCAAGGTCATTGCAGGGCTGGCGAAAAAATACAACATGGCCATTCATTATGGCTTTGCCGAACGGCATAAGGACGGCCTTTATAACGCAGTTCAATGCATTGGGCCCACTGGCGAACAGCTTGGACATTATCGCAAGCAGGTGTTACCGCCAGGTTTTGAGGCCAATCATTTTTCTAGGGGCCAACAACTGGGCTTGTTTGAGTGGCAGGGTTTCAAAATAGGCATGCTGATTTGCTTTGATGCCGAATTCCCAGAACTGGCCCGCCAACTGGCTTTAGCAGGCGCAGATATTATCTTGGTTCCCACGGCCTTGGGTGATCAGTGGAGTTGGGTTGCACAGCAGATGATGCCAACTAGGGGCTATGAGAATGGGGTGTATTTTGTGTATGCAAATTACGTGGGTGTTGAAAATGGCTTAGCCTATTTAGGCGCTAGCTTTATTGGCTCACCCTTAGGGCAGGTGCTCGCTAGGGCAGGCACTGAGGAAGCTTTACTGATTGCCAAAGTTCAACTTGAGAAGGTAAAGGCAGCCCAGCAACGCTTACCCTATTTATTAGCCTGCCAAAGTTTATAATGTTTTTTTACAGTGGCCTATGGTTAATTGGGTGGGCGTCACGCGCCGTTTTAACACAGAGCAGCACTGGCCCTAAAAGGTAACCTTAGCGTGAGCATCGCTAACATCTAAGCATCAGCAAAATCTAAGCATCACCCATGCCAAAGCTAGCAAAGGGAATAAACTCTACAAGACTGCCGTAAGGTAGGCTGCTAGTCGCTTCGTCCACCTCCACTAAACCGTCGGCGCGGGTCATAGAGGTTAAAATACCAGAACCATGAGATGCGCTGCGTTTTAACAAGATTTCCCCATTAGGCTGTTGCTCTTGAAATACCCTCAGCCATTCCCTGCGGCCAGCCTTGGTGTTGGCATCAAAACCTAGTTTTTGTGGGTATGACATGGGGCGCTGCCAACCCCCCCCACCTAATGCCCGAATTAACGGTTGCCCAAACATTAAGGTACACACATTAGCGGCCACAGGGTTGCCTGGTAATCCAAGGAATAAGGCTGGGCCTAGTTGACCAAAGGCTAGAGGCCTGCCTGGTTTAATGGCCAAGCGCCACGCATGAACTTTACCCAGCTCTTGCAACACAGCGGCCACATGATCGTGGCTGCCGGTAGAGGCGCCACCAGAGGTAATAATAAGTTGGTGATCTTGACTGGCACGCTCTAATGCAGCACTAATAACCTGATAATCGTCTGCCAAAATACCCAAATCAGTCACTTCGCAATGGAGACTGGTGAGCAGGGCGTTAAGCAGATGTCGGTTAACATCATAAATGCCGTCTTCGGGTAACTCCTCGCCCAATTCATAAACTTCATTACCCGTGGAGAAGAGTGCTACCTTAACCTTGTTGTACACCTTTAACTGACTCTGGCCAGCAGCGGCAGCCAAGCCAATGTCTTGTGGACGAATTTGCTGGCCTTGGTGAATAATTACCTCACCGGCCTTGACGTCTTCGCCCTGCGGACGCCAGTTAGCCTTGGCTTTGCAGTTTTTTGGAAAGCTGACAACATCATTAATAATCTGCACATCTTCTTGCATAACAACGGTATTGGCGCCCTTGGGCATTTGCGCTCCAGTGAGCACGCGCATGCAGTAACCTTGAACGAGGCTGAGCTTGGCGCTGCCACCAGCATTGGCTTCTGCAACCATCAGTGGCAAGGTGAAATTTTGCTGCTGCTTGAGGTCGTCGTAGTTAAAGGCGTAACCGTCTACCGCTGCATTATCAAAACGAGGGCTATCGTATGGCGTGACCACGTCTGCTGCTAAACGACGGTTCATACATTGGGCTAAATTAAGGGTTTGGCTTTTAACTTGAGTTGAGGCTAAAGCCTGCATCCGCTGCCAGGCGGTGTCGGCAGACAAGAGTTGTTGGTCTGGGCTATAACAGTTATTAGTGTCTGTTGGGCTAGTGAGCCCCGTGTGCTTGAGCACAAAGTCTGTGACTTGTTGAATGTTGTTAATGTCTAACTGCGGTAGGCTACTTGTGAGGTTTTCTTGATCGGTAACAAGGGCCACAATATTGGGCATTTGGTCTGCTAGCAAGCCCGCTTTGTCAATGTTGCGCACCACCTCTAATTTAGGGTGAGCCGCCCCTTTATAGCCTTCCACAATAACCAAGTCACAGGGGGCAAATAAGGGTAATAGCTGGTCTAGCTGTGGCTCCTGCTGGGCTCGATGCTCATGCATTAAGGCCCAGCGTTTTTGGGTGGCTAATAGGGTTTGTTGCGCCCCGGCAGCCCGGTGGCGATAGCTATCACGCCCGGGCTCGTCAATGTCAACATTATGGTGTGCATGTTTAACCGACGACACTTTATATCCCATTGTTGTAAGCTGGCTGATAAGCCGCTCTACAAGAGTGGTTTTGCCGTTATTTTTCCATCCTACAACACCAAAAACCTTCATGCTGTGATTCCATTATATACTGCCCAAATATGGCGTAATTGTACTGCATTTTTATGCCCATGTGGCTTGGCTTTGTTGATATCATTGGCATTAGTTAAACGCTTTGTCTGCAGGCTTCTATTTGGGTCGCAATTGAATAAGAGCATTGGTTTAGGTTTTAGCAAAATAAGGTCAAGTTTATAGGCCCTAGATGATAAGCCCTAGATGATAAGCCCTAGATTATAAGATTGACGCAACATCAAAACGAACACAAGCGGATCACACCATGAAAAAATATTCAGGCTTTAGCCTTTTTAAGCATTCCCTTAGCCATCACGAAAACTGGCAGGCAGTATGGCGCAGTCCGCAGCCTAAAAAACAATACGATGTCATTATCGTGGGCGGTGGTGGGCATGGTTTGGCTACCGCTTATTATTTAGCTAAAGTGCATGGCATTACTAATGTGGCCGTATTAGAAAAAGGCTACTTAGGTGGCGGTAATACCGCGCGTAACACTACTATTGTGCGCTCCAATTACTTATGGGATGAAGCGTCTAAATTGTATGACCATTCCCTAGACCTATGGAAAGACTTAAGCCAAGACTTAAACTACAACGTTATGTTTAGTCAGCGTGGCGTTTTGAACTTAGGCCACAACTTACAAGATATGCGTGATATCGAACGCCGGGTTAATGCCAACCGCTTGAACGGTATTGATGGCGTCGTGTTAAACACTGCAGAAGTTAAAGAAATTGTGCCCATTATTAACGACTCACAAGACATCCGTTACCCGGTATTGGGTGCGTCTTGGCAAGCCACCGGAGGCGTTGCACGACATGACGCTGTGGCATGGGGTTTTGCCCGCGGTGCCGATAGTTTTGGTGTGGATCTTATTCAACAATGTGAAGTCACCGACATTATCAAAGAAGACGGTGCGGTGGTGGGTGTGCAAACGACTCAAGGCTTTATTGGTGCTAAAAAAGTAGCCTGTGTTACGGCGGGTAATTCGGGGGTTATGGCAGCCATGGTGGGTTTGCGCTTGCCTATTGAATCGCGGCCATTACAAGCCCTAGTATCAGAGCCTGTTAAACCTATTATTGATACCGTGGTTATGTCAAACGCAGTGCATGCTTATGTGAGCCAATCAGATAAGGGCGACCTCGTCATTGGTGCCGGTACCGACTCCTTTAATGGCTATGGCCAGCGGGGCAGTTTCAATGTGGTCGAACATACCTTGTCTGCTATCTGTGAGCTATTTCCTATGCTCAGCCGCGTGCGCATGAATCGAGCTTGGGGTGGCGTGGTGGATACCTGCCCAGACGCCTGCCCTATATTGTCTAAAGCCAGTGTTAAAGGCCTGTACTTTAACTGCGGTTGGGGCACGGGTGGCTTTAAGGCCACACCGGGTTCTGGGCATGTGTTTGCCCACACCCTAGCCCATGATGAACCCCATCCCCTGGCTGCACCTTTTAGTTTGGACCGGTTTAATACGGGCCACTTAATCGATGAGCATGGCGCCGCTGGCGTTGCCCACTAACTTTTGAGCATAAGGAGACCTACCCATGCATCATATTTACTGCCCTTATTGCGAAGAAATGCGCGAAGAAGAAGAGTATTCCTACACCGGTGAAGCCCATATTGAACGCCCTAAAGACCCCGCATCACTGAGTGATGAAGCTTGGGGTGACTATCTGTTCTTTCGGACTAACCCCCGTGGTATCCACCACGAAATGTGGTATCACGCAGCGGGTTGTCGGCGTTACTTTAATGCCACGCGCGACACCCACAGCTACAAAATACATGAGACCTACAAAATGGGTGAGTTGCCAACAGTCACCGCGCTAAGCAAAGCAGCGCCAGCTAAAGATCAGGCCAAAGCAACCCCAGCAGAACAGCAAGGAGATGCCTCATGAGCCAAGTTAATCGTATAGCAACGGGCGGTCGTATTGATCGCTCCAAACCCATGAGTTTCTCCTTTAACGGCAAAACCTACCACGGTTTTGATGGTGATACTCTCGCCTCTGCCATGCTGGCAAACGGCATTGGTATTGTAGGCCGCAGTTTTAAATACAGCCGCCCACGAGGCATTTTAGGCCATGGTGCCGAAGAGCCTAATGCCCTGATGCAGCTGCACAAAGGCAATGCAACAGTGCCTAACCCACGGGCAACCCAAGTGGAGTTGTTTGATGGTTTAACGGCCACCAGTACTAATGGTTGGCCCAGTGCCGAATTCGATCTCATGGGTTTAGTAGGTAAAATTGGCGGCAAAATGATGCCCGTTGGCTTTTACTACAAAACCTTTATGGCGCCCCAAAAAATGTGGATGACCTATGAAAAATTTATTCGCAAAGCTGCGGGTTTTGGTCGCTTATCCTTAGAACCAGATCCAGATACCTATGACAAACTTAACGTCCATTGTGACGTGATGGTCATAGGTGCAGGCCCTGCAGGCTTAGCAGCGGCGCTAGAAGCGGGCCGCAGTGGCAAGCGCGTAATTATTGTAGACGAGCAAAATGAATTTGGTGGCACTTTATTAGCTAGCAAGCAAACCGTTGATGGTGTGGATGCCGCCACTTGGGCACAACAAGCTGCGAGCCAACTGGCTGCCATGGCTAATGTTACTGCAATGCCACGGACCACCGCGTTTGGTTACTACGACCACAACTTTGTGTGTGCCATAGAACGCCGCACTGACCATCTTGGCCCAGTGGCATTAAAGGGAACACGCCAGCGTATTCATCGTATTCGCGCCCATCAAGTGGTGTTGGCAACGGGCGCCATTGAGCGGCCCTTAGTATTTGCTAATAACGATCTACCCGGCATCATGTTGGCACACTCTGTGTCGACCTACATTAACCGTTATGCCGTAGTTCCAGGCCAACGCTGTGTGGTGATGACCACCAACGATTCAGGTTATCAAACCGCTTTAGATATTCAGTCTGCAGGCCGCACTGTAGTAGCCGTGGTAGATTCACGCCATGCACCCGAAGGTCGCTTGGTTGAAATGGCTAAGCTTGCTGGTATTCAAGTAATGGCAGGCTCCGGGGTAACCGAAGCTCAAGGCAGGAAACGAGTGATAGGTGCTATGGTAGCGCCTTTAGATGAAGCGGGTGACAAGATTATTGGCTCAGGGCAAACCCTAAGTTGCGATCTTATTGCCGTGGCTGGTGGTTGGAGCCCAGTGGTGCATTTAAGCTGTCATACGGGCAGCCGACCCGTCTGGCAAGAAGATGTGGCCGGTTTTGTGCCTGGCTCAAGTATTCAAAATCAACACTTAGCAGGCGCTATTACTGGCGAGTACTGGTTATCGCAAGCCTTAAATGGTGGTGTTCAAGCCGGTGCTGCTGCCGCAGGCACACAATCTACTCAGGTCTTTAATTGTGGTGATGAGTCCGAAGGTGCTGCGCAAGCGCTTTACTTGATTCCTCATACTAAGCCGATTAGCCGTGCACCTAAACAGTTTGTGGATTTCCAAAACGACGTTACAGCAGCAGGCATTGAATTGGCTACCCGCGAAGGGTTTCAATCTATTGAACATGTTAAACGTTATACGGCCATGGGTTTTGGTACTGATCAAGGCAAAACGGGTAATGTGAATGGCATGGCTATTGTGGCCAAGGCGTTAAATAAGTCGATTGCTGAAACAGGCACCACTATTTTTCGTCCGGCATACACGCCAGTGACCTTTGGTGCCATTGGCGGCCGCGACATTGGGGTGTTGTTAGATCCAGCCCGCCACACGGCCATGCACCCATGGCATGTGGCTAATGGCGCCAAGTTTGAAAACGTGGGCCAGTGGAAGCGCCCTTGGTATTTCCCCCAAGCGGGAGAAACCATGCAGCAAAGCCTTAACCGAGAATGTATGGCCGTGCGCAACAGTGTAGGTATGTTGGATGCGTCGACCTTAGGCAAAATTGACATCCAAGGTAAGGATGCGCGTGAATTCCTGAACCGCGTTTACACTAACGCCTGGTCTAAGTTAGCGCCTGGCAAGTGTCGTTATGGTTTGATGCTCAAAGAAGACGGCATGATCTTTGATGATGGGGTAACGGCGTGTTTAAGTGACACCCATTTTCTTATGACCACCACCTCTGGCGGCGCTGCTGCGGTGTTGGGTTGGTTAGAATTATGGCATCAAACAGAATGGCCAGAGTTAGATGTTTACTTCACCTCAGTCACCGATCAATGGGCCACCTGTTCTTTTGCAGGGCCTAATTCTCGTAAGGTGCTAGAGAAGCTCTGCACCGACGTAGATCTGTCTGCACAAGCCATGAAGTTTATGGATTACAGAGAGGGCACTGTGGCGGGCATTAAGTCACGCATCTTCCGTATTTCCTTTACTGGTGAGCTGTCGTTTGAGGTGAACGTGCCCGCAGACCAAGGCCATTATATGTGGCAACAACTCATGCAAGCCGGTGAAGAGTTTGGCATTACCCCATACGGCACTGAATCTATGCACGTATTGCGGGCAGAGAAAGGCTTCATTATTGCGGGCCAAGATACCGACGGTTCCATGACCCCCTACGATTGTTTGATGGGCTGGGCCGTAGGTAAAACGAAAACCTTTAGCTTTTTAGGTGAGCGCTCCTTTACCCGACCCGATACGGCCCGCACAGACCGTAAACAATTGGTGGGTTTAAAACCAAAAGACCCCACGGTTGTGATTCCAGAAGGCGCGCAAATTGTCATGGACCCCAATCAACCCATTCCTATGGACATGATGGGCCACGTCACTTCGAGCTATTGGAGTGAATGTTTAGGCCATGGCATTGCCATGGGTACGGTTAAAGGTGGATCAGAGCGAATGGGTGAAACAGTTTACTGCCCCTTAGCTGATGGCCGCGTATTGGCTGCTGAAATTTGCAGTCCAGTGTTCTATGATCCAAAAGGAGATCACCACCATGACTAGTGTATCAAGCACCAATGCTCCCACTCACAACATGATGCAATCACCACTGCACCACCATGCGTCGCACACTAACGCCAGCGATGCTGGGGTGGTAATGAAAGAAGATAAGTTTCGGGGTTACCTTAACCTTAGGGGCAACCCATCGGACGCAGCCTTTAGCGATGCCGTAGAGCATGTGTTAGGTGTAGCATTACCCACCCAACCCAATACCAGTGCGCGTAAGGGTGGAACAGTAGTGTATTGGTTGTGCCCTAACGAATGGTTATTAATTGTGGTGAGCGGCACGCAGGGGCATGTTGAGGCTGACTTACGCTTGGCAATGGGTGATCAGCACATTGCCATCACCGATGTGAGTAGTGGCCAAACCTTAGTTAATTTGTCAGGCCCTGATTTGGCCCAAGTGTTACAAAAATCAACCGTGTACGATTGTCACCCAGATAATTTTCCAGTGGGTAAAGTAGTACAAACCACCTTTGCTAAAACAGGCACTACTCT
>CAWUTT010000015.1:0-55554 GCA_963925635.1 uncultured Pseudomonadales bacterium | reverse complement strand
CTCCTAACAGTAGTTTGTTGGGCGCAGATGCGGGTGAGTTGGTAGGCGTGGGTAAGTTAGGTGTAAGCCTTAAAAATTCCATAGCTACCGCCGCTGATGACTTTGATGTACTCATCGACTTTACTAATCCAGACCTAACCTTAGCCAATCTTGCAGAATGTGTGCGCCTCAAAAAAGCCATGGTCATTGGTACTACCGGGCTATCGAAAGAGCAGCAGCAGACACTGTCTGATCAAGCGCACCATATCCCAGTGGTGTTTGCGCCTAACATGAGTGTGGGCATTAACTTGCTGCTTGATATTCTGCATCGTGCAGCCAGTGTGCTGCAAGAAGGCTACGACGTGGAAATTATTGAAACTCACCATCGCCATAAAGTCGACGCCCCATCGGGTACAGCGTTACGTTTAGGTGAAGTGGTTGCCGATGCTATGGGCCGTAACTTAGACGAATGTGCGGTTTATGGACGTCAAGGTAATACGGGGCCGCGCAAGGCCAATGAAATTGGCTTTGAAACCATTCGTGCAGGCGATGTAGTTGGTGATCATACGGTGCTGTTCGCCAGTGAAGGTGAGCGCATTGAAATTACTCACAAAGCCAGCAGTCGCATGACCTTTGCTAAAGGCGCTGTGCGCGCCTGTGCGTGGCTGCATAACCAGCCACAAGGCTTGTACGACATGCAAGATGTGCTAGATTTGAAAGGCTAGTCTATGCTCTTGGGTCTGGGAATTTGCTAGACAAAAGGTGGTATTGTTCTGTATAATCCTGCTCGACAACAGGCGCCATAAACTAGCGGCCGGTAAATATTCTATAAAAAGCGGGGCGTGTCTTACACACCTCGCTTTTTTGCGACTATAGCCCGCACTTTTAGTGCCTGTAAAAGAAATTTGCACTCATTGCGCACCATACCTAAGGAGGCCCCATTGACTACTTCCGCCATTCTGGCTCTAGAAGACGGCAGCATTTTTAAAGGGGTAGCCATTGGCGCCACAGGCCAAAGTGTCGGTGAAGTGGTGTTCAATACCTCCATGACAGGCTATCAAGAAATCCTTACAGACCCTTCTTACGCCCACCAAATTGTTACCCTCACTTACCCGCATATAGGCAACACTGGAACAAACTCTGAAGATGAAGAGTCTGAGTTTGTTTGGGCTGCCGGCTTGGTGATTAGAGACTTGCCTTTGATGGCCAGTAATTGGCGCAATACTCAGCCCCTTGATGACTACTTAAGGGCCAACAACGTGGTGGCTATTGCCGACATTGATACCCGACGCCTGACACGTATTTTGCGTGAAAAAGGTTCACTTAGTGGCTGCATCGTGGCAGGTGATGACATCGATGTTGCTGCTGCCTTGGAAGCGGCGCAGGGCTTTGCTGGCTTAAAAGGCATGGACCTTGCCAAACAGGTGACGGTGAAAGAGGCCTATCACTGGACTGGATCGACTTGGGACTTGGTGGAAGGTAATCGTGAAAAGACCGATGGTCAGTTTAAGGTTGTGGCATACGATTATGGTGTCAAACGTAATATTTTACGGATGTTGGTTGAGCGCGGTTGTGATGTGACCGTGGTGCCAGCGCAAACGCTGGCCAAAGACGTATTGGCCATGCAGCCTGATGGCGTATTCTTGTCCAATGGCCCAGGTGATCCAGAGCCATGTGATTATGCCATTGCTGCCATTAAAGAAATTCTCACAACAGACGTACCAGTATTTGGTATTTGCCTGGGGCATCAGTTGATGGCCCTAGCTTCTGGTGCGAAAACAGAAAAGATGAAGTTTGGCCACCATGGGGCCAACCACCCAGTGCAAGATCTTGATTCTAAGGTGGTGATGATCACTAGCCAGAACCATGGTTTTGCAGTGTCAGAAGACACCTTGCCTAGCAACTTGAGGGCTACTCACAAGTCCTTGTTTGATGGCTCATTGCAGGGTATTGAGCGCACTGATCGGCAGGCCTTTAGTTTTCAGGGTCATCCAGAAGCTAGCCCCGGTCCGCATGATGTCGCACCTTTGTTCGACCGCTTTATCAACATCATGATAGCGCGCAAAAGCTAAATGACACAGCCACAGATTATTGGATAACCGACATGCCTAAACGTTCTGACCTCAAAAGTATATTGATCCTTGGTGCTGGCCCTATCATCATTGGCCAAGCCTGTGAATTTGACTATTCGGGGGCCCAAGCCTGCAAAGCCCTTCGCGAAGAAGGTTATCGCGTTATTTTGGTGAACTCTAACCCAGCCACTATAATGACCGACCCCGCTATGGCCGACGCCACCTACATTGAACCTATTCGTTGGCAGACCGTAGAGAAAATAATTGAAAAAGAGCGCCCTAGTGCAATCTTGCCTACCATGGGTGGTCAAACAGCGCTTAATTGTGCCTTAGACCTTGACCGCATGGGAGTGCTTGAAAAGTACAATGTGGAAATGATTGGTGCTGATGCAGACACGATTGATAAAGCAGAAGATCGTAATCGTTTTGATAAGGCCATGAAGAATATTGGGCTTGAGTGTCCGCGTGCTGAAATTGCTCACACCCTAGAAGAAGCCTTTGATGTGCAAACGCGTATTGGTTTCCCTGCTATTATCAGGCCCTCTTTCACTATGGGTGGCTCAGGGGGTGGCATTGCCTACAACCGTGAAGAATTTGAAGAAATTTGTATCCGTGGTTTAGACCTTTCACCCACCAGCGAATTGCTCATTGATGAGTCTTTGATTGGTTGGAAAGAATATGAAATGGAAGTGGTGCGTGACACCAACGATAACTGCATCATTATTTGTGCTATCGAGAACTTTGATGCCATGGGTGTACATACGGGTGATTCTATTACCGTTGCGCCAGCCCAAACCCTCACCGATAAAGAATATCAAATCATGCGTAACGCTTCACTGGCGGTATTGCGTGAAATTGGTGTAGAAACGGGTGGTTCTAACGTTCAGTTTGGGGTTAACCCAGAAGATGGGCGCATGGTCGTTATCGAGATGAACCCACGGGTGTCGCGTTCATCGGCTCTGGCGTCCAAGGCGACTGGATTTCCTATTGCAAGGGTGGCCGCTAAGCTGGCTGTAGGTTACACCTTAGATGAGCTGCAGAACGAGATTACAGGCGGTGCTACACCGGCCTCATTCGAGCCTGCCATCGATTATGTGGTCACAAAGATTCCTCGCTTTACCTTTGAGAAATTTCCACAAGCCGATGACCGCTTAACCACACAAATGAAATCTGTGGGCGAAGTGATGGCCATTGGTCGTACCTTCCAAGAGTCGTTGCAAAAAGCTTTGCGTGGCCTAGAAACGGGTATCCATGGTTTGGATCCTATTTTAGATATCACCCAAGAAGAGGCTCGCAGTAAGATTGTTTCTGAGCTAAAGATTCCTCGGGCAGATCGTATTCAATACGTGGGTGATGCCTTACGGATGGGTATGGAAGTGCAAGAGGTGTATGAGTACTCTGGTATCGATCCGTGGTTCTTGGTGCAGCTACAAGATTTAATACAAGAAGAAGCTAAGCTAGCCACTTTAGGCCTTGCAGACCTAAACTATGAGCGTGTGTATAGCCTTAAGCGTAAGGGTTTCTCTGACATTCGCTTAGCAACCTTGTTGGGTCTGACCGAAAAAGGCTTCCGTCAACATCGCCAAAAGCTGGGTATTCGCCCGGTTTATAAGCGTGTAGATACCTGTGCCGCCGAGTTTTCCACGGACACAGCTTACATGTACTCTACCTATGAAGAAGAGTGTGAGTCGCGCCCCACGGGCCGAGATAAAATCATGATCTTAGGCGGTGGACCCAACCGCATAGGTCAGGGCATAGAATTTGATTACTGTTGTGTGCATGCGGCTTTGACCATGCGTAAGCTCGGTTATGAAACCATTATGGTGAACTGTAACCCAGAGACAGTATCGACAGATTACGACACCTCAGACCGTTTATATTTTGAGTCTGTAACCCTAGAAGATGTGTTAGAGATTGTGCAGATTGAGCAGCCTATGGGGGTGATTGTACAGTATGGCGGCCAAACCCCACTCAAGCTTGCCGTTGATCTAGAGAACGCGGGAGTGCCCATACTGGGTACGAGTCCAGAGGCCATTGATCGGGCTGAAGACCGTGAACGTTTTCAGCAAATGATTCAGCGTTTAGGGTTGTTACAACCCGAAAATGCCACCGTTCGTACGCAAGAAGAAGCAGTGCGTGCAGCAGAAAAAATTGGTTATCCCTTAGTGGTCCGTCCATCCTACGTTTTAGGTGGTCGTGCCATGGAGATTGTGCATCAAGAAAGCGAACTTAAGCGCTACATGAACGAAGCCGTGCAGGTGTCTCATGATTCACCCGTGTTGCTTGATCGTTTCTTGAGCAATGCCGTAGAAGTCGATATCGATGCGGTGTGTGACGGCGAGCAAGTGGTGATTGGAGCCATTATGCAGCACATCGAACAAGCAGGCATTCACTCGGGTGACTCGGCTTGTGCGCTGCCACCTTATGATTTACCTAAAGTGGTGCAGGATGCCATGCGCGAACAGGTTAAACGCATGGCCTTAGAGTTGGGTGTTATTGGTTTAATGAACACTCAGTTGGCTTGGCAAGATGGCGAAATTTACGTTATTGAAGTGAACCCTCGTGCGTCTCGCACGGTGCCTTTTGTGTCTAAATGCATTGGCGTTTCTTTGGCCGACATTGGTGCTCAGGTTATGGCAGGTAAAAGCTTGGCCGACATTGGCTTTACTGAAGAGATCATCCCCGGCTACTTTAGCGTTAAAGAGGCGGTGTTCCCATTTGACAAATTCCCAGGCGTTGATCCCATTCTCAGCCCTGAGATGAAATCAACGGGTGAGGTCATGGGTGTGGGTAATAGCTTCGCCGAAGCCTTCTCTAAGGCTCATATTGGTACGGGTCAATCGATGCCTGTGGCGGGTAAGGCCTTTGTTTCTGTGCGTGAAGTGGATAAACCCGCTTCACTTAAATTAGCCGCTGGCTTAGTTAAGCTAGGCTTTACTTTGGTGGCTACCAGCGGCACTCAAAAAACATTAACCGAAGCGGGTTTTGAGTGTGAACGCGTGAATAAGGTGATGGAAGGCCGTCCTAACATTGTTGATAAGATCAAGAATGACGAAATCACTTTTGTGGTGAACACCACAGAAGGTCGTCAAGCCATTAATGATTCATCATTAATTCGTCGCTCTGCGCTACAGCACAAGGTAGCCTACTCTACGACCCTTACTTGCGGGCTTGCGGTAATGGAAGGTTTGGCGTTTGGGGAAGAACAAGAAGTGCGTCGCTTGCAAGATATGCACGCAACGCTGATAGCATAAGGAAATATTAATTATGGCGATTACTAAGGTCCCCATGACTGTGCGCGGTGAGCAACTACTGCGGGCAGAGTTATTGGAATTAAAAAGTGTCACTCGGCCGCGCATTATTCAAGATATTGCCACCGCCCGTGAGCACGGTGATTTAAAAGAAAATGCCGAATACCATGCCGCCCGTGAGCAGCAAAGCTTTTGCGAAGGTCGGATTCAAGAAGTTGAAGCTAAGCTGTCTTTAGTGCAGGTGATTGATGTTAGTCAAATACCGCACACGGGCAAGGTGATCTTTGGTGCTACGGTAACCATCGTTAATGTCGCCACCGACGAAGAAAAGACCTACTGCATTGTGGGCCAGGATGAGGCGGATATTAAAGCCAACAAAATCTCTATCGGTTCGCCTATAGCGCGGGCACTGATTGCCAAAAACGAAGGTGATGAGGTGCGTGTCACTACCCCTGGCGGGGTGATTGATTACGAAATTGTTGAGGTTCAGCACATCGCATAAGTAATGCGTTAACTGCCACAGTCTTACGCTTAACGCGGGGCTGCGGCAGTTAGGCCGAAAGACTAACCTTCTAAGTTAGACTTCTTTGGGTCTGCATCTGGATTGCTTAGGTAGACTAGTGCAACGTTACCGATGGATTGAACGAGTGTGGCGCCGCTTTGTTTGCACATGTCGGCAATGAGGGCGTTCTTCACCTCGCGATCACCGACAGAGAATTTTACCTTGATCAATTCATGATCGAACAGCGCACGGTTGATCTCTGTCATTACGTTTTCGGAAAGCCCTTTGCTAGCTACGGTGACAAGCGGGTGCAGGTCATGGCCGATGGAGCGAAGTTGTTTTTTCTGGGATTGAGCTAAATTCATGGTTGTCCAAAGATAAATTGTTGGGCGCCATAGGCCCCGTGACTGTGTTAAACTGGCGGCTATTGTACCGCATATCTGGCGTTTTCGCTTGTTAGCCGCTAGATTTACCCACTTACTTTTCGAACTATCAGTAGAGATTCCCTTGGCTAGATCAAAAACCAGCAGCAACTGGCTAAAAGAGCACTTTGACGACCCTTACGTAAAGCAGGCCCAAAAAGACGGTTACCGTTCTCGGGCCAGTTATAAGCTGCTTGAAATAAGTAAAAAAGATCGTTTGATTCGCCCGGGTATGGTGGTGGTTGACCTAGGTGCAGCCCCAGGTGGCTGGACTCAAGTGGCCATGCAACTAGTCGGTGAAGAAGGCACGGTAGTGGCTTCAGACATATTACCTATGGACTCCATAGCAGATGTCACCTTTGTGCAAGGTGACTTTACTGAGCAGGCGGTTTACGATCAGATTGTAGCGGCTTTAGGTGGTGAAAAAGCAGACCTTGTAATTTCTGATATGGCCCCCAATATGAGTGGTAACCCCGCTATTGATCAGCCAAAATCTATGTATTTGGTGGAGTTGGCCTTAGATATGGCCCGTAGCGTGTTGAAACCTGGCGGCACATTTGTGGCTAAAGTGTTTCATGGTGAAGGTTTTGATGATTTATTAAAAGATACCCGCACTAGCTTTACAGCTGTGCGGTCACGTAAACCCGATGCTTCTCGTGGACGTTCGCGAGAGGTTTATCAATTGGCAACCGGTTTTAAGGGGCAGTAAACCTAGTTTACCTTCCTTAGTCCCCAAGCCGCCCTCATACTGAGGTTTAGGAGTCGAGCACTTGAATAATATGACAAAGAACTTGGTTTTATGGCTCATCATCGCAGCGGTGCTGTTGACGGTGTTTAACAACTTTAGCCAAAAAGCTGCTCCCAATCGAGTGAGCTATTCAGAATTTGTGCAGGCAGTGCAGCGTGATCAGGTTAGAAACGTTGAAGTTGATGGCATTATCATCAACGGCAAATTTGGTGATGGCACTAGTTTTGAAGTGGTGCGTCCGGCCTTATCAGACCCTAAGTTGGTGGATGATCTACTGACTCACGAGGTTGAGATTGTTGGCAAGCAGCCAGAGCAGCAAAGCATCTGGATGCAATTGTTGGTGGCTAGTGCGCCCATTCTCATCATTATTGTGGTGTTTATGTTCTTTATGCGTCAAATGCAGGGGGGTGCTGGTGGTAAGGGTGGCCCTATGTCTTTTGGCAAGAGTAAAGCTCGGTTAATGAGCGAAGATCAAATTAAAACCACCTTTGCTGACGTTGCGGGTGTCGAAGAAGCTAAAGAAGACGTGCAAGAATTGGTTGAATTTTTACGTGATCCAGGCAAATTCCAGCGCTTAGGTGGTCATATCCCCCGTGGCATACTCATGTCGGGTGCCCCAGGTACGGGTAAAACCTTATTGGCTAAAGCCATTGCCGGTGAAGCTAAGGTGCCATTCTTTAGTATTTCTGGTTCTGATTTTGTGGAAATGTTTGTGGGCGTGGGTGCGTCCCGTGTACGCGATATGTTCGAACAGGCTAAAAAACAAGCACCATGTATTATCTTTATCGATGAAATCGATGCCGTAGGTCGCCATCGTGGTGCGGGTATGGGTGGTGGTAATGATGAACGCGAACAAACTTTAAACCAACTGTTAGTAGAAATGGATGGTTTTGAAGGTAATGAAGGCATTATTGTGATTGCGGCGACTAACCGCCCAGACGTGCTAGACAAGGCGTTGTTGCGCCCTGGCCGTTTTGACCGTCAGGTGTATGTTCCTTTGCCAGATATTCGTGGGCGTGAACAGATTCTTAATGTTCACCTTAAAAAGGTGCCCTTGGGTGACGGTGTAAAAGCCAAGTTAATCGCGCGTGGAACGCCAGGTTTTTCGGGTGCCGATCTAGCTAACCTAGTCAACGAGGCCGCTTTGTTTACTGCGCGCTTAAATAAACGCACCGTGGGCATGGACGAGTTAGAGAAGGCAAAAGATAAGATCATGATGGGCGCCGAGCGTAAATCGATGGTCATGCAGCCTAAAGAAAAGCTCAACACCGCTTATCATGAAGCTGGCCATGCCATTGTTGGGCGTTTGGTGCCAGATCATGATCCCGTTTATAAGGTCACCATTATTCCTCGTGGTCGTGCTTTAGGTGTGACTATGTTCTTGCCTGAAGAAGATCGCTATAGCTTATCTCGCCAAGGTATTCTGAGCCAAATTTGTAGCCTATACGGCGGTCGTATTGCTGAAGAAATAACCTTAGGTAAAGAAGGCGTGACCACTGGAGCATCTAACGATATTCAGCGCGCGACGCAATTGGCGCGCAATATGGTGACCAAGTGGGGCTTGTCTGAAAAGTTAGGGCCGTTGCTTTATGAATCAGAAGATGCTGATCCGTTTAGTGGTGCTCAAGGTCAGGGAGCTAAAGGCTTCTCCGATGAAACGACTGCCGCCATTGATGGCGAAATCAAACACATTATTGACTCTTGCTATGAACGTGCCAGTGTCCTATTGCATGATAACCGTGACATTTTAGATGCTATGGCTAATGCTTTGATGAAGTATGAAACCATTGATTCTAGTCAGTTAGATGAATTGTTGGCGCGCCAAGAAGTGTCTGCACCAGAAGGCTGGGACGATCAAGATCGTAACTCCACTGGCTCAGACATTGATGGTGATGCGAGCGCCCCTGTAGCGGAAGAGCAGGCCACTGTTGCTGAATCTGATCTAGGCGCAGACAACAGCGATGTGCCAGGTGCTGACGAAGCGCCCAGCTAAGATGCTGTTTGGTGATCGATGGCTCAACTTATCAGAGCCTCATGTTATGGGAGGGTTAAACGTCACTCCCGATTCCTTTTCTGATGGTGGCAACCTGTTTGCTAACCAATCTGTGTGTCTAGATACTGCTATGCAGCGGGCTCGGGCAATGGTGGCAGAGGGGGCAAGCTTCCTCGACATTGGTGGCGAGTCAACTCGCCCAGGTGCTGACCCTGTGTCAGTGCAGCAAGAGTTAGATCGAGTGGTGCCGGTGATTGAAGCGATCCGTGCCTCCTTAGAGGTGGTGGTGTCGGTGGATACCAGTACCCCAGAAGTCATGATTGCGGCGGCTAAGGCAGGTGCAGGGCTGATTAATGATGTGCGTGCCTTAGGCCGAGAAGGAGCCTTGCAGGCTGCCGCTGATACTCAGTTGCCAGTCTGCCTCATGCATATGCAGGGTGACCCGAAAACCATGCAAAATAACCCTCAATATGAGTCTGTGGTAGCCGATGTTGGGGTTTATTTCGAGCAACGCATGGCCGACTGTGAGCGCGCAGGCATCCCTTTAGAACGTATTCTTATTGATCCAGGATTTGGCTTTGGTAAAACCTTAGTTCATAATCTACAATTACTTAAACAGCTTGATGTATTAGTCAATAAAGGCCTGCCCGTGTTAGTGGGTATGTCTCGCAAAAGCATGATTGGTAGTGTGTTGGGTCGGCCCATTAATGAACGGCTGTATGGTGGCTTAGCGGTGACTGTGATGGCCTATGAGCGGGGTGCTCGCATTATGCGGGTGCACGATGTCGCGCCAACTGTAGATGCCTTGCGTATGGCTCATGCGGTAATGACGAGTGATTAAATTGAAACTTGATAAGGTTAGGCAAAGGAGTTTGGTATGAAGTATTTTGGAACTGACGGTATTCGTGGCCATTGTGGTGAATACCCCATTACCCCAGACTTCATGCTTAAACTGGGTTGGGCTGTAGGTAAAGTATTTTCTGAGCACGGTCGTAGCACTGTTTTAATTGGTAAAGATACGCGCATTTCTGGCTATATGTTTGAATCTGCATTACAGGCAGGCTTGTCGGCCGCAGGTGTGGATGTGCGCTTGTTGGGCCCTATGCCCACTCCTGCAGTGGCCTACCTAACACGCACTTTTCATGCAGAAGCGGGCATCGTCATTAGCGCTTCACATAATGGCTATCAAGACAACGGCATTAAATTTTTCTCAGCCCAAGGCATTAAGCTGTCTAACGAAGTAGAAGCTGCCATCGAAGATAAGTTACAAGAAACCATGGTGTGCGTCGCGCCAGAACATTTAGGCAAGGCAAAGCGCATCGATGATGCGGCAGGCCGATATGTTGAGTTCTGTAAAGGTACCGTGGGGCCTCACACTAGCTTAAAGGGCATGAACATTGTGCTGGATTGTGCCCATGGCGCAACCTACCACATTGCCCCTAATGTGCTGCATGAACTAGGCGCTAATGTCACCAGTATTGGTGTTGATCCCGATGGGCTTAATATCAACCAAGAATGTGGTTCCACTTCTATTGCCATGTTGCGAAAGGTCGTGCGTTTGCAAGAAGCCGACTTAGGCATCGCATTAGATGGTGATGGCGATCGAGTGATTATGGTGGATCACATGGGTGATGAAGTTGATGGTGACGAACTCATGTTTATTATCGCCGCCCACCTGAAGCGTAATGGGCAGCTTGAAGGTGGCGTAGTGGGTACTCAAATGAGTAACTTGGGTATGGAGTTGGGTCTCAAGCAGCTGGGTATAGACTTCTCCCGCGCTCAGGTAGGTGACCGATATGTGATGCAGGAGCTAAGGGACAAAGGTTGGCTTTTGGGTGGCGAGTCCTCAGGCCACCTTATCTGTAGAAACCTAACCACCACAGGGGATGGCATCGTTGCAGCGTTGCAGGTACTTCAAGCCATGCAGTCGAGCCGCAAGACGCTACATGAACTAAAAAACCAAATGCACAAGATGCCACAAAAGCTCATCAATTTGCGCTTTGGTAGTCGCGTTAACTTGTCACAATACCCGGCCTTAACTGATGTTGTTAAGGCGATGGAAAAGCGCATTGGTGATCGTGGTCGTGTGTTACTTAGACCCTCAGGCACAGAGCCTTTGGTCAGGGTGATGGTCGAAGGGGAAGACGCTGACTTGGTTAATCAGTACGCCCAAGAGCTAGCCCACGATGTTAATGAGGTTATTGGTTAGGCTAATGGGCCAACCATTGTTAGCTAATTACGCTTGAATGACACAAAATAACTTGTTTAGGGGCCTTAATTTGAGTATTATTGCGCGCTTAAATTGAATACCCTTGGGGTGTTCTAACGGAAGGTTTAAGTAATGGCTCACATGATCGTTGCAGGCAACTGGAAAATGAACGCCAGCAAAAGCGCTGTAACGCAGTTGTTAAGCGGCCTAAAGCAGGGTGTAGCAACGGTTACCGGTGCTCAACTGCTTGTTTTTCCTCCGTTTCCGTACCTCGCCCAAGTTCAGGCGGAATTATCGGCTACCAATATCCATATTGGTGTACAAAATATTTGTGCGGCAGATAAGGGTGCTTATACCGGTGAAGTCTCGTTAGCCATGGCTAAAGAGTTTGGTGTCAGCTACGTGCTGGTGGGCCATTCAGAGCGGCGTGCTCTTTATGCAGAAAACGATACCCAAGTGGCTGCCAAGTATGTGGCCACTCAAGCGGCGCAACTGACACCCATTTTGTGTGTTGGTGAGACCCTTGAAGAACGCCAACAAGGCTTGACGTTAAGCGTTGTGAGTCGTCAGATTGAGGCGGTTATTGCAGCTGCGGGTGGTGCTAGCTTTGCTAATGCAGTTATCGCTTATGAGCCTGTTTGGGCCATTGGCACTGGATTGACGGCAAGCCCGGCCCAAGCTCAGGAAGTACATCGAGCCATCCGAGCCCACGTTGCGGGTGTGGCGCCGGAGCAAGCCAAGGCTTTGAAAATTTTATATGGTGGCAGTGTGACTGCAGCCAGTGCTGAAGAGTTATTTGCTCAAGCAGACATTGATGGCGGCCTAGTAGGTGGTGCATCCTTGCAAGCCGATTCATTTTTGGCCATTGGTCAAGCGGCGAAATAGATTAGTGCTTATCTAAGCATAATAAGTGTAAAGCGAGAAATTTAATGGAAGTTGCAATTTTAATTGTACATGTGTTGTTAGCTGTAGCCTTGATTGGCTTTATCATGATCCAGCAAGGTAAGGGTGCCGACGCCGGTGCATCTTTTGGTGGCGGTGGCGCTTCACAAACCGTATTTGGTAGTAGTGGTTCAGGTAACTTTCTGAGCCGTACTACCGCTATTATAGCCGCTGGTTTATTTGTAACCAGTTTTGCTTTGGCGTTTTACGCCAAGCAACAAGCTAACAGTATCTCTGATGATGGCATTCCCATGGTTGAGCAAGTAGAGCAACAGACGCTTCCGCAATTTGAAGAAGCTGCAGTGCCTACGGACAGCGATGTGCCCGTAACAGAGTAAAGAGTTATGCCGACGTGGTGGAATTGGTAGACACGCCACCTTGAGGGGGTGGTGAGCTATGCTCGTGCCGGTTCAACTCCGGCCGCCGGTACCAAATTAACATCTATTACCAATCATAGATGTTGCAAAAAGCCCCGCTGTTAGGGGCTTTTTTATGCCTGCTGGTTTATTTTTCTGAGTCTTGTTGTGTATTATTTGAGGTTGCCCTGCCTCAACGGAGCCGGTGGCGATAGGCTTTCAAAGAGTTGCGCTTACCCATTGAAAGTGTCAGCATTGGGCCTTAAGTGAGTCATTAAAAAAAGGCGCGTGAAATGAAAGTTAATGGACAATGCCATTGTGGAAAAATAAAACTAAAGGCTGAGGTGTCTGAAGACATGATGATGGCCTGCCACTGCAGAGACTGCCAAGTGTTTAGTGGAGCGCCATTTCGGTCTGTGGCTGTGACTGCCGCTGAGAATGTGCAAATTGAAGGTGAGGCCAAAGAGTATGTGAAGGTTGGCGACAGTGGTAATGAAAGTATTCAAGTATTTTGTGGTGATTGTGGCTCCCAAATGTATGCGACAGATGTAGACAAAACAATGTTTAAAATTCGGGCTGGTTTTCTTGAGCAGCACCATCAAATTATTCCTAAAAAACACATTTTTGGTAGTTCAGCTGCGGCTTGGTTGTCAGACATTGATAATCACATGTGGGTAACGGCTGGCCCTGCAAGCGAACCTTTAAAATAATAAAGGCCCTTGCGTAGTGCTTCTACGCAGGGTTCGGCTTTATTAGCTATATTTATTAGCTTCGATATTTAATATCATTGCCATCGATCGTTGATTAGGGATCATGATGGCGTTTGCATAGGAATAGTCGCCATGAGTTTATATGACAAAATGACCGCCGCTTGGGAAAGTAAAGATGGGCAAGCCTATTTGGATCTGCATCATGAAGATTTTCAGATGACCTGGCATTCTACTGGACGAGTGAGCAAAAAAGGTGAGACTTCTGCTGCACAGATGAGCGCTATTATGGGTTTTTCTAGCATCAGCAACCGCCGTTGCATTTTTGAAAGTGATGACATTATTGTGCAGCACATGTTTGCTGATTATGACAATGGCACCAAAGATGCAACCTTGCATGTGAGCCTCAAAAAAGATGGCTTACTATGGCGCACTGAAACTGGCGTAACCGCTGTTAAAGCACTCGATTAATGCCTGTTTGCGGTCATTAATGTGCAGGTGCTAATGAGCTCTACTTTTTATTAATAAAGGATTTTATATGCGTTATCTACATACCATGATTAGAGTCACCAATTTAGAAGATTCCTTAAATTTTTGGTGTCAGCAAATGGGTTTAGTTGAAGTTAAGCGCACTGACCATGAGTCGGGGCGATTCACCCTGGTGTTTTTGGCAGCCTCGCTGGATGAGAAAGGTGCGCAAAGTATGCAAGCGCCGCTGTTAGAGCTAACTTATAACTGGGATGGTGACGAACAATTAAGCACCGGTCGAAGCTGGGGTCATGTGGCTTATCAGGTGGATGACATTTACCAGCTTTGTCAGACGTTGATGGATGCAGGTGTGGTCATTAACCGGCCACCCCGTGATGGGCATATGGCGTTTGTAAAATCGCCAGATCATGTGTCCATTGAATTATTGCAAGTAGGGAAGGCTTTAGCCCCCATGGAACCGTGGATTTCAATGCAAAACACCGGTAGTTGGTAAGGTAAAACATTAAATGCGGTCTTTTGTTAATTAATTGCAATAAGTGTTTGACCTATAAGGAATATAGGGCTATTATTTGCGCTCTTTGATGCGGGGTGGAGCAGCATGGTAGCTCGTCGGGCTCATAACCCGAAGGTCGTAGGTTCAAATCCTGCCCCCGCTACCAATTTTTAGGTGAGTGTTTTGGTTGCATTTACCTTTGGCGAAAGTCATAAAGAAGTAATTCAGGGGTTCGTAATTAGACCAGTGGTGTGGTTGCGAGACTGAATACATATAGTCAACAAAAAGCCCCTTTTTTGGGGCTTTTTGCGTTTTAGGATATTGAAATGGCAGGTGCAGCAGCACAAATTGAAGCATTGGTAGCGCCAGCAGTGGCGGCTTGTGGTTGTGATCTTTGGGGAATTGAATATATATCCCAAGGTCGTCATACCACCTTGCGTGTCTACATAGACCACGCCAAAGGGATCGGTGTGGAGCAGTGTGCAGACGTCAGTCGGCAAGTTGCAGCCGTGATGGATGTCGAAGACCCTATTACAGGAGAGTATACCCTTGAGGTGTCATCACCTGGTTTAGATCGCCCTTTGTTCAGTTTGCCGCAATATCAAGCCAGCATTGGTGAAAAATTAACGTTGAAGTTGCGCTTGGCCTTTGATGGTCGGCGCCGTTTTACAGGTTTGCTAAGTGGCATTGAAGGTGATGATGTGCTTTTGCAGGTTGATGATGAAGAATATTTGTTGCCTTTTGACAGCATTGAAAAAGCCAATATTGTACCGCGCTTCTAAGCTCGGTTTTATAAGCCCAAATTAAGTGAGAGCTTGAAATGAATAAAGAAATTCTGTTAGTGGCAGAAGCTGTTTCAAATGAAAAGGACGTGCCAAAAGACGTTATCTTTGAAGCAATAGAATTAGCCTTGGCCACTGCGACACGCAAACGTATTCACGAAGAGAGTGATATTAGAGTCGTCATCGACCGCAAAACAGGGGAAGCAACTACCACGCGTTGCTGGACCGTGGTGACTGATGAGGTTTATACCAACCCGGAAGCTGAGTTGATTCTAGAAGACGCACAAGTGACTAATCCTAGCCTTGAGTTAGGTGATCTTGTTGAAGATCAATTGCCAACTGAAGTGTTTGGCCGCATTGCCGCGCAAACTGCAAAGCAAGTGATTGTGCAAAAGGTTCGTGAAGCTGAGCGTGCTAAGGTCGTCGAGCTCTACCGTGGTCGTATTGGTCAAATTATTAGTGGCAGTGTTAAGAAGGTGACACGCGACAATGTGATTGTAGATCTAGGCAATAATGCGGAAGCATTGATGGCAAGAGATCAGTTGATCGGTCGTGAAACTTTTCGCATGGGTGATCGTGTGCGGGCCTTATTGGCTGAAGTGCGCACTGAAAGCCGGGGACCACAACTTTTCTTAAGTCGTACTGATCCACAAATGTTGGTTGAGCTGTTTAAGATTGAAGTGCCTGAAATTTCTGAAGAGGTAATCGAAATTCGTGCAGCCGCCCGTGATCCTGGATCTCGTGCTAAAATTGCAGTTAAGACTAATGATGGCCGTATTGATCCTATTGGCGCTTGTGTGGGCATGCGTGGTTCGCGTGTGCAGGCGGTGACTGGCGAGTTGAATAACGAGCGGGTAGATATCGTGCTTTGGGATGATAACCCAGCTCAGTTAGTGATTAACGCCATGGCCCCTGCAGAGGTCAGCTCTATCGTGGTTGATGAAGATCGACATGCGATGGATGTGGCGGTGAGTGACGAGAACTTGGCCATGGCCATTGGTCGTAATGGTCAGAACGTGCGTCTAGCTTCGGAGCTGACGGGCTGGACCATCAACGTAATGTCTGAAGAAGATGCCGCTGCCAAGCAACAAGACGAAATGGGTGATGTTGTGCAGACATTTGTCGATGCTTTAGACATTGATGAAGAGTTTGCGCAAATGTTAGTAGAAGAAGGTTTTGCTAGCCTTGAAGAAATTGCCTATGTACCCCTTGATGAAATGTTAGCCATTGATGGTTTGGATGAAGATATTGTTGAAGAGCTTCGTACTCGGGCTAAAGATAAGCTACTCAACCAAGCGCTGGCAGCAGAAGAACAGTTAGACAACTCTGAACCTGCGCAAGATTTGCTGGACATGGAAGGCATGGACACCCACCTTGCATTTGTATTGGCAAGTCGTGGCATCATCACCATGGAAGATTTGGCCGAGCAAGCTGTTGATGAGATCTCGGACATTGAAGGCTTGAGTGACGAAAAAGCAGCAGAATTAATTATGACGGCGCGCGCCCCTTGGTTTGTTTAAGCCATAGCCCGACCGACAGGAGAATATGATTATGACAGATCAAACTGTCAACACCCTAGCTGAAAAGGTAGGTGTTCCGGTTGAACGATTGCTCAACCAAATGGAAGAAGCAGGCCTTACCCGTCGTGCAGCCACAGATGCAGTATCAGACGAAGAACGTAAGTCGCTTTTGTCGCACTTGCAAAAGTCCCATGGTGGCGAAGGCGCTAATGCCGATGGTCCTACGAAAATTACTTTGCGTCGCAAGACCACCAGTACTTTAAAAGTGGCTGGTGCTGCAGGTAAGCGTACGGTTAACGTTGAGGTGCGTAAGAAGCGTACCTACGTTAAATCTGACGAAGAAAATCAAGCGGCAGTTATTGAAGCAGAAAAGGCTGAGCTGGAAGTTCGTAAAGCGGATGAAGTGGCTCAGGTTAAGGCCGATGCCGATGCCAAGTCTGCAGCCCAAGCGGCAGAAGCTGTGATTGCTAGTGAAGCGGCTAATGCGGTTGCTAAAGACGCAGCAGATGATCAAGCCAAGGTTAAGTTAGATGAAGCAGCTGCAGCGGCTAAAGTGGCTGCCAATGCTGAGGTTGCTCGTCAAAAGGCGGCTGAAGAAGCTAAAAAGAAGCCTGCTAATCAGAAGACCTTCACCTCTCCTGATAAGCCCCGTGGCGGTGCCCCAGCAGGTAAGGGCAAAGGCAAGGGTCGTGCAGCTGGCGGACGTGATGATCGCAGTCGTGGCAAAGGCGCCCGTAATAAGGGCAAACTTGCTGCACCTAAGCGTTCTGGCAGTGGTGAGCATGCGTTTGAGGTCCCTACAGAAAAGGTCATTTATGAAGTGAACTTGCCTGAATCTATCACTGTGGCTGATTTGGCCCAGCGCATGAAGGTCAAGGCTGCTGAAGTGATTAAAGTCATGTTTAATATGGGTGCAATGGCCACCATTAACCAAGTTATCGACCAGGAAACAGCCACTATTGTGGTTGAAGAAATGGGTCATAAGGCTAAGTTGGTGATGGATGACGCGATTGAAACTGAAGTGGTTGAAAGCATTAATTACGACGGTACTGAAATTGCTCGGGCGCCTGTTGTAACGGTAATGGGCCACGTTGATCATGGTAAAACATCGCTCTTGGATAGCATTCGGTCAACTAAAGTGGCCTCGGGTGAATCGGGTGGTATTACTCAGCACATTGGTGCTTACCACGTAGAAACTGAGAAAGGCATGGTAACTTTCTTAGATACTCCTGGACACGCTGCGTTTACCGCTATGCGTGCTCGTGGTGCTAAGGCAACGGACATTGTTATCTTGGTGGTTGCCGCAGACGACGGTGTGATGCCGCAAACTGAGGAAGCTGTGCAGCACGCAAAGGCCGCTGGCGTTCCTTTGATCGTTGCCATCAATAAAATGGACAAAGAAGGCGCAGATCCAGATCGAGTCAAGACAGAGTTGTCTAGCCGTGATGTTGTGCCAGAAGATTGGGGTGGTGTAACGCAGTTTATCCCAGTCTCAGCCAAGACCGGTGACGGCATCGAAGCATTACTAGACGCTGTGTTGTTAGAGGCGGAAGTGCTAGAACTTACCGCAGTGCCAGAAGCTCCAGCCAAAGGTGTTGTGGTTGAAGCTCGTCTTGATAAGGGACGTGGTTCTGTGGCCACTATATTGATTCAAAACGGTACCTTGAACAAAGGTGACATCGTGCTAGCAGGCCAGCAGTTTGGTCGTGTGCGCGCCATGTTAGACGAAAATGGAAAGCCCATCACCAGTGCTGGTCCTTCTATTCCAGTTGAGATTCTAGGGTTAGGCGGCACGCCTGATTCGGGTGAAGACTTTGCTGTAGTGGCAGACGAAAAGAAAGCCCGTGAAGTGGCGCTGTTCCGTCAAGGCAAGTACCGCGATGTGAAGCTGGCTCGTCAACAGGCCTCTAAATTAGATGCTATGTTTGAGAATATGGGTAAGAACCAAGCCTCGGTATTAAATGTGGTCCTTAAAACCGACGTACGTGGTTCGTTGGAGGCCTTAACCAGTTCTCTAATGGAGATTGGTACGGAAGAAGTTAAGGTGCGTGTGGTCTCCAGTGGTGTAGGTGGTATTGCTGAGTCCGACGTTAACCTAGCCGTGGCGTCTAACGCTGTGATCTTTGGTTTTAATGTTCGTGCGGATACACCCGCCAAGGCTTTGATCGAGAAAGAAGGTATTGATCTGCGTTATTATAGTGTCATTTATGACATCATTAATGACGTTAAGGCCGCGCTTTCTGGTATGTTATCACCCGAATTACGCGAAACCATTGTTGGCATTGCAGAAGTGCGTGAAGTCTTCCGTTCACCTAAGTTGGGCCAAATTGCCGGTTGTATGGTCACTGAAGGTACGGTTCACCGTAGCAAGCCTATCCGTGTGTTACGTGACAACGTGGTTATTTACCAAGGCGAGTTGGAGTCTTTGCGTCGTCATAAAGATTCCGTTGCAGACGTTCGTAATGGTATTGAGTGCGGTATTGGTGTGAAGAGTTACAACGATGTTCGTGTGGGTGACCAAATCGAAGTCTTTGATACCGTAGAAATCGAGCGTAGCTTGTAAGGGCTGATCATGGCACAAGAATATAGCCGCACCCAGCGTGTGGCAGACCAAATTCAGCGCGAGTTAGCCGCCCTAATCCAGCGTGAGGTGAAAGATCCTCGCGTGGGTATGGCGACGGTGAGTGCTGTAGAAGTATCCCGCGATTTGTCTCATGCTAAGGTGTTTGTTACTATTTTAAATGGTGATGAAGACCAGCAAGAGATTACCGAATCTGTTAAGGCGCTGAATAATGCCTCAGGTTTTTTGCGCAGCCAACTTGGCCAGCGTATGAAGCTGCGCATTGTTCCAACCTTGAGGTTTCATTTTGACGACAGCTTGTCACGGGGTAATTACCTGAGTAATTTGATAGACAAAGCTAGGGCTTCAGATCCAGAGCAGGACTCTAATGCTGAATAAGCACTAGTGGCTCGCCAACCTAAAGGCCGTGAAATAAGTGGCATTCTTATTTTAGACAAGCCTACAGGCATGAGTTCAAATCATGCTTTGCAGCGTGTTAAACGTATGTTTGGGGCCCGTAAAGCCGGTCATACTGGGTCGCTAGATCCCTTGGCAACAGGCTTACTGCCTATTTGCTTAGGAGAGGCGACCAAGTTTAGCCAGTTTCTACTGGACTCAGATAAGCGTTACCAAACTATCGGCCAGCTGGGTGTTCGCACCGACTCAAGCGATGCAGATGGTAAGGTAATAGAGACTAAAGCGTGTGACCATGTCACCTTGGCCGACGTCCAAGCCCAACTACCCCAATTTCGAGGCCTTATTAGCCAAGTCCCGTCCATGTTTTCAGCGCTTAAGTATAAAGGGCAGCCCTTATATAAATTAGCCAGGGCCGGAAAAACTGTGGAAGTTAAGCCCCGCCAAGTGACCATTCATAATTTAGAACTATTGAGCTTTGAAAATGCTCAAGTGCAGATGGATATTAGCTGCACTAAAGGCACCTATATTCGCAGTATTGTAGAAGATCTAGGGCTAGCGCTGGACTGTGGTGCGCATGTGGCACAACTCAAACGTTTGCAGGCCGGGCCTTTTGTGGCTGAGCAAATGGTCACTTTAGATGAGCTACAGGCCATTATCGATGAGGCTACAAAAGATCAGGTGGTTGAAGCCGGCCAGTGGCCAGATATTACCCCCGCTTTTAGTCATCTGGACAAGCTATTAATGCCGGCAGATACTGCCGTTTTATCATTAAATGCTGTACAATTACCCGCCCATGATATTGAGGCGTTGCAGCAAGGTAAGGTTATAGACCATGCCACTGACTACGCTCCACTGGATGTGGTACGAGTGTATAGCTCACATGCTACCGATGCGACTGGGTTTATTGGTTTAGCTGAGGTACAAGCTGAAGGTCGCTTAAAAGCTAAGCGCTTAATGAGCACTTAGACCTTCATTTAAGTTCCGCTGTAAATATGCACGGTGTGAACACGAACCAACCCCTAGGCCTCGATGAGAGACTAGTGGGCATATTAATTATTGGAGAATTACCATGGCTTTAACTGCCGTTGAAAAAGCTGCTGTTGTAGCAGATTACCAAACCGCCGAAGGCGATACAGGTTCACCAGAAGTTCAGGTTGCCTTGTTAACTTCGAACATTTTGGCTCTACAAGGCCACTTTAAAGAGCATCACCATGATCACCACTCCCGTCGTGGTTTGATCCGTATGGTTAACCAGCGTCGTAAGTTGTTAGACTACCTAAATCGTAAAGACGCTGCGCGTTATCTTACGCTGATTGGTCGTTTAGGCCTACGCCGCTAAAAAAGGTTTTAGAGCTGTTTGTGTGGCGCTGGGGCTAATTAAAAAAGGCTGTGTTTACTGATGGTAAACTGCATTGTTTAATTTTCACCCCTTAACGATACCAGCCGCTCTAGTTCCAATTTTAAAAGTCATGAGGGCTTCTGTTCTCATGGCAACATAGAGGCTAGGTAATCTTTTGGTTACTTGGCCTTTATGCTTTTGACTGTAAGCAATAAGAGAGGATCGGCCCGTACTCTTATTGGCTTGGTGTTAGAGGGAGGCTTTGGCCTCAACCTAAACCGAGTTAATAAGTGTACTGGTGGATTAGATCGCTCGGTTGATTGCAGATTCTTTATTTTATGGAGAGATATATGTCTATCATTACCAAAACATTTCAATACGGTGAACAAACTGTAACCCTAGAAACTGGCCGTATTGCGCGTCAAGCTTCGGGTGCTGTGTTGGTCACCATCGATGATGCCATTCAAGTGTTGGTTGCTGTTGTAGGTTCTAAAACAGCTAAGCCTGATCAAGGTTTTTTTCCACTTTCTGTACATTACCAAGAAAAGACTTACGCTGTTGGTAAGATCCCTGGTGGTTTCTTTAAACGCGAAGCGCGTCCATCTGAAAAAGAGACTTTAACTAGCCGCTTGATCGATCGTCCCATTCGTCCTTTATTTCCTAAGGGTTTTATGAACGAAGTGCAGGTTATTTGTACTGTTGTTTCTGCGGATAAGCAAAACGACACAGATATCGCTGCTTTAATCGGTACCTCTGCTGCTTTGGCGATCTCTGGTATTCCTTTTGCAGGTCCCATTGGTGCTGCACGAGTGTCCTATTCTGAAGACGCTGGCTACCAGCTTAACCCAAGCTTTGAAGCCCAAGCCACATCTGATCTAGACATGGTTGTTGCGGGCACTGCAGATGCTGTGTTGATGGTTGAATCAGAAGCCAAAGAACTCAGTGAAGACGTGATGTTAGGCGCCGTACTTTTTGCCCATGACGAAATGCAAGCGGTGGTTACTGCCATCGGTGAATTTGCATCAGAAGCGGCTAAGCCCACCTGGGATTGGGTTGCTGAGCCAGAAGATGCAGCGCTGAAGGCCGCTGTGAATGCTGCCGTTGGTGACGCTGTTGGTGAAGCCTACCAAATCAGCGATAAAATGGACCGTTACACGCGTTTAGGTGAAGTGAAGGCGCAAGCCGTAGCCGCCTTATGCAACGATGATGTATCAGCACCCTCTAAGTCTGATGTATTAAGCATGGTGAGCAAGCTAGAAAAGCACACGGTACGTTCACGCGTAGTGGCAGGCGAGCCGCGTATTGACGGCCGTGACAACAAGACTGTGCGTGGTATCAATGTAGAGATTGGTACTTTGGCCAAGGCTCACGGTTCGTCCTTGTTTACCCGTGGCGAAACCCAGTCTATTGTAGTAGCTACTCTTGGAACTAGTCGAGATCAACAGATTATCGACGCCCTAGAAGGTTCACGTAAAGATCCGTTTATGCTGCACTACAACTTCCCTAGCTACTCGGTAGGCGAGACGGGTCGTTTTATGGGCCCAGGCCGTCGTGAGATTGGACATGGTCGTTTGGCGCGTCGTGGCATTCAGGCCATGTTGCCAAGCCAAGAAGAGTTCCCTTACACCATTCGCGTGGTGTCAGAAATTACTGAATCTAACGGTTCTAGTTCTATGGCTTCTGTCTGTGGTGCTTCTCTGGCTTTGATGGATGCGGGTGTGCCAATTAAGGCGCCTGTTGCTGGTATTGCCATGGGTTTGATCAAAGAAGATGCGGGCTTTGCCGTATTGACTGACATTCTAGGTGATGAAGATCACTTGGGAGACATGGACTTTAAAGTCGCCGGTTCTGCTGCAGGTATTACTGCTTTGCAAATGGACATCAAAATCCAAGGCATTACTGAAGAGATTATGGAACTTGCTCTTGAGCAAGCGCACGAAGCACGTATCCACATCTTGGACGAAATGAACAAGGTCATCGCAGTGCCTCGCACTGAGTTGAATGACAATGCTCCCACCATGAAGACCATTAAGATCGATCAAGATAAGATCCGTGATGTGATTGGTAAGGGCGGCGCAACCATTCGTGGTTTGTGTGAAGAAACGGGTGCATCTATCGACATTGAAGATGACGGTACTGTGCGCGTTTACGCAGACGACAAGGCGGCTGCGGAATTAGCTGAAGCTAAAATTCTAGAAATTACTGCAGAAGCTGAAGTGGGTGCAATCTACGAAGGTAAGGTAGAGCGTATTGTTGACTTTGGTGCCTTTATTAATATTCTGCCTGGTAAAGATGGTTTATTGCATATTTCTCAAATCTCTAGTGAGCGAGTGGAAAAAGTCACTGACTACCTAGAAGAAGGCCAAACGGTTAAGGTTAAAGTTTTAGACGTTGACGCACGTGGCCGTATTAAGTTGTCTATGAAAGACATGGAAGCCTAATACCCGCCTGAGGGTGCTCGTTAATTGACCATGATTTGGTCAATTGACTGGCGCTGACTTAAGGCCATTAAAAAAACCCCTGCACAGCGATGTGTCGGGGTTTTTTATGCGCGCCAGACTACTAATGAGTCGTTTTTGGTAATATAATGGTCGCCTATAGGTTAATTCTCAATTATATTTAAAAGGCCCTCACTTGACTGAAGCGCAGCAGATTTCCCGTAAAAAACGCAGTATTAAAATTGTTTTGTTAGAAGGTATACACCAATCTGCTGTTGAAGCTTTGAAGGCTGATGGCTTTGATAACATCGACTTTTACACCACTGCTTTACCAGAAAATGAACTCATTAAAGTGCTTAAAGACGCTCACTTTGTTGGCATACGTTCACGCACCCAATTAACGCGTAAGGTGTTAACTCAAACTAACAAACTCATGGCCATCGGCTGTTTTTGTATAGGCACTAACCAAGTCGACCTTAATGCGGCCCTAGAAATGGGTATTCCCGTATTTAATGCCCCTTATAGTAATACCCGCAGTGTCGCTGAATTGGTTATTGCTGAGGCGGTGTTGTTACTCCGAGGCATTCCAGAAAAAAATGCCAAAGCCCATCGTGGCCAATGGCTTAAGTCGGCGCATCAATCGTTTGAGGTGCGGGGTAAAAAGCTAGGCGTGATTGGGTATGGATCGATTGGTTCACAGCTCGGTATTATGGCCGAAGCCATGGGTATGGAAGTTATTTATTACGATCAGATCACCAAGCTAAGTTTAGGCAACGCGTCAGCCTGTAGTAACTTAGCCGAACTGCTAATGCGTGCTGACATTGTTACCTTGCATGTGCCAGAAACGCCATCGACCCATTGCTTAATAGGCCCAACACAACTGGCGCAAATGAAAAAAGGCGCAATTCTCATTAATGCTTCGCGTGGTACTGTGGTCGATATTGACGCCTTGGCCGCCAGTCTCAGTGAAGGTAAGTTACTGGGCGCCGCTATAGACGTATTCCCAGTAGAACCGCGCTCTAACAAAGATGAATTTGTGTCACCACTGAGGGGTTTAGACAATGTCATCCTAACCCCACATATCGGTGGTTCAACCGTTGAAGCCCAAGTTAACATTGGTGTTGAGGTGGCAGATAAACTGATTCGCTATTGTGACAATGGCACTAGTCTTTCGGCAGTTAACTTTCCAGAAGTGTCGTTGCCAAGCCATGAAAACACCCACCGTTTGTTGCACATTCACAAGAACGTGCCTGGCGTATTGTCACAGATTAATAATGTATTTTCTGACAACAACATTAACATTTCCGGCCAGTATTTGAATACTAACGCAGAAGTGGGTTATGTGGTCATCGATGTGGATGCCAGCGGGTCTGAACTGGCCTCAGTGCAATTGAAAAAGGTAACCGGCACCATCAGTTGCCGAGTACTAATTTAACGTTTGAGGGTTTTAACGCCCTCAGCAGTGCCCAGCAATAGTAGGTCGGCTGGGCGCTGCGCAAACAGACCGTTGGTGACCACACCGGTTAATTGGTTAATCTGTTGTTCGAGAAGTTTAGGGTCAACAATATCCATGCCATAAACATCTAAGATTAAATTGCCATTATCGGTAACAAAGTCTTGCCGCCATACGGGTTCACCACCCAACCCTACTAACTTGCGGGCCACATAACTGCGGGCCATGGGGATCACCTCAACCGGCAGTGGAAACGCACCTAACACGTCTACTAGTTTAGATTCATCTGCTATACAGATGAAGGTTTCAGCCACCGCAGCAACAATTTTCTCCCGCGTTAAGGCACCACCGCCACCCTTTATGAGGTGCAGGTGGGCATTAGTTTCGTCAGCGCCATCCACATAAAAGCTAATATGGGGCGCGCTATTAAGTTCTAAGACGTTAATGCCATGGCTTCGTAGGCGCTGTGCTGTGGCTTCTGAGCTCGCTACGGCAGCGTCAAAGTTGTGCTTGATATTAGCTAAAGCATCAATAAAGCAATTGGCTGTAGACCCGGTGCCCACACCAATAACAGATTCACGCTTGAGATGGGGCACAATATAATCTATTGCGGTTTGGGCAACCGCCTGCTTTAACTGGTCTTGGTTCATGGGAATCATCGAATTGGACACTAATAACGTGATTATACAGTAAATTACCTTGTACCATGTAGACGCTACTAGCTTCTACCATTAATATGATTACCTTAGTTCAACATCCGATACGTTGTGTAAAAAGCTTACCTTATTTAGAAGACACACTATGCCCCATGGTTACATCAAGAAAATCTTATCAGCCAATGTTTACGACGTAGCTGTAGAAACCCCCGTTGAATTGGCGCGCAGCCTGTCTAAGCGATTAGACAATAACATTTTAATTAAACGCGAAGATTTACAGCCTATATTTTCTTTTAAAATTAGGGGTGCCTATAACTGTATTTCCCAATTAAGTGATGCACAAAAGGCCTGTGGCTTAGTGGCCGCGTCAGCGGGTAACCATGCTCAAGGGGTAGCAATGTCGGCTAGGCACTTGGGCATTAATGCCACCATAGTCATGCCCAAAACGGCGCCAGATATTAAGGTTAGTTCTGTGAGAGCGTTAGGTGCGAAGGTTATCTTACATGGCGATTCATTTGCTCAAGCTTACGCCTATTCGCTAACCTTGGTGGCCGACCAAGGTCTGGTGTATATCCATCCCTTTGATGACGAACACGTGATTGCGGGTCAAGGCACGGTTGCCGTGGAACTTTTACGGCAGATTCAAGGTGACCTTGATGTAGTATTTGTGCCCGTTGGTGGGGGTGGTTTAATCGCCGGTATGTCGGTTTACATTAAGTACCTGCGTCCAGATATCAAAATTATAGGTGTAGAGCCAGAAGATGCCTGTTGTCTTAAATCTGCCCTAGATGCAGGTGAGCGGGTCATTTTGTCAGAAGTGGGCACCTTTGCTGAGGGGGTTGCGGTTGCCCAAGTCGGTAAGCTCAACTTTGAGTTGGCCCAACAGTATGTTGATGAAGTCATTACCGTGACTACCGATGAGCTGTGTGCGGCCATTAAAGATATTTACGACGACACGCGCGCCGTCACAGAGCCGTCGGGCGCATGTGCCGTGGCTGGGTTAAAGAAATATGTGCAGCGTGAACAAGCTCATGGGCAAACGCTTGCGGCTGTGTCTACGGGTGCTAATCTCAATTTTGACCGTCTACGGCATGTGGCCGAGCGGGCTGAAATTGGAGAAGGTCGCGAGGCTATCATTGCTGCGCAGATACCAGAGCAAGCGGGTAGTTTTAAGCGTTTTTGCTCCGCCTTGGGTGAACGTAATATCACCGAATTTAACTACCGCTACGCCAACGAGCTGAAAGCTCAAGTGTTTGTAGGGGTCACGCTTAAGTCGGGGGATGGTGGTAGCCAGTCGTTGCTTGAAGAGCTAACGCATCAGAGTATACCTGCTGTCGATTTGACCAATAATGAGATGGCCAAAATTCATGTGCGTTATATGGTGGGTGGCCATGCTTTTGTAGACCATGAAGTGGTTTATCGTTTCACCTTTCCAGAGCGACCCGGTGCTTTAATTAAGTTCTTGAGTAAATTAGGTCAGCCGTGGAATATTTCAATGTTCCATTATCGTAATCATGGGTCTGCCTATGGTCGGGTGCTGGTAGGGATGCAGGTGCCGCCTGAAGATAAGGTCAAGTTTGAAGGTTATTTAGAAGAGCTAGGTTATGCGTTTAACGAAGAAACCCATAATCCAGCATATCAGCTATTCTTAGCGCCAGAGTCGCGTTAATTAGTCTGCAACGGCTGCATGTCTACCATATGGGTTGCCTATGAATATTGCCATTTTGACTTTTGAAGGCTTTAACGAATTAGATTCATTTATTGCTGCTGGAATATTAAACCGTATGCAGCCCCAAGGGTGGAATGTTCAAATCACCTGTCCTACCACACAGGTAACGTCTATGAATGGCGTTACCGTCACTGCCCAGCAACCTCTTGAATTTGCTAACAGTGCCGATGCGGTGTTGTTTGGCAGTGGTATTTTCACCCGAGACATTGCCAAAGATGATGCCCTGCTTAATCGGCTCAAGTTAGACCCGCAACGACAATTAATTGGCGCACAATGTTCTGGCACCTTGTTGTTAGCAACATTAGGTTTTTTAAACGGTTTACCTGCGTGCACAGACTCGACGACTAAGCCTTGGGTTATTGAGGCGGGAGTTAAAGTGTTAACTCAACCGTTTACCGCGCAAGATAATATTGCCACGGCGGGTGGTTGCATGGCTGCACAATACCTTGCAGCTTGGGTGATTGCCAAATTAGCCGGCAACCCTGCAGCGGAATCGGCCCTTCACTATGTTGCTCCTGTGGGCGAAAAAGAAGCTTCAGTGGCCCGGTGTATGGCGTTAGTGACGCCTTATATTAGCTAAATTCGCACCGTCTAAATGCTGCTCAAGCTGACGTATTTGGTAAGCTAATATCCACCCGCAGGCCGCCCGTGGAGCGGTTACTGGCTTCAATAGTTCCACCTTGAGCCCGGATGGCCTGTTCGGCGATAGCCATGCCAACACCGTAGCCACCACTTTGTTGGTTACGGCTGGTTTCAACGCGGTAAAAGGGTTCAAACAAACGCTTAAGGGAACTCTCTGGCACTCCCTCACCCTCATCCTCTATGCGAATCACGATATTATCTTTTTGTTTCTCCACTTGTAAGAACACTCGGCCATCGGCTGATGTGTAACGAATGGCATTACGTAAGATGTTTTCTACCGCCCGGGACACCAGTTCTGGTTGTCCAGTTAAAAGAATGTGGGCCGGCTGTTGCAGCAGCACTTGGTGTTTGGATTGAGCCTCAAATTGGGCGTCTTGAGTGAGTTTTTGCAATAGCGCGCCTAAGTCATAGGTTTCATCAACAGGGCTTTGGTCTTGTTGCTCTAGGCGCAATAAGCTAAGTACTTGGTCAATGAGGGCGTTCATGCGCTCTATTTCGCGTTCAATGCGATGTAAAGACTGATGTTCTGTGGCGGGCATTTTTCGTGCCAGTAACTCTATGGCAATTTGTTGCCTGGCTAAGGGCGTTCTTAACTCATGGGAGATGTCGCGAAACAATCGTTGCTGATTACTTACCAGTAAACTAATGCGTTCGGCCATGTGGTTAAAGGCAAGACCTACTTCACCGATTTCATCTTTTCTGGCGCCAACTAGGTTGGTTAGACGGGTGTCCAGATTACCCCGGGCGAATGAGTCAGTGGCTTGTTTGAGCTTACGTAACGGGTCTGTAATACGCCAGGTTACAAAGGCGGTCAGCAGGGCTACGATCACCAAGGCTGTGAGCACTTGCAGTATGGGTAAATGTTTTAACCAAGCGGGGTAAGGCCCTCGATTATCTCGATGGGCTACAAAAGTATAGATGCGGTTACTGCTGCTGGATATACGATAAGGTTGAAAGCCCCTCAAGTGGCGTTCTGATAATCTATTTTGAGTGAGGGGTAAAGCAAACTGAAGCCAGTTTTTGGGAAGGTTGGCTAGGCTAATGGGGCGGCGTTTCGAATCTAACATGAAGCCCTTCACATCAAACTCTTGGTCGATGTAACGCAGCCACGCCGTCAGTTCTGCGGGGCCGTTGGTCTCAAAGATGTCGGCGGCTTTAATGCCTAAGCGCACGACTCGTTGATACTGGTCTTGGTCGCGCTCTTCAACAATAATTTCTGACAAGGTGGCGACAGAAAAGATCACCGCAATCAGGGTTAGCCAAAAAAAGAAAAATATTTTCCAATATAAACTGCGAAATACTAGCAGTCCTTTAATCATTGATAACATACTGATATCCGATACCACGTATGGTTTTTATACGTGGCTCATTACTTAAAAATGGCCCCAACTTACGTCGTAGATTACTCATGTGCATGTCGACACTGCGGTCATACAGCGCTAATTTTCTGCCTAATGCTGTTTCTGTTAGTTCTTCTTTGCTGAGCACTTGCCCAGCTTTTTCCAGCAAACTGGCTAAAAGATTAAATTCTGTGCTAGTTAAGTCGAGCACTTGTCCCTGCTTAGTGACCATGCGCGTGTTGTGGTTTAGCTCCACATCTTCTAGCACCATGATCTGACGGTTACCACTGGCTTGCATGCCGGCCTTATCCATTTCTACGCGCCTTAGTATGGCGCGAATGCGGGCAATGATTTCCCGTGGATTACATGGCTTTGGTAAATAATCGTCAGCCCCCATTTCGAAACCTACAATGCGGTCGACTTCGTCGCTGCGTGCGGTCAACATGAGCACTGGGGTTTTATGATTGCTGCGAAATTGTTTGAGAAGGTCAAGACCATTCATTTTTGGCATCATTATATCGAGCACTAAAGCATCGTAATTGCCGCTTAGGGCCATTTTCAGTCCTTGCTCTCCATCAAAGGCTTGGTCTACTTCAAAGTTTTCTAGCACCAAAAATTCACTCAATAATTCATTGAGTTCTTGATCATCTTCGATTAATAATATGCGCGTAGTCATAACGTCGAAACCTCTAGTGTGGGCAGGTCTAATCAGCTTAGGGGAGTGATTGTGCCATAGTTACTAACTATATGCGGGTATGGGGTGAGGGTTTACAGACTTTTACGTGTTTGGAATTGGCAGGCAACATCACCCTAAAGTAAGTGAAAGACTCCCCAAGGTGTCGTTTCCGATGGTTGCCCTGAACCCGAGGGTTCAAGGTGGGCGCTCCTGCTTAGGTGGAAGGCGTTCCAACGAGTGGACATGCACAAAACATAAGCGAGAAGCACCCTGATTATATGAATCGGCTCAAGGACGTTATCGAATGTCGAGCACCACAGGGAGTCTGTAGCCATTATAGGCTGGTGTTTTTAAGAATGGAACCTAAGTTTTGTAAAGAAGTTTAGTTGAGGCCATCACTGACTCTTTCATCAAGCTGTTCCAAGGCTGTTTCTAGGGTTTCTAACTGGGCCTTGGCCTCTATTAATTCAGCACTCATATTGAGGGCGGCCATGACCGCCATGCGCTCTAAACCTAACACCCGCCCACTGGCTTTGATGCCACGCAGGGTTTGGTCTAAGTTGTCTGCTGCTAGACGCAGGCTAGCTTCTTTGCCGGCTGGGCAAGTGAGGGTGTAACTTTGTTCCAATATGGACACTTTCACTGCTTCCGAGTCAGTCATGTTTGGCTTCCGTTGCTTGGTCAAATAAGCTAATCAAGTAATTGAGTTCATCTTCCAGGGTTGGGTTGTGGGCATGTTCAGACTCCAACACGTGGGTGTCTGGTGAGAGGCTGCTGGCCTCTTGTTGCTGCTCTATTAGCTGCTGTTCCAGTTCTGTCACGCGGTTTTGCAGTTGGGTATGCTCCTGACGCAAAGCCCCGTGCTGGGTTAACAACTGGTCAATGTGATGTACCAAAGCGGTGATAGTCGACATTGTTGGCCCACTTAAAAGATAATCTATGCCTCGATTTTATAGTAAATTGCGCTACTGTCTAGTGACGCATTGTAAAAGCTCTAGAGAATGCCCACAGCTCAGGTATAATGGGGCCATAATTTGCTGCCAGAGCCCAACCCATGACTGATACCACCGTGCAACTAAACTACGTATTTGACGACTTTGCTGACATGTTTGTTGAGTTGGGTGCCTTTGGTACCCCCTCCGAGCTGCATGGCCTTTTAACGGGGCAGTTGGTGGCGGGCGTGCGGGCTGATGCCGAGGCTTGGCTAGCCATGGTGGTGGCACATCTGGATGTGCAAGGGTTAGAAGATGATGACGACAAAGCCGAACTAGTGGTGCTTTACGATATGGCATTAGAGCAATTAACGGCTCCCGACTTTGGCTTCCAGTTGCTACTTCCAGAAGATGACATGGAGCTGGCAGGTAGAACAGAATCTTTAGGCGCTTGGTGCAGCGGCTTTTTAAGTGGCTTTGGTTTAGGTTTTGATCACACTAAGCAAAAGCTGTCGAGTGAAATCACAGATTCTATGGAGGATCTGGCCAGCATTGCTCAAGCCTCCTTTGACGCAGATGACGACGAGCAAAAAGACGACAGTGCAGAAACCAGTTACATGGAGCTCGTTGAATATGTGCGTTTGGCCGCCATGATGGTGTTTGCCGAGTTCAATTTGCTGGCTGATGGAGCGCAACAAAAAGGGCCGCATCAATTACATTAAGGACACCATACCATGACCAAAATCGCCACCATAGAATATACCCATCGACGCCAAGCCTTGTTAACACAACTACCACAAGGGGCTGTGGTGATTGTTCAGTGCGCTGCAGTGCATATCCGTAACGGTGATGTCGAGCACGATTACCGTCAAGACAGTAGCTTTTTCTATTTATCTGGCATGCTAGAGTCGCAAGCGACCTTGGTGCTGGCTAATGGCGTTAATGGCCCATCGAGCACTATTTTTTGTGCGAGCAAAAATAAGTTACAAGAAATTTGGCATGGTCGACGCTTAGGGGTAGATGCTGCGCCGGGTGTGTTAATGGTAGATCATGCTTACAGCAACGAAAGTCTGGCCGACAAACTGATCGATTTGTTAGATGGTGCCAGCCAAGTAGTCTATAGCTTTAGCCGCTCTGACACGGGTGAACAGGTACAGCAGAGCCTTACTAGTTTGCGAAGGCTAGGGCGCCAAGGCAAAATATGCCCGACTCAATTAGTTGACCTTGATCCATTAGTTGATGCCATGCGTTTGTTCAAATCTGCTGCCGAAGTAGATCAAATGGCCCTTGCCTGCGATATTAGCGTGACGGCTCATGAGCGCGCCATGCAAGTGTGTAAAGTGGGCATGAATGAATACCAGTTGGCGGCTGAATTACATCACCAATTTGCCATGCAAGGTAGCCCGCGCGTGGCCTATGGTTCCATTGTCGCTGGTGGTGAAAATGCCTGTATTTTGCATTACACCAATAATGATCAAGTGTTGCAGGATGGTGATTTAGTGCTAATTGATGCGGGCTGCGAGTTAGATCATTATGCGTCAGACATTACTCGTACATTCCCGGTTAATGGTCGCTTTAGTGATCCGCAAAAAACCATTTATGAGTTGGTATTAGCCGCTCATCAAGCGACCTTGCAATGCATAAAACCAGGCGCTGTATTCACCGATATGCAAGATGTTGCAGTCAAAGTGATCACGCAAGGTTTAATTGATATTGGCTTGTTGACAGGTGAGCTTGATAAAAACATTGAAGATAAAACTTTTCGTAAATTCTACATGCATAATATTGGCCATTGGTTAGGTATGGATGTACATGACGTGGGTGCTTACAAGTTAGATGGAGCGTCTCGGCCTCTGCTTGCTGGTATGGTCACGACGGTAGAGCCAGGCATATATATAGACCCAGACGATATGCAAATCGACCCTCAGTGGCGTGGTATTGGTGTGCGTATTGAAGACAATATTTTGGTAACGGACACGGGTTACCGTAACCTTACAGCGGATTTGCCCGTATCTGTGGCAGATATTGAAACCTTAATGGCCAGCTAATGAGTGAAAATTTAGATCAAGGTTCAGCGGGAGCTATGGTGACTAACCATTACGATATTGTTATTGTCGGCGGCGGCTTAGTGGGTGCCAGCTTGTGTCTGGCGTTTGCGGGCACGGCTAAGGCTTATGGGCTATCCATTGCCTTATTAGATGCTGCCCCCATTGAAGCCACAACACCTTCGGCGGCAGGTGCTCTAGACGGACGGGCAACTGCCCTTGCCTTGGGTAGTCGCAACTTATTGCAAAGCATTGGTCTGTGGCAGCATCTATCACCCCACGCGCAAGCAATTAGCAATATTCAAGTCAGTGATCAGGGGCAGCCTTGGAAGAGTGAGATGCAGGCCTCTGATATGCAACAAGAAGCTTTGGGTTATGTGCTGCAGAATCAGACCATGGGGCAAGTTTTTTTAGAGCAGATTACTCAACGTTGCAGTGATTTTGTAGATCTAATTGATCAGGCTCAGGTGACCGCTATTGATAATGCCCGTCAAAATAGCCAACTGAAATACCAGCGACTGGGTCAATCTGGCAGCCTCACTGCACAGCTCATTGTCATGGCTGATGGTGGGCGTTCGGATCTGCGACAACAGTTAGGTATGTTTGATCAAGTACACAATTATGCACAAGTGGCGCTAGTGGCTAATGTGCAATTAGACCAACCCCATGGGGGCCTTGCTTGCGAGCGATTTACCCCATCAGGGCCTCTAGCCTTATTGCCACTGCCCAGCATTGAAGGTAAGCATCGAGCCGCCTTAGTATGGACCCAGCCTATAGCGCGTCAGCGTGAATTACAGCAATTGACCGACGCCGAGCTGCTACAAGAAATTCAACAACAGGTGGGTTATCCTATGGGCCAGTTGCTCGCCATAGGTGATCGTCAGGTTTACCCCTTGGCGCTCAGTGTTGCTCAAGAGCAGGCACGCCAAGGTCTAGCTGTTGTAGGTAATGCGGCTCATACCTTGCACCCAATTGCAGGCCAAGGTTTTAACCTCGCCTTACGCGGTAGCTTTACGTTGGCGCAATCGGTTCTTAAGGCCTGCACTCAAGGCCTCCCTATTGGCGACCTAGCCAACTTAAATCAGTTTGTTAAAACTAGCCGGTGGGACCAAAATCGGGTCATTAGTGCAAGTGACAAGGTCATGAAGCTGTTTTCTAGTGATCGATGCCATTACTCTGTGGTAAGGCAATTAGGCTTATTAACCATGCAGCAGGTACCCTTAGTTAACACCATATTTACCCGCGCAGCCATGGGCTTAGATGTGCCCTTGGCACAGACTTTAGCCATGCCTGCAGCGCCAACAGCTAGCTCAAATAGCGGCCAAGAGGCAAGTTCATGAGCCAGTTCGATGTGGTTATAGTAGGTGCTGGAATGGTGGGTGCAAGCCTTGCTTGTGGCCTTATTGATGCGGGCTTTAAGGTGGCGTTAATTGAGTCGGGTGCCTTAAACCCCTCGCCAGAATGGCTGCCTGGGCAGGTGGATGCTCGAGTCTCTGCTTTGAGTTTAGCCTCTGAAAACCTATTAAAAAACCTTGACGCCTGGTCTGTAATTGAGAATATGGCACGTTTGCAGGCCTACAGTGCGATGCATGTATGGGATGCCTGCGGCACCGGTCAGCTTAATTTTACTGCGGCCGAACAGCACCTGCCTTACCTAGGCCACATTGTTGAAAACGCCACCATTACTTCATCTTTGCATCAAACCTTAGGGCGTAAAGAATACCAGTTATTTGAACATAGCCAGGTCGTAGACATGACCTCACAAGAGATCGCGCCACGACGTTTAACCTTGGCAAGTGGTGAACAAATTAGTGCCACTTTAGTGGTTGGAGCTGATGGTGCCAACTCTAAGGTTAGACAATTAGCGGGCTTACCTACTCGTGAATGGGATTACCCACACCACGCCTTGGTGACTCGAGTCAAAGTCACTCAGGCACACCAAAATACAGCATGGCAACGGTTCACAGAAGACGGCATATTGGCTTTTTTGCCTTTATTAACGGCGCCTGAAGAAGGCCCAGATGCGCATTATTGTTCTATCGTGTGGTCGTGCCCAAAGGCCCAAGCGGAAGCCATGCAACAGGTGTCTGAAGCTGAATTTTGCCTCGCTCTGAGTCGGGCTTTTGAAAGTCGATTAGGTGCTGTGATTGCCACTGACCAGCGTCATGTTATCCCCTTACGGCAGCGCCATGCCAAGCGATATGTGCAGTCTGGTTTGGCTTTGGTGGGTGATGCAGCGCACACCATCCACCCGTTAGCTGGGCAAGGGGTTAATTTGGGGTTTTTGGATGTCGCAGCTTTGGTCGAAACCTTAGCCCACGCTCAGGGGCACGGAGATGACATTGCCAGCCTTAAGGTGCTAGAAAAATATCAGACCCAAAGACGCGGTGATAATCTTCGCATGATGACCTTGATGGAAAGCTTTTCTCGATTATTTGGTAACCAACACCCGATGCTCAGTTTGCTGCGTAATACGGGCATGAACTGGGTGCAAAAACTGAGCCCTATTAAACAACATCTAGCGCAACAGGCCATGGGCGTAGGTGTGCACTTACCCCCCTTGTCACAAGCGCCCAAACCTGTAAAAAATACCCTATAAGGACACGATTATGAGTAACTTACCCCAAGGCTTAAGCTTCGTTGCAAGCCATGAATGGATTCGTAACGAAGGCGACGGCACGGTCACTATTGGCGTTACAGACTATGCCCAAGAGCAGTTAGGTGATGTGGTATTTGTTGAGTTGCCAGAGGTGGGTATGGAGCTGGTGTGTGAAGATGAGTTTGGTGTGATTGAGTCTGTTAAAGCCGCGTCGGATTTATTTGCTCCAGTGTCCGGCGCAGTCATTGCCGTTAATGAACAGTTAGACGATGATCCAGAACTGGTGAACTCAGATCCTTATGGTGAAGCATGGCTGTTAAAAATACGCTTAACGCACCCAGACGAACTCGAGCATCTTTTAGATGCTGATGCCTACAGCCAATTGTGTGAAGAATAAATGCCTGATCTAATTTTAAAAGCCAAGTCTGACCGCCGCTTACGTCAAGGTCATTTGTGGATTTATAGTAATGAAGTTGATGTCAACAAAGCGCCTTTGCAAAGTTTTTCAGCGGGCCAGCAGGTGAATGTTGTTGATGCTAAAGGTAAAGCTCTAGGGACTGCCATTATTAACCCCAAGCAACTGATTTGTGGTCGTTTGGTGAGTCAGAAAGCTGATGAACCACTCAATCTAGAGCGTCTAGTGAGTCGTTTAAAAGCGGCGTTAGCCAGTCGAGAACAGCTGTTTGAAGATCACTGCTATCGTTGGGTCTATGGTGACAGTGATGGATTGCCCGGGCTAGTGATTGACCGCTTTGATCAGGTGATCGTCGTCCAAGTTTCTAATGCGGGCATTGAATTATTACTTGAAGAATTATTGGAAGCCATTAATCAAGTGGTGCCAGATCTGAATATTTTGCTTAAAAATGATGGCAAAATGCGAGCCATCGAAGGCTTAGAAGATTACGTGCGTGTGGCCCAAGGTGACGTACCAAAATTGGTGCCCCTTAAAGAAAATGGTGTGAGCTTTTTAGCGCCAGTGTGGGATGGCCAGAAAACGGGGTGGTTCTATGACCACCGGTTAAATCGCCGTAGAGTGCAAAAACTAGCTCACGGCAAGCGGGTGTTAGACATTTTTAGCTACATTGGTGGTTGGGGTGTGCAGGCCGCAGCAGCAGGGGCTGAGGAGGTTATTTGTGTAGACGCCTCTGCGCCAGCCCTCGATCTAGTGCACCAACAAGCCCAATTGAATGGAGTGGGTGATAAAGTACATAGCCTAAAAGGTGACGCTTTTACCACCATGAAGCAGCTACATGAAGACGGAGAGCGGTTTGACATCGTCATTATCGACCCACCCGCATTTATCGCTCGTCGCAAAGACATTAAAGCGGGTGAGCTCGCCTATCAACGTGCTAACCAATTGGCCATGCGGCTATTAAAACCCGAAGGGATATTAGTGTCCGCTTCATGTTCTATGCATTTAGAGCGGGCTCGTCTGACTCAGCTATTGCAGGAGGCTTGTCGTAAAAATGGCCGCATGGGCCAAGTCTTGGAGCAAGGCGGTCAGGGCGGCGATCACCCAGTGCATCCTGCTATCCCCGAGACTGACTATTTAAAGTCGGTGATCCTGCGGACCTGGTATGAGGTTTAAGACTTTTTGTGGCTGCAGCAAGGGGCCAGTAATGAGCTAGGTGCCTACCTTAAACTCATTACTGGCCAGCCCTTGGTGAGTGCATGGGCTGCGAGTTTGGCGTCTGGATCGACGACTATGGGCTCATCTACTTGCGCCAATAAGGGTATATCATTGTGTGAATCACTGTAAAAACAGGCGCCTTCAATAGTGTAACCCTTGGCCGCCATCCACTCATTAAGCTTGTCAATCTTACCTTCCTTAAAACAGGGCGAACCACTCAGTTTTCCCGTATAGCGTCCGTCTATGCATTCGGCAGGCGTGGCAATGAGATGAGGGATGGCCAAGTAGTCGGCAATGGGCCCGGTGATAAAGTCATTAGTGGCGGTAATAATTACCAACACATCGCCGGCATCACGGTGCTGCTTTAACAAGGCTTGAGTTTTAGGAGCGATCATAGGGATAACGATCGAGGTCATGAACTGTTGGTGAATGTTGCTCAGTTCAGTGGCGCTGTATTGAGTCAAAGGTGCAAGCACAAACTCGGCATAAGCATTCATGTCTAACGTGCCAGCAACATAGTCCTGGTAAAAAGCATCATTTTTAGCGCTATAGTCGGCGCCATCAACAACACCTTGTGACACCATAAACTGGCCCCACCCATGGTCGCTATCGCCTGCTAATAATGTGTTGTCTAAATCGAACAAAGCCAGCCTTTGTTGCATGAGAATGCCTATATTAATGATTCTTGGGGCGTTATTTTAGCTCATTTTAATCTCTTGTTGTTGTTGTCTGCTGTTTTGTGGAACAATGGGTACAAATATATTTTGTATGGTGCAAAGCCGTGATCGATAAAGATGGTTTTCGCCCCAATGTAGGTATTATTCTGGCAAACTCCCATGGTCAAGTGCTGTGGGCGAAACGATTGGGTTGGGATGCTTGGCAGTTCCCCCAAGGCGGCATTGATGCCCACGAAACACCAGAACAAGCCTTATTTAGGGAACTCAAAGAAGAGATTGGGCTGTCGCCAGAACATGTCGAGGTGCTGGCTTGCACTCGCGGTTGGCTAAGGTATCGTTTGCCCAAGCGCATGATACGCCAAGGCCAACAACCTCTATGTATTGGCCAAAAACAAAAATGGTTTTTGTTGCGTATGTTGGCGCCAGATGGGGCAGTGCAAACGGCGACCACTAGCTGCCCAGAGTTTGATGCTTGGGAATGGGTCAGTTATTGGTACCCGGTAGATCAAGTGGTGTCGTTTAAGCGTGAAGTCTATCGTCGGGCTATGAAAGAACTTTGCTTGCGTCACTCACGCCTCGTGTATCATCACGGTTTAGTGGTGCCAAGTCATGCCAAGAGCCCATAATTTATAGGTAGGAATCAAACTTAATGCTGCATAATCTGCGTAAAATAATCCAAGCGGTGAGCTCTGCGGAAGATTTGCAATCGGCCTTAAAAATAGTCGTGCACCATGTGCGCAGAGCCATGCGTACTGACGTATGCTCCATCTACTTGCACTTTCCACAAACTGATAACTATGTACTCATGGCTAGTGAGGGCCTTAATCAGGCGTCCATTGGCCGAGCGTTTTTGTCTTCTGGCAAAGGTTTGGTGGGTTTAGTCGGACTTAAAGCAGAAACCATCAACCTTAAACGGGCTGCAGACCATCCCAATTTTCATTACGTGCAAGAAACGGGCGAAGAAGCGTTTAGTTCCTTTTTAGGCGTGCCCATTGTTCACCACCGCAAGGTGCTGGGTATTTTAGTGGTGCAGCAGCGTGAAGAGCGCCAATTTGGTGCTGATGAAGAGGCCATGCTCATCACCCTGTCGGCACAGCTGGCAGGTTTTATTGCCCATGCTGAAGCCACGGGGGGTGGACTAAGGCTGGACGCTTTAGCAGATGATGCAAGTCTTGATCTACATTACGAAGGAGTGAGCGGCTCTGGGGGTGTGGCGATTGGTCATGTGGCGGTGATTTCTCCGCCGGCAGACTTAGACAAGGTGCCAGATCGTAGATGTCGCAATCCAGAAGAAGAAGTTGAGGCTTTTCAAACGGCTTTGGAAGCGGTTAGACGCAAGATAAAAATAATCAGTCGAACCCTGGCTCGCAACCTAAAAAACCAAGAACAAGAATTGTTCGAAGTTTATATGCGTATGCTCGATGACAATGCCCTAGCAGGGGAAGTGATTCAACATATACGCCAAGGTCAGTGGGCGCAAGGGTCCTTGCGCCGGGTGGTGCAACAACACATTCGGGCTTTTGAAGCCATGGAAGACCCTTATTTGCGGGAAAGAGCTTCCGATATTCGTGACCTTGGTCGGCGTATATTGGCCGAGTTGCAACAAACCAACACGCAAGTGCGCACCTTTGAAGATGCGACTGTGCTGGTAGCAGAGGAAGTGACAGCGGCTATGTTGGCAGAAGTGCCGGCCCACAAGCTCAAGGCTATCATCTCTACCTTGGGCTCGAACAACTCACATGCGGCTATTTTGGCTCGCTCCATGGGCATTCCCACCATCATGGGTGCCGTCGACTTTCCTTACCGGCGCATGGAAGGCGTAGAAGTTGTTATTGACGGTTATATGGGTCGTATTTTCCTTAACCCAAGTCAAGACCTACGCCGCCAATACGAACAAGCCATCGCCGAAGAAGCCTCGTTTACCAAAGAGTTAGAAATCCTGCGCAATGTGCCGGCACAAACACGTGATCATCACACAGTGCCTCTATTAGTGAATACTAGCTTACCCCTTGACGTTAGTAGGTCATTGGATCAGGGCGCTGAAGGGGTAGGCCTATACCGTACAGAGGTGCCCTTTATGATTAAAGAGCGCTTCCCTTCAGAAGAAGAGCAAACAGATTGCTATCGTACGCAATTACAAGGTTTTGCGCCCCTGCCTGTGACCATGCGCACCTTAGATATTGGCGGGGATAAGAACTTACCTTACTTTACCATTAAGGAAGACAATCCATTTTTAGGTTGGCGTGGAATCCGCGTCACTTTAGATCATCCAGAAATATTTCTGGTGCAAATTCGCGCCATGCTTAAGGCTAGTGTGGGCTTAGATAACTTACGCATCATGTTGCCAATGATTACCCATGTCAACGAAATCGATGAGTCGATTCGATGGATCGATCAGGCTTTTTCAGAGCTGTGTGAAGAGGGTTACCAGCTGGTTAGGCCTCCCATCGGCGTCATGATTGAAGTGCCTGCTGCCGTGTATCAAGCGCGACATATTGCCGAGCGGGTTGACTTTATTTCTGTGGGTAGTAATGACTTAACCCAATATATTTTGGCCGTAGATCGAGACAACCCAGCGGTGGCCGACCTTTACCATACCATGCATCCGGCTGTATTGATGGCTTTGCAGCAGGTTGTCATCGCCGCTAAAGCGGCGGCTATTCCGGTGAGTTTATGTGGTGAATTGGCGGGTGATCCTGCCGGTGCACTGCTGCTTATGGGTATGGGCTATGATAGTTTGTCGATGAACGCGGCGAGCCTACCCAAGGTGAAGTCAGTCATTCGTAACTTTAACCTGAGTCAGGCCCAAGAGATGTTGCAGCAAGCGCTGCAGCAAGCTGGTGCTGATGGCGTGCAGCAAGTGATTCGTGATCACCTTGAAGCAGCGGGTCTCACCCGCTTACATAGCCGCTATGTGGGTCATTAACTGCTATGTGGGTCATTAACCGCTATTCTAAGGGCTAGGTGACTAATTAGCCTGAGAGGTTCTGGCACCTGATGGCATGCGCCAGTTAAAGTGTTGTTCTAGTCCTGCGCCATGGTCAAAGCAGGTCTCTTGAACATCGATATTACCCAGCTTGTCAGCATACAAACTAATGCAGGTGCGGGTGCCATAAGCATGTTCAGGCGCATCGATAAAACAGGCTGAGAGACGCCTTTCCCAGTCTATGGCTATGCCTGTTTTAGGCAGTCTTCGGTCTTCTGCTATGGCCTTATGCTGCATCATTTGTTGCAACACTTGGTGTTGTGGAGGCTGATTTAAAGACTGCCGCAAGACTTTTTTTACATGCTCTACTTTAGGCCAGTTGCTGTCTAAGTGGCCGTTACTTAAGCCGTATAGTCCAGCCGCCAGTACCTGCGGTTGACGGGCTGCTTGGTTGCTACAAAAAACCAGTTCATGGTTATCCCACAGTAATAAATTGAAGCCTGCGAATTGCTCCATTTGAAGTGCGTTAGCGAACACGATGGCGCTGTGACTGTGGCTGAGAAAGTCGACCACTAATTGGCCGCGCGTTTTAAAGCCTGCTAAAGGTGGGTTAAGTGACTTACGAAAGTTAGTGACCGCCGCCCAGCGGCCATTGCGGTGCAGAGCCAACCAGGTGCCACCCGCTTCCAGGTCTTTGCCTGCTAATATTTCAATATTAGGCCACCAATGCATATTTTGCGTTGGGCGACCACGGAACTCATCACGGTTGGCGGCCATAATGAGAGGGTAATCGACATCGAGTTGGTGGGCTAAAACAATGAGGCACATAATATATTTAATCCTCTAAACTTTGCGCTTATGCAGCTGAGCGTAGATAATAGCTTCTTTCTTACCTAGATGTGAACGCATGATTTTTGTTGCTTATATGGTCCTTGGCGCCATCGCTGGCATATTAGCGGGGCTGTTCGGGATTGGCGGCGGTGTTATTGTGGTGCCGGCTTTAGTTTTAGCATTTAATCTGCAAGGACTGCCCTCTGAAATAGTCTTTTACATGGCGATTGCCACCTCCCTAGCTAACATCATCTTTACCTCTTTAGGCGCGATTCGTACCCACCAAAAAAAGGCTGCCATTGAATGGCCGCTAGTCAAACCGATTGCCATAGGCATGCTGGGTGGGGCTTTTATAGGGGTTAATACTGCGCTCACCATTCCTGCCATATACCTACAAGCCAGTTTTGGCGCTTTTGCTATCTTTTTGAGCTTAAGAATGATGCTTACGCACGCTAGCACTGGTCAGTTGCGGTTGCCGGGTAATATGGGTTTGGCTGCAGCGGGGGTGTTTATTGGTTGGGTTTCAGCCCTGTTCGGGATTGGCGGCGGCAACCTCTTGGTCACCTGGTTGTCGAACCGTCAGTTGGTCATGCAAAAGGCTGTAGCCACGGCTAGCGCTTGTGGGTTTGCCATTGCCATGGCCGGTGCGGCATCCAATGCCGCTCTAGGTTGGGGTAACCCTCTGTTACCGGCATACAGTTTTGGCTACATCTATTTGCCAGCTTTGTTGGGTCTAGTGTCGACCAGTTTTGTGGCTGCCAATTATGGTGCCAAAATTGCCCATCGGCTATCGGCGCACATGCTCAAACGTTTATTTGCATGGATGCTATTGTTAGTGGGTTTACGTATGTTAATCAGTATCTGGTATTAAGGACAATTATGCTCATCTTCCCCAATATTGATCCCGTATTAATTCACCTAGGCCCGCTGGCGATCCATTGGTATGGGGTGATGTATTTGGTCGCCTTTGCATCGGCTTTGTGGCTAGGTAATCGCCGCGCCGCAGCAGCTGGATTTACCAAAGATCAAGTCAGTGACCTAGTCTTCTTAGGTGCCTTGGGTGCCGTGCTAGGGGGCCGCATGGGGTATATCTTATTTTATCAATTTGAGGCGTTTTTAGCTCAGCCTATGATGTTGTTGCGCGTGTGGGAAGGCGGCATGTCTTTTCATGGCGGCTTACTAGGAGTGATTGCTGGCGTCATTTGGTTTGCTCGTAAATATCAGTTTCAATTTCACCAGGTGTTGGACTTTGTAACCCCCATTGGGCCTATTGGTTTAGGTGCAGGTCGCTTAGGTAATTTTATTGGTGGTGAACTTTGGGGTCGTCCTACAGACCTACCCTGGGGTATGGTGTTCCCCCACGTAGACGCATTAGCAAGACACCCTTCGCAACTCTACCAAATGGCCTTAGAAGGCGTGCTTCTGTTCACTGTGGTTTGGGTTTATTCGGCCAGACCTAGAGCAGCCTTGCGTGTTTCAGGTTTATTTTTGTTAGGCTACGGCTTGCAGCGTTTCGTGGTTGAGTTTGCGCGCCAGCCCGATTCACATTTAAACTACGTGGCCTTCGATTGGATGACGCAGGGGCAGCTATTGTCTTTGCCTATGATTGCTCTGGGGCTGTATTTGTTAGTGCGCAAGGCGCCCATTAAAGGTTAAAATAGCCTGTCTTTCATTTTTTAGTATGGTCGTTGTATATGCAGCAGTATCTTCAATTAATGCGCCAAGTGCGCGCTTCTGGTGTGCCAAAGGAAGATCGCACTGGCACCGGTACCCTGAGCCTATTTGGCTACCAAATGCGCTTTGATTTGGCTCAAGGTTTTCCTGTTTTGACCACTAAAAAGTTGCACCTTAAGTCTATTATTCATGAGTTGCTATGGTTTTTACAGGGCTCTACAAACACCCAATATTTAACTCAAAATGGGGTCCGCATCTGGGATGAATGGGCTGATGAAAATGGTGACCTGGGTCCTGTTTATGGATCCCAGTGGCGCTCATGGCCAAAGCCAGACGGTGGTCATATAGATCAAATTGAGCAACTCATCAGTCAGATAAAAAATAACCCAGATTCACGACGGCTCATTGTGAGTGCATGGAATGTGGCCGATGTAGAACACATGGCGTTGCCTCCATGCCACATGATGTTTCAGTTTTACGTAGCCAATGGCAAATTGTCTTGTCAGTTGTATCAGCGCAGTGCAGATATCTTTTTAGGGGTGCCGTTTAATATTGCAAGTTACGCTTTATTGACCATGATGGTGGCCCAGGTGTGTGGCCTAGAGGCTGGGGATTTTGTGCATACTTTAGGTGATGCGCACCTTTACTCTAACCATTTGGAACAGGTTGATTTGCAGTTGTCTCGCGATCCTATGGCCTTACCACAAATGCACATTAACCCTGCAGTGACGGATATTTTTGGGTTTAAGTTTGACGACTTTGAATTGCGTAACTATGAAGCTCATGCACACATTAAAGGGGCTGTTGCCGTATGACTATTGCTTTAATTGTGGCCGCTTCAGAAAATAATGTCATCGGTCGTAACAACCAATTGCCTTGGTATTTACCGGGGGACTTGCAGTATTTTAAAGCCATGACTTTAGGTAAGCCTGTAATCATGGGGCGCAAAACCTTTGAATCGATTGGTAAGCCTTTGCCGGGGCGGGATAATATCGTCATAAGCCGTCAAAAAGACTACTCTGCTGAAGGCATTAAACTGGTCTCAAGCCTCGATGAGGCCATTATTTTAGGTGAGAGCATTAACCTCATTAATGGTGTTAAAGAAGTGATGGTAATTGGTGGTGCACAAATTTATGCAGAAGCGCTAGAGTTAGCTGATCGTGTATACCTTACACGGGTGCATGGTCACGTTGAAGGGGATGCTTATTTTCCTGCTTTAGACACCACCTCATGGCATGAAACGGGTCGCGAGGACATTTTAGCTAAACAGCCCAACCCATTCAATTTTAGCTACTTAGTGTTAGACCGCACATAGCCTTCAGCTGGTGGGTTTTAATTAATCTTGTTAAATGAGGTTATAGCAATTCTTTACTAAACACTTTTGAGCTGCGTTGGAAGTTATATAAAGACTGTCTACTAGTAGGCAGCTCGGCTAAGTCGGCTGCCACAAAACCGTTTTCTATAAACCAGTGAGAAGAAGCTGTGGTGAGCACAAATAGGGTTTGTAGCCCCATATGACTCGATTGTTTTTCGATATGACGCAACAACACTTGGCCACGGTCACCACCACGGTAGTTGGAATCAATGGCCATACAGGCCAGTTCTCCTTGGCGTGCATCTTCGAAGGGATAGAGTGCGGCACAGCCAATAATAGCACCGTCTCTTTCTATCACACTAAAGTAATGAATTTCAGATTCTAGCAATTCACGTGAACGACGCACTAACACGCCATCATCTTCTAAGGGGCGAATGAGATGCAAAATACCCCCAACATCATCAATGCAGGCGTTCCGAACTTGTTCGTAGCTTTCTTTGATGACCATGGTACCTGAGCCATCGCGGCTAAACAGTTCGCTGAGTAAGGCGCCATCTTCTTGGTAGCTGAGCAGGTGGCCCCGAGAGACGCCGGCATCACAGGCTTTGGACAGGACATCGATATGCATGGATAAATCAGTCCAACTATCGCCACTGCTTTGATGTTGGTGAACTAAGCGGTGACCTGCTCGGGTGAGTAACTCAATAACCTGCTCTCCACGAGAGTTACTAATGCCTTTGTCAGCCCCAAAAACAATGAGTTTGTCTGCTTGCAGACTGGCAGCAACACGGCCTGCGACTTGGGATGCCGCTAGGTTAAATGTTTCTCCCGTAGGCGAGTAACCTAAGCACGAAATGAGTACCAGATTACCCTCATCAAGTTGCTTGCCTATGGCTTCTGAATCGACTCGCCTCACTTCACCCGTATAGGCAAAATCAACGCCGTTTTTCACGCCAATGGGACGGGCCGTAATAAAGTTGCCGCGGCTGGTGCGAATGCGAGAACCTTGCATGGGTGAATTTGCCAATCCCATAGAAAAGTGCGCTTCTAATTGCATGGCTTGACGGCCGACTGTGGCCTGAACTAAAGCGAGTTGATCTAAATCAGTAATGCGTAAACCGTTATGAAACTGGCTTTCGATGCCAGATTTGCTACACGTTTTTTGGATCTGTGGGCGGCTACCATGCACCAAAACCAGCTTAACGCCTAGACTGTTGAGCAGGTTGATGTCATGCACTGTATGGGCAAAGTTGTCATGGGCCAAGGCTTCGCCGGGCAAATAAATGACAAACGTACGCCCACGATGGGCATTAATATAAGGCGCAGAGTGACGGAACCAGTTCACGTATTGCTGATTGGTTTCGATCACTTTAATTACCTATGGTTGTGGTGGGGTTGGAAAGGTACTATTAAGCCGCGCTGCGGCCCTTGTGTCAATCACACAAGCAGGCCTTATTTAGAAAAAGTCGACCTGAGGTTCTTCGTCAGGATTAATTTCAACATTTTGCTGAGTAAGTAGCGGTAAACTAAAGCGGAAGCGAGCGCCACCATCGGCATTGCCAGAAGCGGCAATGTAGCCATTATGAGCATTAATAATCTCTTTAACGATGGATAAACCTAAGCCAGTGCCACCTGCGCCTGTGTTGGTAATACTACTTTGAATAAACTTGTCAAAAATAGTATCTTCTTCGGCTTGAGGAATACCAATGCCTTGGTCATCGACGACTACAGTCAGTAGGTCTTTTTGTGGAGTCGATGTTTTGGGTTGGGCCGTGACCACAGGGTCAAAGAAAATAGTGATTTGCCTACCCACAGGGGTGAACTTGATGGCATTGGAAAGTAAATTAATAAGCACTTGAAGAATCTTTTCCTCATCAAAATAAGTGGTCGTGTTGAGGTCGGTAGGTTCAATAACAACAGTTAACTCACGATCACTCATCAGGGTTTCTACCTCTTGAGTTGCACGCTGAATAATATCCACTAGGTTGCCACGCTGCATGCTGAACTCCATTTTTCCAGATTCCAATTTGGATAAGTTGAGCACATCATTTAACAGCAACAGTAAGCGATTACCGCTGGATCTAATACGGTCAAAATAATGGCCTAGTTTTTCTAGCTCCACTTTGTGCAAGCGTGAGTGACCCATGTTAGAAAAACTTAAAATGGCATGCATTGGGGTACGTAATTCGTGTGACATATTGGCTAAGAATTCAGATTTAATACGATCGGCCTCAGCGCTAGCCTCAATGGCATTAATACGGGCCTCTGCACCGTTTAGCAAAACCGCCAAATTATCTTTGATGCGACCGTGTCGTTCTGGTTGGTCGAGGGGCATATTGCGCACAATTAAGCTAACGTGCGTATAGTTAATAATGGTGTGTTCGCCAAAGTCAAACACACGGCCCTTGTCTTTTAAACGACTCAGAAACTGAAATTCTTGTGCTTGGCCGTTAAACTCTTGGTCACAAATATTGATTGCGCCCGCATCAACCCTAACTTGAACTGCCGACGACAAACCAAAGGTGCGCATGGCTTTAAATATTTGTTGCCCCACCGCCACATGAGTTTTGCAAGAAAAACTCTTTTCTAGAAAGTTGATAACGACGCCGAGTTCGCCATTAGCACGCAAGGCCGTCAATGCTATATCTTTCGCATCCTTCAGACTTTCTTGTAACCTTGAGACTTGTAGATCATTAGTTGAGGTCACGTGGCCGTTTCCTTGTGTAATTCTGTCATAGGTTCTTTTGTGGCAGGTTAATTAAGGGCATAAAAATTAATCTAATACTTGATTATAAGTGAATTTTTCCGTTAGGGTCTAGGTTTTATGTGACACCGTAATGATAGGTTAGCCATCACTGGGCTGTGATTAGTTCACTGTGATTGGCGCCCTGACGATTATTTTGGGAGTAATGTTTATGGCCATTGTTGTGGCGCCTGCAAATCAGCACCTCATCGACGCCCTGCCCAGCGCACTGCAAGACGAAGTTCTGCAGTGCTTTGACCTGTTGACAAACTTGACTATCCCCACCCAATGGCAGCAGGCTGAGCCGCAGCGACAGCTCATTGAGGTGATCGCAGCAAGCCCATTTTCAGCACAGCTGTTTTTGCTTAAGCCTTCATTACTCGACCATGACGCCCTCACAGCGGTTTTTTCTAAACCTCAATTACAGCTGTCACTAACCCAAAAAATGACTGATGTTGCCAATGAAATTCAATTGCACCAATGCCTAAGGCAGTTTAGAAAAATCCATCAGGTGCGCCTAATTTGGCGTAATCGCTGTGGCTTAGGTTCTAGCCAACAGTTGGTTGAGGAGCTGTCTAATTTAGCCGATGTGTGTGTTGACGTGGCTTTAAAGTGGCTGCATAACGACAGTATTAGCCAGTGGGGGCAGCCCACTAGTTATGAGGGACAGCCTCAGGAATTGGTGGTGTTAGGCATGGGTAAGCTGGGTGGTAAGGAACTCAATTTGTCGTCTGATATCGACCTAATATTTAGTTTTCCCGCTGGTGGAGAAACCCAAGGTGGTCGACGTTGTGTGGATAATCAGCAGTTTTTTATTCGTCTAGGGCAGCGCTTGATTCAGGCCATTGATGCGGTCACCGCTGAAGGTTTTGTGTTTCGGGTGGATATGCGCCTGCGGCCCTATGGTGCCAGTGGTGCTTTGTCTTTGAGTTTTGACGCCATGGAAATCTATTACCAACAACAAGGGCGTGAATGGGAAAGGTATGCATTTATTAAGGCGAGAGTGATTGCTGGAAACCAATCCCAAGGTCAGCAGCTATTAGAACTATTGCGTCCCTTCGTCTACCGCAGGTACTTAGATTATAGTGCCATTGAATCCTTACGTAGCCTTAAAAAAATGATTGCCAGCGAAGTGCGCCGCCGGGGTTTACAGCAAAACGTTAAGTTGGGCACGGGCGGTATTCGAGAGGTCGAATTTATTGCTCAAGCTTTTCAGTTAATTCGAGGTGGGCGAGACATTAGGTTACAAACCAGTAGTTTAATGGCGGTGTTAGATATCCTGCCTGAGACGGCTGGTCTAGACTCGGCTGAGGTGGAAAAGTTACGCTTAGGCTATTGGTTTTTGCGCGATGTAGAGCACGCCTTGCAGGCCGTTAATGACAAACAAACCCAAGACTTACCGAGCCAAGAGTTGGAGCAAGTAAGGCTAGCATCTGCCCTAGGATTTTCTTCTTGGGGCAACTTGCAAGCGCACATTAATACCACTAGGAATGTTATTCATCAACAGTTTAAATTGGTCATTGCATTAGAAGAAGGCAGTGAAGCCATGGGGCTTGATGGCCAGTTAGACCAACTTTGGGCCGAAATTTCTCATAGTGCTCAGCAAACTGATGAGCTGCTCCTGCTTCCAGAGTGGCAAGCCATGTTAACCCAAGCAGGATTTTCTGATGCCGACCATGTGTTGCAGCATTTGTGGGCCTTACACCAAAGTTGGCCGGCACAAACCATGCAGCCAGTAGCACAAGAGCGCTTAGGGCAATTAATGCCCAAGATTTTAACAATAACCGCACAGCAGAGCGATCCAGAACTGACCTTATCACGGGTGCTGGTGCTGATTGAGGCGGTTTTAAGGCGCTCTGTGTACTTAGTATTACTGCAAGAAAACCCCTTGGCTTTGAAATTATTGATTGAGTTGTGTGATGCCAGTTCATGGTTTGCCGACTTTTTGGCGCGTCAGCCCTCCCTGCTCGATGAGCTGTTGGATGTGCACAGTTTGTTTAACGTGCCCGATGCAGCTGAACTAAAGCAAGAATTAGAGCAAAACCTTTTGCGTTTGCCAGAAGATGATACTGAGCAGGTAATGGAGGCTCTTAGGCACTTTAAACATGCGCATTTATTGCGTATTGCCGCACAAGAAGTGACGGGGCGTTTGCCGCTAATGAAGGTGAGTGATCAGCTGACCTATGTGGCAGAAGCTGTGGTTGGGCAAGTTAAAAGCTTGGCGTGGCGTGAGGTCAGTAAGCGTCACGGCAACCCACAAAATGAGCAGGGCCCTAGTGATGACTTTATTGTTGTGGGCTATGGCAAAGTAGGGGGTTGGGAATTGAGTTACGGCTCCGATTTAGACTTGGTGTTTATTTACGACATGCCCTCTCAAACTGAAACTGATGGGGCTAAACCCATCGCCAATGGTGTATTTTTTACCCGCCTTGGTCAACGCATGATCCACTATTTAAATACCGTGACTGCGGCTGGCCAGTTGTTTGAAGTGGATATGCGGCTCAGGCCTGATGGCGCTAAAGGCTTGTTAGTGTCGACGCTGTCAGCCTTTACTCAATACCAGCTTAATGAGGCTTGGACATGGGAGCATCAAGCCCTTGTGAGGGCGCGGCCTATTGCCGGGAGTGAAAAACTATCGAAGGCTTTTATAGCCGTGCGAAAACAGGTGCTGTGCCAAGCTAGACCGAGCGCCGACTTAAAACAAGAAGTCATTGGTATGCGCCAAAAAATGCGCCAACAGATGGCCAGTAAGCCAGATGCAGATGGACTGACTGCCCAGTTTCATCTAAAGCATGATGAGGGGGGTATCGTTGATATTGAGTTTATGGTTCAGTATGGCGTACTTGCCTACGCCCATCGGTGCCCACAGTTACTGACTTACACCGACAATATCCGTATATTAGACGGTTTTGAAGCAGAGGCTATTTTGTCTGTGTCTCAGGCGCAAGATTTGCGTGAGGCCTACCAAGTAATGCGAGCCGTTGAGCACCGCCTTACCTTACAAAATCAAACTGGCAAAGTGTCGAACCATGATTTGCGTGAGCAGCGTCAAAAAGTCATGGCCATCTGGGCTACGATAATGGTGTCTTAAGGGTGCTTCTTAGGCGCCTTTTTTAGGCGCTATTGTTAAGCGTCTTTGTTAGCGTCTTTGTTAAGCTTTTTTGTTAAGCGTCCTTATTGGGTTTTTTATTGAGCTCTTGATAAATCTCACGGCTATTACTTGGGCGCGTTTTAAAACGCCGGTGTAACCATAAATATTGACTCGGTTTTAGCCGCACCTTAGCCTCAATAGCCGCGTTGAGCTTGGCCGCATCCGCTGCCAGGTCGCCACTAGGAATGCTAGAAAGGCTGTCTGATATAGTCAGGGAGTAACGTTGGTTTTGATGGGTGCGATGGTGGCTAAACTGCAGCACTTTTGCGCCTGTCGCCGCAGCTAAGCGACTAACAATGGGTGTAGTGGCGGCTTGGATGCCAAAAAAAGGTGCAAATACCGAGCGCTCTGGCCCTACGTCTTGATCTGGTGCTAGCCAAACGATCTCACCTTGTTTAAGTAAGCGCATGACCTGGCGAATGTCTTCTCGCTCTACTATGCCAGGTAAATGGTTTAGTCGTCCCCGGCGAATGATGCTATCCATTAACGCATTACCATGGCGCTGGTAGGTGGCATAGTAGGGGAAACTAGGAGCTAATAATATGCCACCTAAGTCAAGGCTGGTGTAATGGGCGCCAACCAATATAACACCGCGACCCTGTGCTTGTGCTTGTTTGATTAACTTTCCACCCTCGATGGATGCCCGACGATTTAGGGCACCCCGGGCACTCCACCAAGCCATGGCGGTCTCAACAATCCCGATACCATTGTCGGCAAAAATTTGGCGCACCATGTAGCGTTGTTCTGAGGTTGTTAAGTGGCTAAAGCAGAGGGCAATATTGGTTTCGGTAATGAATCTTCTGCGGGCAGATAGCTGATATAATAGCCAGCCAATGCCTCGACCTAGACTCATGCGCCATGCCCAAGGTAGCATAATGATGATGCGCAGGCAGCTTAAGCCGATCCAAATGGGCCAATATTTAATAGCGTAAAATTTGGTTAACGCAGGTTTGTCGGATAGCATATAGAATTCGAGTGGGATTAAGGGGTAAGTTAGCGACTTAGGCTGCTAATTCAATTGATAACGTAGTGTTAGTTTACACTGAGCTAGTGATACCAGCTAGAGAAACTAGCGACCTATTTAATGTAAGGACAATAAATGAGCAAGCCCGTAGGGCCAGAGACAAGCCATAGCCCTCAGTCAACGCTAGACCCATGGACTGCCTACAAGCGCTTATTGGGCTACGTATTGCAGCACGGCTTAGTCTTTATTGTGAGCGTTGTTGGGTTTGTACTTTTTGCGCTCACTCAGCCAGCTTTTGCCAGTTTAATGGAATACATGGTCGATAGTGTGGAAAATGCTGACGGTGCGGCCCGCAGTATTATTCCTGCGGCCATATTAGGCATATTTCTAGTGCGTGGCCTAGGCTTCTTTTTAGGTAATTACGGCATCACCTATGTGGCAAGGCGGGTTATTCATCAGTTAAGGTTAGATATATTCGATCGTCTATTAGTGTTGCCTGCGCACTTTTATCATCGTAATACCTCGGCGTCTTTGTTGTCAAAACTCACCTTTAACGTAGAACAAGTCACAGGTGCAGCAACCGATGCACTTAAGATATTCGTCCGTGAAGGGCTAACTATTATTGGTTTGCTGGCTTACATTGTGTATTTAAACTGGCAGCTCTCCTTGGTGTTTTTGACGGTAGGCCCATTCATTGGCTGGGTCGTGAACAAAGCATCCAAGCGCTTTAGAAATGTAAGTGCTAACTTACAGGATAGTATGGGACAGGTCACCGCTAGTGCCAGTGAAGCCATCAAGGGCTATGATGTGGTGCGCGTATTTGGTGCTCAAGACCAGGAGCGGCAAGCCTTTTCGGCAGCCAGTAATAATAACCGACAGCAAGCCATGAAATTGGCTTTGGCGGAGTCTGTGTCAACGCCCCTAGTGCAAATGATTGTCGCCGTAGCTATGGCGAGTTTAATTTATTTAGCCTTGCATCCAAGCATTATTAATACCATGACGGCGGGTCAATTTATTGCTTTTATCACCGCTTCGGGCATGCTCACTAAGCCATTACGCTCGATAACCGAAGTGAACAGCATTCTGCAACAAGGCATTGCTGCATCCCAAAGTATTTTTGCTCTGCTAGATGAAGCGCCAGAAAAGGATCAGGGCACTAAACCGATGGCTCGAGCCAAAGGTCTGGTCACTTTTGAAAACCTAGACTTTAGTTATGACCAGCAACCCTTATTGCAAAAGGTCAATGTTGTTATTCAGCCTGGGCAGGTCGTGGCGCTGGTGGGACGCTCTGGTAGTGGTAAATCGACGTTAGTTAATTTGTTGTTACGTTTCTATGAGCCCCAAGCTGGACGTGTTTTGTTAGACGGGCATGACATACAAGACCTAAGCCGCCTCGATTTGCGTCGTCAGGTGGCGTTAGTTACTCAGCAGGTGGTGTTATTTAATGGCACCATCGCCCAGAACATTGCCTATGGAGCTATGCACGATGCCAGCGATGAACAGGTAATCGCAGCGGCTAAGGCGGCCAGAGTGACTGAGTTTACCGATCGAATGAGTTTAGGTTTGCACACGGTTGTGGGCGAGTCTGGCGTACTTTTGTCTGGCGGGCAGCGACAACGCATAGCAATCGCCAGAGCCTTATTAAAGGATGCGCCCTTGCTGGTATTAGATGAGGCTACCTCAGCCTTAGATACAGAGTCAGAGCGACACATTCAGTCGGCCTTGGATCAAGTCATGGTGGGCCGCACTACCCTAGTAATAGCCCATCGCCTTTCAACCATTGAACAGGCGGATGTTATCTTAGTCATGGACCAAGGGCAGTTGGTGGAGCAGGGCAGTCATCATCAGCTTATTGCTAAGCAGGGTTTATATGCCCATTTGCATCAATTACAGTTTCAATCTCAGGATAGCGATTAAATGGCGACTGATAAACCTAAAGGCATTAGTCGACTAGTTAAGGCCTTCGGCTACTCTTGCCAAGGTCTACGCTTTGCTTGGCGTAATGAAACCGCTTTTCAGCAAGAGAGTTTGGCCTTATTAGTGCTGTTGCCATTGGCTTTGTGGTGGCCAGACACTGGCTTAGAAAGTGCTGTATTGGTGATGAGTTTGTTGGTGGTGCTGATTGCTGAATTAATCAATACCGCCGTCGAAGCTGCTATAAATCGCCATGGCGATGAGCGTCATCACTGGTCTGCTGTGGCTAAAGATGTGGCATCTGCGGCGGTGCTGCTAGCCTTGATGCAGTGTGCTCTGGTATGGCTGCTAGTGCTACTTTAGGGGCTCATCCATGGGCACATTAATGTGATGCTCTAGCATGGCAGCAATTTGTTGGCGCACTTTGGTGGGGCTGTAGTGGGATGCTGTGGTAACGAAGGCCGCCTCACACATGGCCATATAATGATCCGTGTTTAGCGCCATGGCTTGGGCCAATGTGTCCGCTAAGCTGTGAGCCTCAATGTCACACAAGAAGCCATTTGTTTGATGCTCAATAATGCCTTGTGGGCCACCACAGCGGGTGGCAACCACAAGACGTTTGCGCGCCATAGCCTCTATCACGACCATGCCAAAAGTTTCATTACGCGATGGTAGGCAAAAAATATCTGCAGCGTCAATAAACTCGTCCCTTGCTGGGTTGCTAATCCAGCCGAGGCGCTGGGTGACACTGCCCAAGTCCAATTGTTGAATCCACTTGTTTACTTTTCTATGCCAGCGACCTTTACCGGCAATAACTAATTTAAATTCAATATTGCGATCACGCAGGATAGCTGCGGCCTGTAATAAAATGTCTTGGCCCTTAGTGCGCCGAAGGATCCCCATGGTGGCAATCACTGGGATAGTGTGGGGTGCGCGTGCGGTGGGCTCGACAGGGCTTAATTCAACCAGGTTTGGGATCACTTCTAGGGCACCATTATACCCTTGCTGGCGGGCAAACTCAGCCAGTACTGGGGACACACAAATGAGCACGTCAGCGGCATTGATACCGGCTGCGGTGTAGCTGTGCAAAATCAAAATGAGCTTACAGTTGAGGGGCAGGGCCGCTCGTGCTAGTACCGCATCAATGGGCTTGTGAACAATCACAAGCTGGGCTTGTTGTTGAGCAAAAGCTTGTTTAAGCCGGGTAATGGCGATGGTTTTTAATAGTGGCAAGCGAGTGCGTGGGTAATCTAGTAGTATATAGTCTAGCTGGCGTTGCTTTAATAAAGCTTCTAATTGTGCCTTGGGGCGGATGACAGAAGTGACTTGGTGGCCTAATTGGCGTAAATTGTCACTGTAATGTAGAAAGGTCTGCTTAGGCCCGCCTAAGTCTTTACCGGATATCAGGTTGACGATCTTCATTGTTGTCGGCGTCACTAAGAATAAGAGTTAACAATAGTTTAACAAATAAAAGGTTTTTTTGTACCCGTGGCTCTCTTCGTTTATACCTGTCTATCGTATTTAGCCTTACCCTTTGGTGTGGCTTTGCATCTGCTGTTTATTTGGCGCCGTGCTGAGTTTCGCCGTGGTTTTTGGCAGCGCTATGGCTGGTTACCAAAAAAGCATCATCAACCAGTATTAGTTCATGCTGCCAGCGTAGGCGAACTTAATGCCATTGCGCCTTTAATCAACGCTATTATCAGTGAGCTAAAATTCCCCGTCTTGGTGACCACCACCAGTGTGACTGGACAAGCGCGTTGTCAGCAGCTGTTTGCCGATAATGATCGTGTCAGTTGCTGCTTTTTGCCGTTCGACCTTGGTGTTTCCAATTGGCTGATGTTACGGCGCATTAAGCCGCGTGCAGTCTTGTTAGTTGAAACTGAGCTATGGCCCAACTTAATCGCCCATTGTGCAAGTAAAAACATCCCTGCTATTTTGGTCAATGGGCGCCTGTCAGCTCGTTCTGCAAGGGCTTACGCTCGTTTGCCTTGGTTAGTTGCCCCCATGCTGCAAAAGCTCACTCAGCTGTTAGTGCAAGATCAAGCCGCGGCTCAGCGGTTTATAGACCTAGGTGCGCCCGTCTCGTCGGTGTCAGTATTGGGTAGCTTAAAATATGATTTGGTGATGCCTGACAGTGAGGTAGATTATTTAGGGTCTTTGGTGCCTGAGGGTTTGTGCTGGGTATGTGGTAGTACTCGTAGTGGTGAAGAAGTGAGTCTTTTGCGGGCCTGGGTTCAGCTGCCTGAGCAGGTCAACGGAACCTTGGTGCTAGTGCCTAGGCACCCGCAGCGCTTCGACGAAGTAGCAGACCTGTGTCAGCAGTCGGGTTTGCCCTGGTTAAGGTACAGTGGCACTGACCCTGACTCTGACCCTAACCCTAACCCTAACTCTGACTCTGACTCTGACTCTAACTCTCTCGAGCAGGCAGTTGTTGATGT
>CAWUTT010000014.1:0-7638 GCA_963925635.1 uncultured Pseudomonadales bacterium | reverse complement strand
CTTGACTCTGAATCTCAATGGTTTACTATACGCGCTCTCTGCGGAGGGGTGGCAGAGTGGTCGAATGCAACGGTCTTGAAAACCGTCGTGGGTTAATAGCCCACCGAGAGTTCGAATCTCTCCTCCTCCGCCATTTTATTTTTGCAGGTGTGGTTTTATAGCCGCATGTGAGCAGTAGCCGAGTAAACAGTTATTACTACGGATTAAGGGGCACAATCTACCAAGCCCTGCAGAGAATTTGGGTCGTTAGCTCAGTTGGTAGAGCAGTTGGCTTTTAACCAATTGGTCGGGCGTTCGAGCCGCCCACGACCCACCATATTAAACCGTGTTAACCGGTTAATGTTAATTTTACAGCGTAATTGGCTGTTAAATTTCACCGTAGTAAGCAGTTAATGCTACGTATTAAGGGGCACAATCTACCAAGCCCTGCAGAGAATTTGGGTCGTTAGCTCAGTTGGTAGAGCAGTTGGCTTTTAACCAATTGGTCGGGCGTTCGAGCCGCCCACGACCCACCATTATAAGAAACAGCCCTCGTTAGGAAACTAGCGGGGGCTTTTTTGTGGACAAGATTAAGCCACGATTTTTGCATACCCAAGGCTGATGGCTATTCACGCGTTCATACATCAACACCATGTTGGGCCAAGGGTCTGCCGAAGTGCCCACCATAAGTTGTTTATAATCGATAGGCTTGGGTTCGCTATAATGCCTTGGCCCGCCGATCCAATGCCATTTGGGTAAAATAATGAAACCTCGTTCTGGCCCATGGGTCGTCTTCAGTTGTGCAAGTTCATGGTGCTCTAACCACCAACCCCGCTGATGCTGTGGATTAAGTCCTATACCCTCAACAAAGGTTGATTGCCAGTTTTCATAGGCGTAAAACAGCATGCCTGTTAACAGTAATTGTTGACGTGTAGGCAGGGGTAAACTGTGTTGCTTGAAGAAATTTAATACTTGCCCAGTATGGCTCAATGGGAGCTGGTGTTGGCGTAACCGATCCCACTTAAGGTCTAATCGATCGTGTCCAGCGGGGCCAACAAAGTCGGTTAATTGTGTGCCACCCTTATTGAGTAAATAAAATTTTATGGCAAGCTCTAGATGAACTATTTCTAACGCATTATTTTGGTATATAAGGTCTAGTTCCCCAAGTGTTCGTTCAGCGCTTTGGATCACTAGGTTCCGGGCTAAAATTTTGTTAGTCAACGATGACTCAAACCAATGCTCTACACAATCTTCAAAATGTTTTCCCAAACGATAAGCTGGCTGAGCAGGGTAGGTTTTTACGCAGGTGGTGGCTTTACTGGCCTTATAAGTTAGATCTTGAGGATTAAACACACCCACTTCTGGCGTTTCTAGCATTAAGGTTTGGCTTTGCAGTAACCAATACAAGTCTTGCTGAATATCCACTGTAATAGGGCATCCAGATTGATGATTTTGTTGATCTTGTTGGCCCACAATAATCGTCCTAGGTTCTAATTTAATAAGTGAGTATAATGGCAAAAATGAACGCGACACAACTACAATCCTATTACGATCAAACACCTAACGCCAGGCGCATGGCGCTTGTAAGTGTGGGTTTGGTGATGATGGTTTGCTCTCTAGCGCTTTCTGCGGTGAATATTGCCATACCGCGAATTGCTGAGGACCTGCAAGCTAGCGCGTCTGGAGTAAGCTGGATTCCAGTGGCAATGTTATGGGGTAATGTGGTGTTTTTATTGCCCATAGGCCGCATAGCGGACATCGTTGGACGCAAACGTGTATTTGTTACTGGAATACTGTTGTTCATCGTCTCTTCAGTGTGTGTTTTGTTACCTCAATCTATTGGTACCTTGCTGTTTATTCGTGTTGCTCAAGGTATTTCTAGCTCTATGGTATATGGCACCAGTATGGCAATTATTGGTGTGGTTTATGCTAATTCAAACCGTGGTCAAGCGCTGGGTATTGCAGCCTCATCTGTCTATCTAGGGCTCACCCTAGGGCCATTAGTTGGGGGTTGGTTAACGCAGCATTGGGGCTGGAAGAGTGTGTTTTGGGTGCCTATTCCCATTTTAATTTTGTGTTTAGTGGTATTGCTGTGTTATGTAAAAGGTGACTGGAAATCCGAGCTTAAAGCCAAGTTCGATTGGCAGGGTAGTTTGATCTTTGCCGCCTGGGTGAGTGCTTTTATGATGGGCTTATCGCGTTTAACGGATTGGCGCTTTGCCCTGTTAGCCATATTGGGCTTAGTGTTGTTGGCTGTGTTTGTTTGGCACCAATCGAAAATACAATCTCCGTTAATCCGACTATCTGCATTACGGGCTAATCGTATTTTTAACCGGTCTTTGTTATCAGCCTTTTTTATTTACGGCTCTAGTTTTTCCATGGTGTTTTTACTGAGTTTGTATCTGCAGTACATTCACCAGCTTAGTCCTAGTGAAGCGGGTCAAATCGTGTTGATTCAAACCTTGATTATGATGGTCTTAGCACCCATTACTGGCCGTTTATCAGATCGTTTTGAACCTCGAGTGTTATCGACCTTTGGTTGTCTGCTATTTGTCATTGGTTATGCCATGTTGTTTAGGCTAGACATGCACACATCGTTAAACTATGTGATGCTGGCGTTGGTGTTTTTAGGCTTGGGCTTTGGTTTTTTCTCTTCACCTAATAACAATGCTGCTATTGGCTCGGTGTCTGCTGATAAATTAAGTATTGCTGCGGTGTTACTCAACTTGGCGCGCACCATGGGTAATATGGTCAGTTCTGCTATTGTAATGACCCTGTTTAGTGTCACTATGGGTGGTGCTGCGATTACCCCAGTGCTTTACCCACAACTGCTACTGGTGATTAAAATTACCATGGTTCTGTCGGTGTGTTATGCCCTGATTGCGGCGACCTTCTCCTACCGGCGCGGTACTATCCATTAGTTACTTTGGGTTGCTAAATACTTGATGGCAATAATGTCATAGCCTTTGTCGAGGTGACTGAGTTCCACTCGATCATCCAGCTGTTTGCCTATGAGCGCCAGCGCCAGGGGCGAGTCGATGCTGATGTAACCAGAACTAGGGTCTAGTTCATCTGGGCCCACAATGCGATAATTTCGCTCTGTATCATCGTCGTCAACGAGCGTCACCCAAGCCCCAAAGTAAACCTTGTTGGGGTCAGCGGGCAGACCATCCACCACCTTGATGTGATCTAGACGTCGTTGCAAGTATAGAATTCGGCTGTCCATTTCGCGGAGCATTTTTTTGCCATAAATGTACTCAGCATTTTCGGAGCGATCACCTAAAGCGGCCGCTTCGCTGACCGCTTGAGTAATTACTGGACGCTGATTACGCCACAAGTCATCTAACTCATGTTTAAGTGCTTTTGCGCCTTCTGGTGTGATTAAAGGAGATCGCTTTGGGCCAGGGGGACGATAGCGCCCAGCGAACCGTTGCTTTGCTGACTTCATAGTGCACAGAGCCTCGAAATTGCCACAGGAATTGCGGTTTCTACGCGTAAAATGCGAGGGCCAAGAGAAAAGGGTATAAAACCTTGCTCGACCAATTTATCCACTTCATAGTCAGTGAAGCCGCCTTCAGGGCCAATGGCTAACGTCGTGGCTTGTTGACTTGCTTGAGGGCATGCCTGACCTTGACGAGGATGAGCCACAAGGCGGCGTCCAGGACCTGCCCAATGATTGAGCTTATCTTCTACGTAGGGTTTAAACAGCTCAGCTTTGTGTACTAGCGGAAGTTGTGTGGTGCCCGCTTGCTCGAGGCCTAAAATCAAATGGTTATACACATTTAACGGTTGCAGAATGGGCGTTTGCCAAAAGCTTTTTTCCACTTTGGCACTGTTTAATAGGGTAATTTCACTGACGCCTAAGGTGGCGCAGGTTTGTAATATACGGCGCATCATTTTAGGTCTAGGAACGGCAAGTAACAATTTTACAGCCAAGGGCGCTGGGCTATTTTGAGTGAGTGAGATCTCCAGCCAGGTTTCCTCTGCTGTATGGTTGACGATGGTGCCTACGCCGATGTAGCCATTAATTTGGCCGACTCTAAGGGTGTCGCCCAATTTTGGCCTAAGCACTTTTGTTAGGTGGGCTTGGCGGCGAGGGTCGGTAATGTGAAGGTGCCCGCTGGCGGACAGTTCATTAGCGTTAAAAAGTAGTATATTCATAGCTGCACAGTATAATGGGTGATTATCTAAATTTGTTGGAGTTTGTGTGATTATTATTGGAATTGCTGGCGCCTCGGCGTCTGGCAAAAGTTTGCTGTCTAAAAATGTGATCCAGGGTTTTGACGCTGACCAAGTCGTGATGATGTCAGAAGACAGCTATTATAAAGATCAACGTAACCTGTCTAAGGCGCAACGGAATCTCACCAATTATGATCACCCGGATGCTATGGATCATGATTTGATGGCTCAGCACATTGAAGCATTAGCCGCTGGCCAAGCTATTGAACGACCTATTTATAGTTTTTATGAGCACCTACGGGAATCGAAAACAATTGCTATGAAACCTTGTAAGGTGCTAATTGTTGAGGGTATTCTGTTATTTACCCAAGCACGATTAAGGTCTTTGTTTAATCTGCGCATATTTATGGATGTACCGCTGGATGTTTGTTTAATTAGGCGTTTAGAGCGTGATGTTAATGAACGGGGCCGAGATTTAAAGTCAGTTTTAACTCAATATCAAGCGACGGTGAGGCCCGGATTTTTTAATCATGTATCACCCTCACGAGAGCATGCAGATTTAATTGTACCAGAAGGTGGTGAAAATCCAGCGGCCATAGAATTATTGAAGGCCCGTGTCGCACAAATGCTGACATAAGCTTAACTTGGAGACAGACGATGAACAAAACACTAGTCCTTACTGCCATCTGTGCAGACCGCCCCGGTCTTATTCAAATGCTTTCTGAAGTTATTTATAAACATGAAGCCAGCTGGGAAGAATCTAGTATGGCTCACCTTGCGGGCCAGTTTGCTGGCATTCTTACACTTAATGTGGATGAAAATGTTATCCCAGCACTGGAGAAAGACCTGCGTGGTTTGGCTGATCACGGTATGTCGGTGACTTTAAATGAGAGTGCAGATGACACCAACGCGGCCAATCAGCAAACCCTTTGGTTAGATCTAACCTGCCATGACAAGCCTGGTATTATGCGTCAAGTGTCGAGTGTGTTTGTGGCCCAAGGCGTGAGTGTGCAAAGCTTAGACACCGAAGTGGTCAGTGCCTCAATGTCGGGTGGTGATATGTTTGTTGCTGGCTCCCAGTTGCTAGTGCCAAAGGGATTTGATATTGATAATTTGCAGCAAGCCCTGGAAGATTTGTCGGATGACTTGATGGTGGATTTGGCGCTGGCCGACGAAGACTAGTCTGCCACTGTCGAAACTCTGTTTGCAACCGCAGTGCGGTTAGTCAAATGCCTTGGTTTTTTAGTGATGCTGGTGATGGCAGTGGTGACCCACTAAGCTTGGATGATATGGCCCAAGCTTAGTGGAGCGCCCTTGTGAATGGGACTTAATGAATGGCTGCTAGCACAGGGCGTCTAGCTTGACCTTAAGTAACGCATTCACTTGGCCCGGATTGGCCGAACCCTTAGACGCTTTCATCACTTGGCCCATAAAGAAGCCCAACATTTTGCCTCGTTTTTCCACTTCCGCGTCAACATATTGCTCAACCTGCTTGGGGCTGAGAGCAATGACGTCGTCTACCATGGCTTCAATGGCGCCCATATCACTAACCTGCTTAAGGCCATTGGCTGCAATAATAGTATCCACTTCCCCAGCCTCATTCCATAGCTCATCAAACACGGTTTTGGCGCCCTTGCCACTAATGGTGTCATCCTGAATGCGACCAATAAGTTGGCCCAGGTGAAGGGCACTCACAGGCGCTGCGTCTATCTCAAGGTTGTGTTGGTTGAGGTATTTAGCCAGTTCACCCGTCACCCAGTTGGCGCTAAGTTTGGCATCGTTGCATACGGCAACGACGGCCTCAAAGTAGTCGGCTAAGGCTCGACTGGCAGACAATACCCCAGCATCGTATGAGCTTAAACCGAGCTGGCTCACAAAACGAGCACTGCGTTGATCAGGTAGTTCTGGCAAACTCTGACGAATGGCGTCAATATAGGCGTCGTCAATCTCGATAGGTAACAAATCTGGGCAAGGGAAATAACGATAATCGTTGGCCTCTTCCTTACTGCGCATAGGGCGAGTTTCATTTTTTTCAGCATCGTAAAGTCGAGTTTCTTGAACGATTTTACCGCCGTCTTCAATAATATCAATTTGCCGTTGTACTTCAACGTTGATCGCGCGCTCAATAAATTTAAAGGAATTGATATTCTTTAATTCGGCGCGAGTACCCAATGTTTGTTGCCCTTTAGGGCGAATTGACACGTTGGCGTCACAGCGCATCGAGCCTTCTGCCATATTGCCATCTGAAATGCCAATAGTAGTGACGATAGCGTGCATTTTACGCATATAGGCCACTGCTTCTTTGGCATTGCTCAGGTCTGGTTCTGACACAATTTCCAACAATGGCGTGCTAGAGCGGTTAAGGTCAATACCCGTCATGCCGTCGTAGTCTTCATGCAAAGACTTGCCCGCATCTTCTTCCAGATGAGCACGGGTGACGCCAATCCGTTTAGTGCTGCCATCTTCCAGTTGAATGTCCAAGTGGCCGACTCCCACGATGGGGTGGTCCATTTGGCTGGTTTGATAGCCTTTGGGTGAATCTGGGTAGAAGTAGTTTTTACGGGCAAAGACCGAGTGTTTGCAAACCTCAGCATCAATAGCAGTGCCAAAGGTCACTGCCATGCGCAACGCGGCTTCGTTAAATACTGGCAATGCCCCAGGCATGCCTAAATCTACCAAGGTAGTCTGCGTGTTAGCTTGTGCCCCAAATCCAACTTTAGCACCAGAAAAAAGTTTAGATTTTGTGGCTAACTGAACATGAATCTCTAGGCCGATGACAATTTCCCAAGACATTATTCAGCTCCCTTTGTTTGGTTAGATACGGGTATGCCGTTAGAGGGTGGTGTTTGTAGGTGCCAATCGGTGACTTGCTGATACTGGTGGGCAATGTTCAAAAGTTTGGCTTCAGCAAAGTAGTTGCCCATGATGTGTAAGCCCACAGGCCGACCATTGACAAAGCCAGCGGGGGTAGACATGGCTGGAATGCCCGCCATATTGGCTGATAAGGTGTAAATGTCTTCTAAATACATGGCCACTGGGTCTTTGGTATTGCTGCCTAAATCAAATGCAGGCGTGGGCGCTACGGGCCCCATAATCACGTCAACTTGTGACAAGGCCCGAGTAAAGTCGTCTTTGATCAAGCGCCGAATACGCTGGGCTTTAACGTAATAGGCATCATAATAACCCTCCGATAAGGCGTAAGTGCCCACCATGATGCGTCGTTTCACCTCTGTACCAAAGCCTTCGGCTCGAGTGCGGCAATAAAGGTCCATCAGGTCGTTTGGCTGGTCGCAGCGATAGCCAAAGCGGACACCGTCAAAACGACTTAAGTTAGATGAGGCTTCTGAGGGCGCGATGACATAATAAGCGGGTATTGAAAGTTCAAGGTTAGGGAGGCTGATGTCAATAATTTGAGCCCCTAAAGCTTCAATCTGTTGGACAGCGGTCATAATGCATTGGGCTACCTGAGGGTTAAGGCCT
>CAWUTT010000013.1:0-22578 GCA_963925635.1 uncultured Pseudomonadales bacterium | reverse complement strand
CTTATGGTTCCGGTCAACTGAGTTTGGTGACGACAAAGACCGCGTGGTTAAACGTGACAATGGACAAACAACCTACTTTGCGTCTGATATTGCCTACCACTTGAACAAGTTCGAGCGGGGCATGGATACCGTCATTAACGTGTGGGGCGCCGATCACCACGGTTACATCACTCGGGTCAAGGCTGCCTTGCAAGCCCTCGGTATAAATCCTACTCGCTTAGTGGTTAAACTGGTTCAGTTTGCTATTTTGTATCGCGGCGAAGAGCGCGTACAAATGTCGACCCGAAGCGGTTCTTTTGTAACCCTGCGGGAGCTGCGTGAAGAAGTTGGTAAAGATGCCTCTCGCTTCTTTTATGTGAACCGTAAGGCCGAACAACACATGGATTTTGACTTAGAGTTGGCCAAGTCAGAAAGCAAAGATAACCCGGTCTACTATATTCAGTATGCTCACGCTCGTATTTGTACCCTGATAAGAAAACTGGCAGACAAGGATATGGCGTGGGATTCAAGCCGTGGTCTTGAGCACTTAGAATTGCTCAGCGAAGCGACAGAAATAGCCCTGATGCAGCAGATTGAACTCTATCCAGAAGTCATTGCTCAAGCGGCCAAAAACCATGAACCTCATCAAGTGGCTCATTACCTTAAAGATTTAGCCAGTAATTTTCACAGCTACTATAACGCCCATCGCATGGTCATTGATGATGCCCAGCTGCGTAATGCTCGCATGTGCCTGTGCATGGCTGCCCGCCAAGTCATCAATAATGGCTTAAGCCTGTTAGGTGTTGACGCACCAGAGCACATGTAAACGTGGCGTCCCATGATTACGCGCGGCGCAAACCGAAACAAAAGCGTAAACCTGCGGTGTCACGCTGGGTGATTATATTTACCTTGATCGTGAGTGTGGCTTTTTTAGCGGGCCTCTTTCTGCTCTCTCAACAGCCTGATGATGCCAAGGCCAGCACTGTTGTGGCTGAGAAAATTAAACCCGCTACAGCTATTAAGGCGACACCAAAAACGACCGACGGAGCCTCTGACCAAACTGCTGTCGGTGCCCAAAAAGGCAGTTTCGACTTTTACACTTTATTGCCTGACAGTGAGGTGAAGCCTGGACAGGTGGAGGCTTATATCTCCACGCCTAAAGACCCTACCAAGAAAACCAACGTGGTTTTGCAGGTGGGGTCTTTTCGTAAGCTAGCCGATGCTAATCGCCTTAGAGCTAAACTAATCCTTATTAATATGACTAATGTAGTGGCCGAAAAAACCGTGTCTAGTAACGGCGCCATTTGGTTTCGGGTTCGCGTTGGGCCATTTAGCAACCGGTCCACCCTCAATAAAGCTGAAGATATCCTTGCTCAACAAGGCATTGAGTCGATTCGAATTAATAAAACTACCAACTAATGGTCTGTTAAGCCCGATTACGCTTGAATTCTAGCGTCTAGACCCCATTTTAAAAGGGACAGACTTAGGCACGTAGCCTAAGCTTGCAATAAATTGGGGATGAAGCATGACCACCATAGTATCAGTACGCCGCGGCAATCAAGTTGTATTAGGCGGCGACGGCCAAGTTTCATTAGGCAATACAGTAATGAAAGGCAATGCTCGCAAAGTTAGACGCCTATATCATGACCAGGTCATTGCAGGGTTTGCTGGCGGCACAGCCGACGCATTTACCCTATTTGAACGCTTTGAAAGCCAACTAGAAAAACACCACGGTCAATTGGTGCGGGCTGCAGTAGAACTGGCCAAAGAATGGCGCAGTGACCGCGCCTTACGTCGATTAGAAGCCATGTTGGTGGTTGCCAATGAAGAGGCCTCCCTTATTATCAGCGGTACTGGCGATGTCATTGAACCAGAGCATGGCCTTATTGCCATAGGTTCTGGCGGCAACTTCGCCCAAGCTGCAGCGCTAGCGCTGCTTGACAACACCGAACTCTCAGCCCAAGACATTGTTAGTAAGAGCCTTGATATCGCCGCTAATATTTGTGTCTTTACCAACCACCAAACCACCATTGAAACCATTGACCTAACGACTCAAACTAAGAAATAAGGCTGAACCATGTCTCAATTGACTCCTGCTGAAATCGTCAGCCAACTCGACAACCACATTATTGGCCAGGACGCCGCTAAACGAGCCGTGGCTATTGCCCTGCGTAATCGCTGGCGCCGCATGCAGTTGGAGCCCAACATGCGGGCTGAGATTGCACCCAAAAACATTATGATGATCGGCCCTACAGGGGTTGGTAAAACAGAAATTGCTCGGCGTTTAGCAAAACTATCCAACGCGCCTTTTATCAAGATTGAAGCCACTAAATTTACCGAAGTGGGTTATGTTGGGCGTGATGTAGAGTCAATTATTCGTGACCTCATGGAAACCGCCATGAAAATGCTGCGTGAAGACGCCGTTACCAAGGTCGCTAACCAAGCAGCAGATCGGGCAGAAGAGCGAATCCTAGACGTTTTATTGCCCCCTGCGCGCGGTGCAAATGGTGCCTCAGATACCGCCGAATCGAGCACTCGTCAGGTGTTCCGTAAAAAATTAAGGGAAGGTCTACTCAACGACAAAGAAATTGATATTGAAGTGTCTAACGCGCCTATGGGTGTGGAGATAATGGCTCCTCCTGGCATGGAAGACATGACCAATCAGCTGCAAGGTTTGTTTGCCAATATGGGTAAAGACAAAAAACAAACCAAAACCATGAACATTGCCGACGCCCTCAAACAATTAAAAGATGAGGAAGCTGCAGGCTTAGTTAAGGAAGAAGATCTTAAACAAAAGGCCCTAGACGCAGTAGAGCAAAACGGCATTGTGTTTTTAGATGAAATCGACAAAATCGCCAAAAGACAAGAAGGTGGCAGCGGCGATGTTTCCCGTGAAGGGGTGCAGCGTGACCTATTGCCTCTGATTGAGGGCTGTACCGTAACCACTAAGTATGGCATGGTCAAAACTGATCACATCTTGTTTATTACCTCAGGCGCATTTCATGTGGCAAAGCCTTCGGATCTTATTCCAGAGTTACAAGGCCGCTTACCCATTCGGGTAGAGTTAAAAGCCTTACGGCCAGAAGACTTTGCACGTATTCTTACAGAGCCTAATTATTCACTCACGCAACAGTATAAAGCCTTACTAAGTGTTGAGGGAGTGGATTTAGAATTCAGTGCAGATGGCGTTAAACGCATTGCAGAGCTCGCCTACGAGGTAAACGAAAGCACAGAGAACATTGGTGCCCGACGCTTACATACGTTGATGGAGCGCCTGCTAGAGGACCTGTCGTTCACGGCCAATCAAGCTGCTGGCGCCAAGGTGATCATTAACCAAGCTTATGTTGATAACAATCTCAGTGACCTTGTGAAAGATCAAGATTTAAGTCGCTATATTTTATAGCCTGCTGACCACGACCGTAAGCACTTAACCCAGGCAGCGTGCTAGCTGCTTGTTGACCTCTGCTTCAATCTGGCCCTTCATCGGTGTTAACATCATGCCAAGGGTCAATTCCACCTCTACCAGTCCCTCTTTTAATACCATAGAGCCTTTTACGCCCTGGCGTTCAAGCATCAATACATCACCCTGCCAGACACTCTTAACCCCGAGCTTTGTTTCCAGCTTAGCAGAAAAAATTTGCACTGCAGCACGGGCGTCTGCCATGCTGCGTTGATGCGGGTAGGAGACCTGTATGCTGGCCATTTAAAGTCCTAAAGGTAGGTGATTAAAGAGCGCTATACTAATCTTGCAGGCTAGGATATACAAGACGGTAGCGGTTGGATCAGAACAATATCTGCACGTTATTCCATTTTATTAGGGGGGTAGAACTTTTTAGTATTAGACACTAGATGGGAAGTTGGTAATATGCCCTCAGCGCCAATAAAAATAATAAGCGCAATAAGAAAAAAAGACACCCTTTGGCTTAACAATAAAAATAAACAAGCCTCAGAAAGCAGCTCATACGAGCTGCTTTTTTTATGCCTGCTCTTTGTGCTTGGTACCTGTGCCGGGCCTGCCAGAGACTAATTTAAATCCCATTACCACACTGCTTTTTGATCACCAAATCCGATAAGCTCAGCAAACGGTCTTTTAACTGATTGTATTCTTCCTGAGCGCCTTTAGAGTCACTACTGCCATCAACAAACAACAACACTGGCCAATACAACACCCCACCAACAAGCTCTAGGCGTTCCATTTCTGCGTCTTCATCTCTGACACCTGCGATAGCATGCATCTGACCAGTAATACGCCTGGCCTCAGAATAAAGTTGATCACAGCTAAAGGCCTCATTGGCTGCAGTAAAGCTCGGCACTTTAGTGGTGACAACCTCACCCATAGGGGTATTGGTGCAGGCCACAGCAAAGCCCACCGAAATTGCGATTAATAATATAAGTTTGTTCATGCTAGTGTCCTCACAAGACTCTAAACTAACAGAACCTCAAGCAGGCCGATAGCGCCAATGTTTATTTTAGGCAATAAAAAGCCGGCGTTAAGCCGGCTTGTAGGTGCCTTAGCAGTGCTTACTTAGGCGCACGCTTACGCGCGTTTTCAGTCAATAACCGCTTACGTAAACGGATAAAGTGAGGTGTCACTTCTACCAGCTCATCGTCTTCGATAAATTCTAGTGCTTGCTCAAGAGAGAAGCGAATAGGTGGGCTAAGCACGATGTTCTCATCGGTACCCGCAGCACGTATGTTGGTCAGTTGCTTACCCTTAGTTGGGTTAACTGCCAAGTCGTTACCACGACTGTGAACACCGATCAGCATACCTTCATACACATCAATGTTCGGCTCAACCATCAAGCGACCACGAGTTTGTAGGTTAAACAAAGCGAAGGCTAGTATTTTACCTTTAACCATGGAGACCAGAACACCGTTTTGACGTTCGGCCAAGGCACCCTGTTTCACTTCACCGTAGTGATCAAAAACAGAAGTCATCACACCACTGCCCGAAGTTAAGGTTAAGAACTGACCACGGAAACCAATCAAACCCCTTGAAGGAATGATGAATTCTAAACGTGTGCGGCCTTTACCATCGGGTTCCATGTTAGTCATGTCAGCCTTACGGCGGCCCATTTCTTCCATTAACGAACCTTGGTGCTGGTCTTCACAGTCAATGAGTACCGCTTCGTAGGGCTCCATCATCACGCCATCGATTTCTTTCTCGATCACTTGTGGGCGACCCACACCCAGCTCAAAACCTTCGCGACGCATGCTTTCAATCAACACCGACAAGTGCAACTCACCACGACCTGATACGACAAAGCGATCTGGTGTATCGCCTTGCTCAACACGTAAGGCCACATTGTGGATCAACTCACGATCTAAACGATCACGGATGTTGCGACTGGTGACATACTTACCATCGAGGCCGGCAAAGGGTGAATCATTGACTTGGAACGTCATCGATACCGTTGGCTCATCAATGCTTAGAGCAGGTAACGCTTCAACATGGTCTGGATGACAGATGGTGTCAGAAATATTCAATCCATCGATACCCGTAACACACACAATGTCGCCTGCTTGGGCTGTAGGTACATCAATACGTTCAAGGCCCATGTAACTCATTACATTTTGTAACTTAGCAGTGCGTTGCTTGCCATCAGAACCAACCACTCTTACCTGTTGACCTAGCTTCATGCTGCCACGCTTAATACGGCCTACGCCGATAACTCCAACATAGCTTGAGTAGTCCAGTGCAGAAATTTGCATCTGTAATGGGCCTTCAAGGTCTACGTCGGGGGCTTTAACATGTTCAACCAAAGCTTCAAATAGTGGGTCCATGTTTTCTGCCATGCTGTCTGGAGATAAGCCAGCAATGCCGTAAATGGCAGAGGTATACATCACTGGGAAATCTAACTGCTCGTCAGTTGCACCTAGAGAATCGAACAAATCGAACACTTGGTCCATTACCCAATCAGGACGTGAACCCGGACGGTCAATCTTGTTAATGACTACAATTGGGCTAAGGCCCTGCTGGAAAGCCTTTTGGGTTACGAAACGTGTTTGCGGCATAGGCCCATCAACAGCGTCTACGAGTAACAATACACAATCGACCATCGACAACACACGCTCTACCTCACCACCAAAATCGGCGTGTCCTGGGGTGTCTACAATGTTGATGTGGTAACCATTCCAGTTTACGGCAGTGTTCTTTGCCAAAATAGTAATGCCGCGTTCTTTTTCTTGGTCGTTAGAGTCCATGACGCGCTCGGAGCCTTGGTCACGACGATCGAGGGTGCCCGATTGTTCTAGCAACTTGTCTACCAAGGTGGTTTTACCATGGTCTACGTGGGCTACAATCGCCACATTTCTTAATTTTTCGATCATCTCACTACTCCAAAAGGCCACAATTAAACAAGGCCAAAATACGTATGAGCGTTGCTTTACCGCAGCGCCAAAAAAATGCAGCGCGAATTATATCAAAAGTCGAGTCATAACACAGCATGTTATAGGCAACAAGAGGAACATTTATATTACCTTTAGCTTTGCGCCCTATCTTAGTGCACACCACTTCATAAGCGACCCTTTTTGGTGCATAATGTGGCAGGAAATGGCTCTTTTTAATTGCCATGCTCCCTAAAAGGGCAATAGTGGGTGCAATAAACCCTCGGATGCGACCAAAAGCGCCATAGAGAGTCACTTTTAACGACTTATGCAAAGTTGGCACGACCGTTGCTTTAGTCACTATCAGTAATGGCGGCTACCGCTGCTGCAAATCACACACTTTAACCCATCGGCGCTGATGCCGGTTTTGATTGGAGAGACTGCATGTCTGCAAATACTATTAAAATGATCGAAGATAGCGAAGCTCGCTGGGTCGACCTACGTTTTACTGACACTAAAGGTAAAGAGCATCACGTCACCATTCCTGCACGCGTTGTAGACGAAGACTTTTTTTCTGAAGGCCAAATGTTTGATGGCTCCTCAATTGCTGGCTGGAAAGGCATTAATGATTCAGACATGATCATCATGCCTGATGACAGCTCTGCGGTATTAGATCCTTTTACTGAAAGCACCACAGTGAACGTCCGTTGTGACGTGATTGAGCCAGCCACGATGCAAGGCTACGATCGCGACCCACGTTCGGTCGCCTCTCGCGCTGAAGAATACCTTAAGTCGACAGGCATTGGTGACACAGCATACTTTGGCCCAGAGCCCGAGTTCTTTGTGTTTGATGATGTAAAGTGGAAAGCCGATATGCAAGGCGCCATGTACGAAATTAATTCTGAAGAAGCGGCTTGGCAGTCTAGTGCTACCATCGAAGGCGGCAACACTGGCCATCGCCCTGGCGTAAAGGGTGGCTATTTTCCAGTACCTCCAGTCGACTCTTCTCACGACATGCGTGGCGCTATGTGCGATGCCATGGAAGCGATGGGTGTTGAAGTTGAAGTACACCACCATGAAGTGGCTACTGCTAACCAAAACGAAATCGGTACTAAGTTCAGCACTTTAATTCGCAAGGCTGACGAAGTGCAGATTATCAAGTACTGCGTACATAATGTGGCTCATGCCTATGGCAAAACAGCCACCTTTATGCCTAAACCCATCGTTGGTGACAACGGTTCGGGTATGCATGTGCACCAGTCTCTTGCTAAAGATGGCGTTAACCTTTTTGCTGGTGACGGCTATGGTGGCTTATCCGACATGGCGCTGTATTACATTGGCGGTATTATTAAGCACGCTAAGGCGCTTAACGCCTTTACTAACGCCTCTACTAACGCGTACAAGCGCTTAGTGCCTGGCTTTGAAGCACCTGTTATGTTGGCTTACTCTGCCCGTAACCGTTCTGCTTCGATTCGTATTCCATACGTTAGCAACCCACGCGGTCGTCGTGTAGAAGTGCGTTTTCCTGACCCCACAGCTAACCCATACTTTTGCTTCGCTGCACTTTTAATGGCTGGCCTTGACGGCATTCAAAACAAAATCCACCCTGGCGATGCCGCTGATAAGGATTTGTATGACCTACCCGCAGAAGAAGCCGCTGCCATTCCAACCGTGGCTAGAAGCCTAGAAGAAGCCCTTGATGCACTAGATGCAGATCGTGAATTCTTAACCCGCGGCGGTGTATTTACCGACGAAATGATCGATGCTTACATCGACCTTAAAAACGGTGAAGTGGAAGCAGTAAACAGCGTTACTCATCCTGTTGAGTTTGGCCTTTACTACTCTTGCTAATCGCCTAAACAAAGCCCTCTAAGGAGGGCTTTTTAAGCACCTTGGGCGCACTATTTTGGTGCGTTATGTTGTCGCCACAGATAATCAGAGGGAGTGTAATGACAAATTTACTGCAAACCAGCCAAGCACTGTCTGGTTTGGTTAATCATTTAACGACGGCCATTGTTTTGGTTAACGCCCGCTTAGAAATAGTGGCGCTTAATTTATCAGCAGAGAATTTATTTCGCGTCAGCCATCATCAAATGCGCTTGGAACCTATCAGCACTTTACTGGCCTTAGATCCACTACTCAAACGGCAGCTACAACTGAGTTCAAGCCAACAACAATCCTTTACCAGTCGTGATACCCAAATCAAACAAGTCAACGGCCATAGATTATGGGTCGACTTAAGCGTGACCTCGGTAGACGAAGAAGGTAGTTTAGCCTTAGAAATACAACCTTTAGAACGCGTCAAGCGCCTCACACAAGAGGCCCGCATGACGACCCAACAGCAGGCATCATCTAACCTAGTACGCAACCTTGCCCACGAAATTAAAAACCCATTGGGTGGCATTCGTGGCGCAGCCCAACTGTTACAAAGAGAACTCAACCCGTCTTTGCATGAATTCACCGACATTATTATTTCTGAGGCCGACCGCTTAAGAGACCTTGTAGATCGATTAACTGGGCCCCAGCGCCAAACCCAAAAGCAGATCTGCAATATTCACCAAATACTTGATAAAATAGACCAGTTATTGCGTGCTGAGGCCAGTGGCCAGGTGCGCTTAAGCCGAGATTACGATCCCAGCCTACCAGAACTGCTCATTGATGCTAATCAGATGACTCAGGTGTTCCTCAACATCGGCCGCAATGCCCTTCAAGCCTTATTGGAACATCAAATTAATGATGGCCACATCTGCCTTAAAACAAGGGTTGTGAGACGCTTCACCATAGGCAATATCTGCCACCGTTTAGTGTGCTGCATCAGCATAACTGACAACGGCCCAGGTATTGCAGCAGACCTCAAAGAAGATATCTTTTTCCCACTAGTGACCCATCGCGCACAGGGCTCAGGCTTGGGCTTAAGTATCGCCCAAAGCCTGATTCAACAGCACCAAGGCCTCATAGAATGTGACAGCCAGAGCGGCCAAACGTGTTTTAATATTTACCTACCCTTGGAGGAACTAGCATGAGCCAAGATGTATGGATAGTCGACGACGATCACGCCATTCGTTGGGTGTTAGAACGCGCCTTACAACAAGCACAAATAAGCTGCCGTAGCTTTGAAGACGGTCAACAGTTGTTGGCCGCCCTTGAGTCTGACTCACCCAGCCTCATTGTGAGTGATATTCGTATGCCGGGCATTGACGGCCTCAGCTTGTTGCAAAGGCTACAGCAGCAGATCGCCCACGTCCCTGTTATTATTATGACTGCGCACTCAGATCTAGACAGTGCCGTGGCCTCCTATCAAGGGGGCGCTTTTGATTATTTACCCAAACCATTCGACATTGATGAAGCCGTGTCCTTAGTGCAACGCGGCTTACTACATGCCCAACAACAAGCGGGCACTAGGGCACCAGAACCAGCTGCAGCCAGCGCCCAAATTATTGGCGAAGCCCCAGCCATGCAAGAAGTGTTTAGGGCCATTGGTCGTCTTTCCCAATCTAACATGACGGTAATGATTAATGGTGCATCGGGCACAGGTAAAGAGCTTATTGCACAAGCACTGCATCAACATAGCCCGAGGGCAAACAAACCTTTTATCCCGTTAAATATGGCAGCTATTCAGAAAGACCTTATTGAGTCTGAGCTGTTTGGCCATGAGAAAGGGGCTTTTACCGGCGCGGCTAACCAGCGCAAAGGTCATTTTGAGCAAGCCCACGGTGGCACATTAATGCTGGATGAAATCGGTGACATGCCGCCTGAAGCCCAAACACGGTTATTAAGAGTGTTAGCTGACGGTGAGTTTTACCGTGTAGGTGGCCACAACTTGGTGAAAGTGGATGTGCGTATTATAGCCGCCACTCACCAAGATTTAACCAAGCGAGTAGAACAAGGGCTTTTTAGAGAAGACCTGTTCCATCGGCTTAATGTGATTCGCATTCCACTGCCGAACCTAAACCAGCGCAGCGAAGATATTCCAGCACTGGCTAGGCACTTTCTAATGACCAGCGCCAAAGAACTGGCCGTAGAAACTAAACAACTGTCAGATGATGCAGCTGAGCATTTACAAAAATTAGAATGGCCTGGTAATGTACGTCAATTAGAAAACGTGTGCCGCTGGTTAAGTGTGATGGGTAGCGGTAACCAAATATTAGTTGGCGATTTACCGCCCGAACTTAAAGAGCAAACGCCCAAAAGTAGCGCCGAAGAAAGCTGGCAAGATGTGTTAGCCAAATGGGCCAAGAAAGAACTTCAGTTTGGCCAGCAGCAACTACTCGACAAAGCCTTACCTGCGTTTGAGCAAGTGATGATACAAGCTGCTTTAAAACACACCCATGGCCGCCGTCGGGAAGCTGCAGAGTTATTAGGCTGGGGCAGAAACACTCTCACCCGAAAGATTAGCGAATTAGGACTTTAGACAGCGTTGGCATATAGGCCATGCTTGCGCCATAATTACCCAGCTGCCCGATGTTCTGGGGACTGATGAGCAGGCTTATGGGTTGAGGGCCCCTAACCAGGCGCCTGCCTGGATGACCACCTCAAATTTCACCATCAAGTGCTAGGCCTTGGCTGACAAAACCGGCTTAGCATTTAACCCATCACTATTTCTATGGACCTAAAAAAACATGTTACATGTTGTTCTTTTTGAACCAGAGATACCGCCTAACACGGGCAACATCATTCGGTTATGTGCCAATACTGGGTTTCAATTACACTTAATTGAACCCCTGGGATTTAAGCTTGAAGACAAATCACTAAGGCGAGCTGGATTAGATTATCATGAATGGGCGCGCATGCAGGTGCACAAAAGCTATGCTGATTTTGTGGCTAGCGTACAGCCTAAAACCATCTACGCTATGACCACCAAAGGCAGTGATTGCTATAGCAAAGCCGAGTTTAAAAAACATGACGCTTTATTATTTGGCCCAGAAAGCCGTGGTCTACCAGAAGCAATTAGGGCGCAATGCGATGGCCGCATTCGCCTACCCATGACAGCACAAAGCCGCAGTTTGAACTTATCAAATTGTGCGGCTATTGTGGTTTACGAGGCATGGCGCCAACTCAACTTCGAAGGCGCTAGCAGCTCAGGCAATTGAGCTGCCTTGAGCTGTGCAGCCCGATCAAATCAATGGGTTTGCTCAGGTGCAGCTGCGGCTTCCTCAACCTGAGCAGTTTCACCTGCTTCAGCCTGAGCGGCTTGCGTGGCAATGCTCTGTGCATACAAAGCATCAAAGTTAACTGGCGCCAGCATTAACGCTGGGAAGCTGCCTTTTTGTACTAGGTTATCAATGGCTTCACGAGCATAGGGGAACAAAATATTAGGGCAGAACGCACCCAACACCTGACCCATCGATTCTTTGGGTACGTTGGCAATGTGAAACAAGCCCGCTTGTTGCACTTCGGTCAAGTAAACCGTCTTTTCTTCTGCTGAGGCCGTGATGGTGATCCGTAAAACTACCTCAAAGGTGGTTTCGTTAAGCTGTCGAGCTTGGCTATTTAAGTCTACACCAACCTCTGGCTTCCAATCAGCAGTGAACGACTGGGGTGAATTGGGCGATTCAAAAGACAAATCTTTCAAATACACGCGCTGGATCATAATTTGTGGCTGTTCGCTAGTCTCTACTGCAGCCGCGCCTACTTCTTCTTCGCTCATACTTAATTCTCTTTGTGTTTTATTTTATTTGAATGGCTTCGCTTAGGAAGCGGCCAACAGGGGATCTAGTTTTTGCTGACGATCCAACAAATATAACTCATCACAGCCACCAATGGCATGGCCATTAATAATGATTTGCGGCACCGTGCGGCCACCCGTAATTTGCATCATTTGCTGGCGCACTTCACTGCGCCCATCGACACTAATTTCTTCATAAACCAGACCTTTGCTGTCGAGCAAACGTTTGGCTCGAAAACAAAAGCCACATAGACTAGAACTGTACATTATGACTTGTGCTGTCATGGCTATGGCCTCTTATGTAACATTTTTATTTACGAACTAGTGGCAAATTCTGCCCAGTCCATTCGGCCATACCACCAGACATACGATGAACGTTGGTATATTCTGCCTTTTTTAACACATTCGCTGCGCTAGAAGAGGTTTGACCCGTTTTACAGATTATAACTATGGGTTTATCTTTGTGTTTTTCAAGCTCTGACATGCGTTTTGTTAGATCGGCAAAAGGAATGTTCTTCGCACCAATCACGCGGCCGGCTTTAAAATCTGCAGGCGCACGAATATCAAGCAACAAAGCATCTTCGCCATTAGCCATAACTGTGGCTTGTTGCGGCGACACAGACGGAGCAGCTTTACGGCGCTCTGTGATCAATAACACCGATAATGTCATCAGCAGGGCCAACACCATTTCCCAGTGACTAGTTGCAAATTCAAGGTAACGTTCCATAAGCTTTATTATTCCCAACAATTAATAAGTTCTTGGCCGCCATAAGGACGACAAGTTCGGCGGCATTATACGCCATAGCATGGATAAATTGGGGGTAGACTGCTAAAATATCAAGTGCCATTTGCCGATAATAGACACCATGACCACTTCTAGCCCAAAAGCCCTCATCATTCTTGATGGATGGGGACAAAGTCAGACCTCTGCTTCTAATGCCATTAAAGCTGCAAACACGCCCACTTGGGATGCTTTACTAGCCCATCACTGCCACACTTTAGTGGGCACTTCTGGTGCTGATGTTGGCCTGCCCGATGGCCAAATGGGTAATTCCGAAGTAGGCCATATGAACATTGGCGCCGGGCGTGTGGTCTATCAAAATTACACCCGCATTGGCAAAGCCATTGCAGACGGTGATTTTAACACCAACCAAGTAATACTTTCTGCTATTGATAAGGCGGTGGCCAATAAGGGTACCGTGCATATTTGTGGCTTATTGTCCGATGGTGGCGTGCATAGCCATCAAGACCATTTATTTGCCACCTGTCGCTTAGCCTATGAACGTGGCGCCAAAGCCATTGTTGTGCACGCTTGGTTAGATGGCAGAGACACGGCACCCAGTTCGGCACAAGCCTACATACAAGCACTTATGGATGCCCTTGAGCCTATCGGTGGCCGCATTGGCAGTTTGTGTGGCCGTTATTTTGCCATGGATCGAGATCAGCGTTGGGAGCGTATTGAAAGCGCCTACCGCGCCATGCGTTATGGCGAAGCCGAGTATGAATGTTTGTCGGCACTGACTGCCCTGCAAGAAGCTTACTTAAATAACAACACCGATGAGTTTGTGCCCGCTACCGTTATTGTGGACGCCCATGGCCAACCTGCCACCATTAAAGATGGTGATGCCATGATTTGCGTCAACTTTAGACCCGACCGCTCACGCCAAATTACACAGGCCTTTGTGGATGATGATTTTGATGGTTTTGATCGTGGAGACGATCTAGATCTAGCTGAATTTGTGATGATGACGGAATACAGCGCCGCTATAGACACAGCTTGTGCTTTTCCACCCAGCCCAGTAAAAAATGATCTTGGGGAAGTCATGGCTAACCACGGAATGACCCAATTACGTATTGCCGAAACTGAAAAATATGCCCACGTCACCTTCTTTTTTAGTGGTGGTCAAGAAGCGCTGTACGCGGGCGAGAGCCGTGAACTGATCCCTTCACCCAATGTTGCCACCTATGATTTACAGCCAGAAATGAGCGCACCCGAGCTCACCGACAAGCTGGTTGCCGCCATTGAAAGCTGCGCCTACGATTTAATTGTATGCAACTTTGCTAATGCTGACATGGTTGGCCACACGGGCAAATTTGATGCTGCGGTTAAAGCTGTTGAGGCTGTGGATGCTTGCCTGGCACGCATTGTTCAGGCCTTAGAAAAAGTTGACGGTGAGGCACTCATTACCGCTGACCATGGCAACGTAGAACTCATGACCAACCCAACTACGGGCCAACCGCATACAGCCCATACATTATGGCCGGTACCTCTGGTTTATGTGAGCAGTCGCAATGCTAACGCCAAACTATCTTCTGGTGTGCTGGCAGATTTAGCACCTACCTTGCTGCATTTAATGGACCTAGAGCAGCCTGCCGAAATGACAGGTTGTAACTTGGTGGAATTTAACTAGATTGCGCTTTATTGCCCACTTAACGTGCAGTGTGCTGTTGCTAGTAAGCACAGCACTGCTGGCCAACAATGAGCAGCAAGTGCAGCAGCGCATGCAACAATTGAAAAGTGATATTGGCCACTTGCAGTCGTGGCTTAGCAAGGCCCAAAACCAAGCCTCAGAATTGCAGCAAATGCTGCGTAATAATGAACAGAAGGTGAGCAGCCTAAGTAAAGCCATTAAACACAACCAACAGGGCAGCCAAAAAACGGCCACCCTGCTGGCCCGATTACAACAACAATCGAGCCACTTTCAAGACGCCTTAGCCGAACAAGAGCAACAACTGAGTGGCCAGTTAAAAAGTCAGTACCAGCAGGGCCAGAAGAGGCCTGGCAATGTGCTGTTAAGTTTGGATAGCCCGTCTACCTTAGCCAGAAACATGGCTTATTACCAATATTTAAACCAAGCTAGCGCCGAACAAATGGCAGCTTACCGCCAAACTTTAAATGGCCTGGCCCTGGTGCAACAAGAACAAGCTGACCTGACCCTTGAATTACAGCAAGCTGCCAAGCAACTACAAGCGCAGAAACAACACTTAAAACAAGCTAAAGCCGAGCTGTCGAGCAACCTCAAACAGTTAAATAAAAAACAAACCTCCAATGCCCAACGTTTAACAACTGCCAAAGCGGATCAGTTGCAATCGCAAGAGCTGTTAGAACAAATTCAAGTGGCGGTAGCTAAGGCCAACATGCAAATCGCAGGTAGCCCAATGGGAGCAGCCAAGGGCAAACTACCCTGGCCTCTCAAGGGCAAAGTGCTGAACCGTTTCGGGGTTTCACAAAGTACCTATCCACTGAGTCAACAAGGTTGGTTGATTGCGGCTCCAGAAGGTTCAGATGTGATGGCCGTGCATGGCGGACAGGTAGTTTTTTCCGATTGGTTAAAAGGTTATGGATTGGTTATCATTGTAGACCATGGTGATGGGTTTTTAAGTTTGTATGGACGTAATCAAGCCTTGTATTTGTCCGTAGGCGATACGGCGGCGGCGCAACAACTGATCGCTAGTAGCGGTAAATCTGGTGGTAACACCCGAGCTGGGTTATATTTTTCTTTGCGGCAAAAGGGTAAGCCTTTAAACCCTAAACAATGGTTGCAATAAAGTGGTGTTATGAATATTAGACTGTCCCAACTCACAAGCCTTTCCTCGCTTAAGCATCCTTTGTTATGCCTGACACTGGTATTGGGCGTGCTCGCTCATGCAAGTTCAATGGCTGCATTACCCACAGCCCAGACTCCAGTTCCGTTAGCTGCATTGCAGTCTTTTGTCGCTGTGTACGAACGTATCCGCCTACAACACGTAGAAGCCAAAACAGACGAAGAATTATTGCAATTTGCACTGGAAGGCCTGATTTTAAAACTTGACCCTTTTTCAAGTTATTTGGATGCCGATGATATGGCTCGGCTAACAGAGGACACCCGAGGCGAATACACAGGCATTGGTGTTGAACTGGTGCCAGAAGGTAATTACATTAGGGTGATTACGCCGATTGACGGCAGCCCCGCCTACCGTGCTGGCATTCTGCCTGGCGACTGGATCACTCACGTGCAGGGTAAACCTGTTAAAGGGCTCGATGTGCACGCCATAGACCAACTCATGAGTGGTGGCCCAGGCACTAAAGTCAGCCTCACTATTTTACGCAGTGGTGAGCAACTTAAATTTGCCTTAAAGCGCGAAATCATCACCACAGAAAGTGTGCGCAGTGAGTTAATGGCAGGCCATGTAGCCTATCTGCGCATTAGCCGCTTTCAAGACCACACAGGGCAGGACCTAGTAGCACAAATGCAGGCCCTTAAGTTGGCTGGGGCCGATCGCTGGCTGCTCGACTTAAGAAACAATCCTGGTGGCACTTTAACAGCCGCAGCGGCAGTGGCAGATGCATTCTTAACTGAAGGCACCATCGTCACCACTAAGGCACGCCAAACACAGGGTAACATGCGTTTTGATGCCCAAACCCAAGACCCTAGCGAAGGCTGGCCCATGGCCATACTTATTAACAAGGGCAGCGCTTCCGCCTCCGAAATTGTGGCAGGCGCTATCAAAGACCATCAGCGTGGCAAACTGGTAGGCAATACCACCTTTGGCAAAGGCTCGGTGCAATCGATCATCACCTTACCCCAAGGTGCCGGCGTCAAACTCACCACGGCCTACTACTACACCCCTGATGGCCATAACATTCATCTTAAAGGCATTGAGCCTGACTTAAATATAGATAGCCCCAGCACCGACGAGGACCTACAACTGTCCAGCGCACTGGATCTGCTGCTTCATGTGAATACTGAAAAATAACATGCCACCCACCCCTGTTAAAATTTTTAACTGCATTAAACCCAAACTACACCGCTTACTTTGGTGTCTGCTGATTAGCATTATGGGCGCCACACACTTGGCGCAAGCAGAAGAGTTTCAGCCCTCTATGGTTATTATTATAGACGACCTCGGATATAACCTGCCCAATGGGATTGGTATTGTCAATTTACCCTTCCCTCTGACTTTGGCCGTAATGCCCCATACTCCGCACGGCGCCTTATTAGCGCGTAAGGGGGCGGCATCTGATAAACAAATAATGCTCCACGTACCGATGCAAAACCACGCTGGGCTAAGATTAGGCCCCGGTGGGCTGACCTTAGATATGGACGAGAAGGAATTCAAACAGGTGTTGCGCAAAGGCCTTGCCAGCGTGCCTTATGCTGAAGGGATCAACAACCACACTGGGAGTGCTTTAACCGAACAAACCCTGCCCATGCAATGGACTATGGATGTGGCCATTGAATTGAATTTGTTTTTTGTAGATAGTCGCACTAGTGCGGCCAGTGTGGCATGGCAACAGGCTGTGGCTCAAGGCGTTCCTGCTCTTGCACGAGACGTATTTTTAGATAATGATACCAGCCAAGCAGCACTAGAAACGCAGTTCCAAGAAGCTATGGATATTGCCCAAAAACATGGGTCTGTGGTGCTTATTGGTCATCCTTACCCGGCTACGATAGAGTTTTTAAGCCAATCACTGCAGCGCTTAGACGAAGCTGGCATAAAACTCACCTCGGCCTCGGCCTTAATCTGGCAGCTAAAGTCGCATCTCTATGCCCTTTGATGCCATGTATTGTTTGGCCTGAAGAATAGTGTACTCGTTAAAGTGGAAGATGCTCGCTGCTAATACTGCATCAGCCTTGCCTTCAATCACACCATCCACTAAGTGGTCCAAGTGGCCCACACCTCCAGAGGCTATCACTGGTACCGACACCGCCTCGCTAATAGTGCGAGTGACGCCTAAATCATAGCCGTTTTTAACACCGTCTTGATCCATGCTAGTCAGCAAGATTTCGCCAGCTCCGTACTGCACCATTTTAATGGCCCATTCCACCGCATCAATACCCGTAGGTTTGCGGCCGCCGTGGGTAAATATTTCCCAACGTGGGGTTTCATCTGCACCACTAACTCGCTTTGCGTCTATGGCCACTACAATGCACTGGGCCCCAAAACGGCCCGCTGCTTGTTGCACAAAATCGGGGTTAAACACGGCTGCTGAATTAATACCGACTTTATCTGCACCTGCATTAAGCATGCGGCGGATGTCTTCACAGTTTCTAATGCCACCACCCACAGTGAGGGGGATAAACACTTCGCTGGCGATCTTCTCTACCGTATGCACCATGGTGTCGCGGTTTTCGTGGGTCGCACCTATGTCTAAAAAGGTAATTTCATCTGCGCCCTGCTCGTTGTAGCGCTTAGCCACTTCCACAGGATCACCCGCGTCTCTAATATCAACAAACTGCACACCCTTAACAACTCGGCCGTTGTTCACATCTAAACAGGGAATAATGCGTTTCGCTAAGCCCATGGAAGTTTCCTTAGAATCGAGATAAGTTAGGGTTGAGCATCACAATAGGCTTGTGCTTGTGCCAAATCTAACGTGCCTTCGTAGATTGCTCGGCCAGTAATAGCACCCACAATACCATCCCTAGCAACGGCGGCTAGGGCGTGGACATCCTGCATGTTGGTGACACCACCAGAAGCAATTACTGGGATACCAGCTTGTTTGGCTAGGTCGCGTGTAGCAGCTACATTAACGCCCTGCATCATGCCATCACGGGCAATGTCTGTATACACAATAGAACTCACCCCATCGTTACGAAAACGCTTGGCTAGGTCGACCGCTTTAACGTTGGTTACTTCGGCCCAACCCTCTACCGCTACCATGCCATCGCTAGCGTCTAAGCCCACAATAATTCGACCCGGGAAGTCTTTACACGCTTGGGTGACAAAATCTGGATCACGCACTGCTTGGGTACCAATAATCACATACTCGACCCCAGCCTGCAGGTAGGCTTCAATAATTTCTACATGGCGAATACCACCACCAATTTGAATCGGTAGCTTAGGGTGCGCCTTGGCAATGGCCTTAACAATGTCACCATTGACAGGGTTGCCAGCAAAGGCACCATTCAAATCTACCAGGTGCAACCGTCTGCAGCCTGCGACCACCCACTGGCTAGCCACAGCCACTGGGTCTGCAGAAAAGACCGTAGACTCCTCCATACGGCCTTGGCGCAAGCGCACACATTCGCCATCTTTTAGGTCGATGGCTGGAATCATTAACAAAGGGTTTTGAGACATAGACTATTTGCGACAGCGTTTAGCTGCCGTCCCACTGTAAGAAGTTTTGTAAAAATTTAAGGCCAGCAGAATGACTTTTTTCTGGGTGAAACTGCACTGCAAAAAGGTTTTCACGGGCCAAAGCCACATCAAACTCAAGGCCATAGTTGCAAGTGGCCGCCACTAAATTGCGAGCTTCGGTGCGCACATAATAACTGTGTACAAAATAGAAACGGCTATTGTCTTCGATACCATCCCAGAGTTTGTGAGCTTTTTGCTGCACATGGTTCCATCCCATATGCGGTACCTTCAAATGGGCTTCCTTCACACTAGGCTGGTCACCGAAAAAGGACACATCGCCTGGCAGCTCAGCTAAACAATCAACGCTGCCATTTTCACTGGAGCGCTGCATTAGCGCCTGCATGCCCACACAAATACCCAGCATAGGCTTTTTGCCCATTTGGTCAGCCACAATTTGATCAACGCCCAAACGTTTGATCTCGGCCATACAATCACGAATGGCACCTACGCCTGGCAAAAGCACACGATCGCTGGCTTCAATTTTAGCTGCATCGTTAGTCACATACACACGAGTGTCTGGGCAAACGTGTTCTAAGGCCTTAGCAACGGAGTGTAAATTACCCATGCCATAATCAATCACTGCAATAGATTTCATACTCACCCTATCAATAATAAACCTATCACCAAAGACTTATAAACTACCTTTAGTAGACGGCATCATGCCGGCCATGCGCTCATCAGGGGTTAAGGCCATGCGTAAAGCACGACCAAAGGCCTTAAATACAGTTTCGGCTTGATGATGAGCATTTTTACCACTGAGGTTGTCAATGTGCAGCGTTAGCTTGGCATGGTTCACAAACCCACGGAAAAACTCATCAAACAAATCCACATCAAAACCACCAATGCGGCCCCTAGTGTAGCTCACATGATTAAACAAACCTGGGCGACCAGAGAAATCTAATACCACTCGGGTCAAAGCCTCATCCAGTGGCACATACGCACACCCATAACGAGTCAGGCCTTTTTTATCACCTACGGCTTTGTCTAACGCCATGCCCAGTGTAATGCCCAGATCTTCCACTGTATGATGGGCGTCAATCGCCAGGTCGCCATGGGCAACAATATCTAAATCAATCAAGCCATGCCGTGCAACCTGCTCCAGCATATGGTCTAAAAAGGGGATGCCTGTCACACAACTAAACGCACCAGTGCCATCTAAGTTAACACTGACTGTAATCTGAGTTTCTAGGGTATTCCGTTCTACGGTGGCGGTACGAGCCGACATAAGATGACCTCGGGTTTGATAATGAGTGCAGCTAAACAATAGAGAGGGATTATACGGGTTTTAGTGACTGTTTTACAAAGCACAAACGCCCCTAAAAGTGATAAAACAATTGTATACTCAGCATTCAACCTATTTGCTCACCTATAAGCCCTCAGTTAATGACAACAAACGCCTCTTTTGCAGACCAATTACTCAGCTGGTTCGACCAGCACGGCCGTAACCATCTGCCGTGGCAGAAAAACCGCACCGGTTATCGTGTGTGGGTGTCTGAAATTATGTTACAACAAACCCAAGTGATTACGGTCATCCCCTACTTTGAGCGCTTTATGGCGCGCTTTCCTACGCTCACAGACCTAGCCCAAGCCGATGTGGATACCGTGCTCAGCTTGTGGACAGGTTTGGGTTATTACAGCCGAGCCCGCAACCTTCATGCCAGCGCCATAGCCGTTGTTGAGCACCATCAAGGCCAGATGCCAGAGCAGGTAGACCAATTGATCGCACTCACAGGTATAGGCCGATCCACTGCAGGCGCAATCATCAGCCAAGCCTACGGCCAACCAGGAGTCATTCTTGATGGCAACGTCAAGCGCCTACTCACCCGTTTACATGCTATTGAGGGCTGGCCTGGACAGAGCCTAATAGACAAACAACTCTGGCTTATCGCCACAGAACTCACACCCAGCCAGCGCAACGCCGATTACACCCAAGCTATCATGGACATTGGTGCCACCATCTGCAAACCCAAGCAGCCCTTGTGTGTGGCTTGCCCCATGCAAACTCGCTGTCAGGCCCTAGCCCATGACACAGTTGGTTCCATTCCTACTCCCAAGCCAAAAAAAATAATTCCCCACAAAACTATTAGCGTATTACTGCTGCAAGACCAAGAGGGCCACACTTTGTTAGAACAGCGCCCTAGCCAAGGCATTTGGGGCGGGCTATGGAGCCTGCCAGAGTTTACCGACCTTAAGGCACTGCACACACAACTTGCCTTTGACGGCTTACCATTGAATACCAGCCCTCTCGCCCCCATTAAACACGTGTTCAGCCACTATAAACTCACCATAGAGCCTCACCTTTTGGTGCTGGCTAACAGGCCGCAAAAAGTGGCAGAAAAAAACCAAACCCGGTGGTACAACAGCCAACAACTGCTTACAATAGGTTTGGCCACACCGATAAAAAAGCTAATCGAGAGAAACCAATGACGCGCACCGTTTTTTGCAGCAAATACCAAGCCGACATGGAAGCCATGGACCGTCCACCCTACCCAGGGGCCAAAGGCCAAAAGCTGTTTGAAAGTCTATCCAAACAAGCATGGCAAGATTGGCTAGCCCATCAAACGATGCTCATTAACGAAAAGCAACTCAACATGATGGACCCTGAAAGCCGCGCCTACTTGCAAGGCGAGCTGGATAAGTTTATCTCGGGTGATGATTACGACAAAGCCGACGGTTATGTGCCACCTGCAGCTGAGTGAAGACCCACAAGAATAAAGAAAATAACCAAATTTCATCAACTTATTGTTGACAGCAAAAAGTAAAACGGGTTTAATACGGCCCTCTTCTTGGTCGCCCAACAGCGCGCAACCAGCTTAGAAGAATGCAACGCAGTATTGCCCGGATAGCTCAGTCGGTAGAGCAGAGGATTGAAAATCCTCGTGTCGGCGGTTCGATTCCGTCTCCGGGCACCATTATTACCTTATATCCCCACTTATATTTGCACACTCGTTCGGACTTCGTCCTCACTCAAACATGAGTGTACCCCTTATTCTGTAAGCGTTTCACTGGCTTTGCTCCTTGTGGCTGATCATGTCACCCAAGGTGCTACACGGGAGATGTTTACGATGGTGTTGTCGAAACTGCAGTTGTTTTCAACAAGATATTTGTACCAAAGAGATGGTGTATTTTACTTCCAGCGGGATATTCCTGTGGATTTGAGACACCACTATCCGAATAAGAAAGTTGCGTTCAGTCTACGCACTAGATCACCTTCACTTGCTAAACGAGGTGCTGCCTCGATAGCCACAAAGCTTGATGCAGATTGGTTTAGTTTACGTGTAAACAGCATAGCAAATGCAGACATTAACCAGTCAGTGGTTGGTAGAGACAACTCACCACCTATGACTGATGCACTGCAAATCTACTTACATTTGAAAGCAGGTAAAAAGCCCCACGCATTTACTACAGGTGCAACTAGAAATGTTGACTACCTTATCGAAGTCGTTGGTAACAAACCTCTCACCTCCTACACAACAATAGACGCA
>CAWUTT010000012.1:0-3149 GCA_963925635.1 uncultured Pseudomonadales bacterium | reverse complement strand
GGGTCAATGACTAAATTGGGGCATTGTGAAGGAGGGCTAATTTAACTGGATTGGCTAGCATCAAAAAACCTCATACAGCTCATAACGTGAGCTTTAGTGAGGCCAGTTTATGGGGGCTTACAGTATGCCCTTTTAAAGCCACAGGCATAACTTTCTAGCTTCTACGTATACTTACCACTAGGGCTAGTTACCACTAGGGCAAAGTGTGGCCCAAAACACAGCATTGACTAGCTATAGACGGACCATTTATAGACAGACAATTGAATGGTGTTTAGAGCTAGATAAGAGCTAGATAAGAGCCTCAACACCTTGCCTCAATAAAGTGAAGATAATGACTTTATTGAGGCTGGGTATGGACGCTTGACTAAACTTCGTAAGCTTCCATTGGAGGGCAAGAACAAATAAGGTTGCGGTCGCCATAAACATTGTCGATGCGGTTAACCGTAGGCCAGAATTTCGCATCTAAGGTGGCCGCAGTTGGAAAAGCTGCAACGGTACGAGAGTAGCCTCGATTCCAACCATGGCTAGCTAAGTCAGATTGGGTATGGGGAGCCATCTTCAGTGGGTTATGTTTAGGGCTCCATTCACCCGTCTCAATTTTGGCAATCTCATGACGAATACCTGCCATGGCATCACAAAAACGGTCAATCTCGCGTTTTGGCTCAGACTCTGTCGGTTCAATCATGAGTGTGCCGGCCACTGGAAAAGACATGGTCGGGGCATGAAAGCCGTAGTCCATTAAGCGCTTGGCAATATCTTCTTCGCTAATGCCCGTGGTTTCTTTAAGTTGACGAATATCAATGATGCACTCGTGGGCGACACGATCATTACGGCCCCGATACAAAATTGGGAAATGTTCGCTCAAACGTGAAGCCATATAGTTGGCACTTAAAATGGCTTGGGATGTTGATTGTGTTAACCCTTCTGAACCTAACAAACTGATGTAAGCCCAAGAAATGGGTAAAATAGAGCCACTGCCATAAGGTGCTGCAGAAACGGCGCCGTTACCATTGTCTTGGCCGTGCACAGGGATGACTGGGTGATTAGGTAAAAACGGTGCTAGGTGCGACTTGACACCAATGGGCCCCATGCCAGGGCCGCCCCCACCATGAGGAATAGCGAAGGTTTTGTGTAAGTTAAGGTGTGAGACATCCGACCCCATGAGCCCCGGCTTACTGATGCCAACCTGAGCATTCATATTGGCGCCATCCATATACACTTGACCACCGTTGTCATGAATGATTTGGCAGATATCCACCACGCTCTCTTCATACACGCCATGAGTAGAAGGGTAGGTAATCATTAAGCATGATAATTGCTCTGCGTATTGTTCAGCCTTGGCTTTCAGTTCCGCAACATCAACGTTACCTTGGTCATCACAACCAACGACCACCACCTTCATATCCACCATGGAAGCACTGGCGGGGTTGGTGCCATGGGAAGAGCTTGGGATGATACAAATATTGCGATGGCCTTGACCAATACTCTGTTGGTATTTACGAATCGCTACAAGACCTGCATATTCTCCTTGAGCACCAGAGTTGGGTTGCATAGACACGGTGTCGTAACCCGTTATTTCTACTAACTGGGCTTCTAAAGAGCGAATCAATTGCATATAGCCTTGCGTTTGATCAGCGGGCGCAAATGGGTGCATATTAGAAAATTCAGGCCAGGTCACTGCGGCCATTTGTGCCGTCGCGTTGAGTTTCATGGTGCAAGAGCCCAGTGGGATCATGCCATGGACCAAAGAGAAGTCTTTATTTTCCAACTTCTTTAGGTAGCGTAACATATCAGTTTCGCTGTGGTGACTATTAAACACAGGGTGCTGAAGGATTGCATCTTCGCGCATCAATTCAGTCGCCATGCCCATATTGATACTGCTGCATAAGCTGTCTGTGGCTGCTAAATCAAAATCGACTTGAGCGCCTGCAAAAATGTTCAATAAAGCCTGAATGTGAGTGACTTGGGTAGTTTCGTCCAGGCTGATGCCTAAACTTTCGGTGCCTACTTTACGTAAGTTATAACCGGCATCAAGTGCACGCTGGTAAATGGCCTCTTGCCGACCATTTGCGTTTAAGGTCAAGGTATCAAAAAAGCTTTGATTACTAGCTGGAAAGCCCAAAGTATCCAATTGAGCAGCAAGAATGGCCGTTAGGCGTTGAATGCGGCTAGCAATAATGCGCAGGCCAGTTGGGCCATGGTAGACCGCGTAAAAAGACGACATATTGGCCAATAGTGCTTGCGCCGTACATATGTTGGAGTTAGCTTTCTCGCGACGGATGTGTTGTTCTCTGGTTTGCATTGCCATACGCAATGCGGGTTGGCCTTTGGTGTCGATAGAGACCCCAATAATGCGACCCGGAATAGAGCGCTTGTATTTGTCTTTGCTGGCAAAAAATGCAGCGTGTGGGCCACCAAAACCTAAAGGTACCCCAAAGCGCTGGCTAGAGCCAAACACAACGTCTGCGCCTAACTCGCCTGGTGATTTGAGCAATACCAAGCTCATGATGTCTGCGCCCACAGCGACGAGGGCTTTTTGTTCATGGGCCGCATCAATAATAGTTTTTAAGTCGCAGATAGTGCCGTCACTACCAGGGTACTGAACGATGACGCCGAATACGTCGTGTTGAGCTAAATCTGTTGCAGGGTTACCCGTCACAATTTCAAACCCAAAGTACTCTGCGCGGGTGCGTATGACCGAAAGGTTTTGTGGGTGAGTATTCTCATCGACAAAAAAAGTAACGCTTTTCTTTTTGTTGGCACGTTTGCACAGGGCCATGGCTTCTGCCGCAGCAGTCGCTTCATCGAGTAATGAAGCGTTAGACAGCTCCATGCCGGTAAGGTCCATGATCATCTGCTGATAGTTAAGCAGTGATTCTAAACGGCCTTGAGCAATTTCGGGCTGATAGGGGGTATAGGCTGTGTACCAAGCCGGGTTTTCCATCACATTACGTAAAATAACGTTAGGCACTAAGGTATTGCTATAGCCCATACCAATGCAGGATACATTAACTGTATTTTTGCTAGCCATTACTTTGAGTTGCGCCAAGATGTCTGCTTCAGATTGCGAGGCTGGTAAATCCAACGGTTGATCTAAGCGGATACTGTCAGGCACAGTTTGGTCCAGCAGCTCAGCAATGCTGGCCACC
>CAWUTT010000011.1:0-6305 GCA_963925635.1 uncultured Pseudomonadales bacterium | reverse complement strand
TTATCCCCACGCTTAGGTCATTTATTGGTTACTGCCCAACGTTATAATGCCTTGTTGTTAGGTTGCCAGTTGGTGGCGCTGCTAAGTGAAAAAGACCCTTTAGCAACAAACTCAGACAAAAACTATGATTTGATGCTGAGGATAAATTGGCTCAATAGTAACCGGCCAACACCCTCCAATTTAGTAGGTTTACGCCAACGTATCACTAAACAAGCCAAACGCTTATTGAGCCAGATGCCACCAGACTCTGCACCTCCTATAAGCCACAACTACAATGACAGCCAACTAACTGCCATGTTAGTGGCCCACGCTTGGCCAGAACGCATTGCTCAACAAACATCAGACCCTAAGCAATACAAGTTAGCCAACGGCAAGCGTGTTACTTGTCAGCAATCAAATGCCGGGGCCCAATGGCTAGCCGTTGCTAGCACCATTGGTTTTGAGAATAAAACAGGCGACAATCCACAGCGCATTTGCCTGGCGGTAGATTTACCTTCTAGTTTGTTTTTAGAGTCTTTGAAACACCTCACACAAGAACACACCCACATTCACTGGCATGAACAACATGGTCGGTTAATTGCGCAGCGGCATACCAACGTAGGCCAACTGGAACTCAATACCCAGCGCATTAGCAAGCTAGACCCTCAAGCAAGGTTAGATGCAACGTGCCTTTATTTGGAGCAATTGAAATTAACCCCATTAACTTGGGATAAAGACACCCTTAATTGGCAAGCCAAGGTGCAACTACTGCACCAAAGCTACCCAAGTAACGCAGGCACACCAAATCCGTGGCCTGATGTGTCCCTACCCACGTTAACCGCAACCGTACCAGCTTGGCTTGGGCCTTTTGTAGATCAAGCCACGCACCTACAGGATCTAAAGCGACTAAACTTAAAACCAATATTGTCTAACTTATTGCCTTGGCCTTTATCTAACCAGCTAGAACAGCTGGCACCCGCTCGTTTCACTGTACCTTCAGGCCATGCTCACACTATTGATTACAGCCAACAGCCCCCAGTGTTAGCCGTTAAGCTACAGGAGCTATTTGGCATGCAACAGGCGCCTAGCATTGGTTACGGTACGGCATTACAGGTGCACTTGCTGTCTCCTGCTGGACAGGTTTTACAAGTCACTCAAGACTTGGCCCATTTTTGGCAGACTAGTTACACTGAGGTTAAAAAAGAAATGAAGGGGCGCTATCCTAAGCACCCCTGGCCAGATGACCCAACCCAAGCCTTAGCCACGGCTAAAACCAAGCGTGCCCTAATTAAAGGAATAAGGTAAAGGAATAAGGTAAAGGTTAAACTAACTCTCTTGGCGGCCCGGCACCATTAACTCATAACCGGCTTCTTCGGCTTCCTCATCCACTAGGTCAGCTGGAAAACCGTGACCCAATACTTTGACACCCATGGGTTCTTCATAGCGCCTAATAATATTAGGAGACTTTTCACGAGGTCCCCATTCGGCTTGCGCCTCGCTAAAAATATCCACCAATAAGGGTGCTAGGTCTAACTTCATGCCCGCTCTTTGGGTAAGGGTATGGAACAAGCCCACATCTTTAAGCACTAGGTCAACAGTAAAATTTATATCTCGAGAACCATTCAGAATAATTTGAGATTCAGTTTCGTGAACAAATGAATTGCCAGACGAAGCCTTGATGGCTTCGTAGCTCACATTCATATCTAAATCCATCACTTTGCAGGCGGTTAAAGCCTCACCCAGAGCCACTAAGTGGGCCGTTGCTAGGTAGTTAGTAACCACCTTTAATTTAGATGCTGTGCCTAACTCACCCGTGTGTAATACGCGCCGCCCTAGGGTAGTTAGCACCGGTAATGCCCGCTCAAATGCGGGTCGACTGCAGCCTGCAAAAATAGAAATATTACCCGTATCCGCGCGATGGCAACCGCCAGAAACAGGACAATCAACCGGTTCTGCACCCACCGCTTTTACCAGTGCACCAATACGTCGTATTTCGCTTTCATCTGTGGTCGACATTTCCAGCCAAATTTTACCAGCCGACAAGCCTGCAATAACACCCGGGTCATCAGCAGTGCCTTCCATTACCGCAGAACAGGCCGCTGGAGAGGGCAGACACGTGATAATAAGGTCACTGGCTTGGGCTAGCTGCTTGGCAGATTGTGCAGCACTGGCCCCAAGGGCTACAAAATCGGCCACAAATTCAGGGTTTAAATCTCTCACCATCACTTCATAACCGTTGCGCAACAAACTGCCTGCCAACTTACTACCTACATTACCTAACCCTACAAAACCTACTTTCATATTATTAACCCTAAATTTTTAACGGTAGCCAGCAATGGCTTTTATTTCTTGAAATTCGTGTAAACCAAAACTGGCATACTCGCGCCCATTACCCGATTGTTTGTAGCCACCAAAAGGCATGCAATACTCTAAATCTGCCATGTTGATGTGCACAGTACCCGCCCGTAACTGCCGTGCGACCCGTCGAGCTTTGTCCATGTCTTGAGTAGACACATAGGCACCCAAGCCATAGGGACTATCATTAGCAATAGCGATGGCTTGAGCCTCATCAGTAAACGGAATTAATACTAATACGGGGCCAAAAATCTCTTCTTGTGCGATGCACATGGCGTTATTGACATCGCCAAAGAGTGTGGGTTTAACGTAATAACCTTGCTCAAACCCCTGGGGTTTACCCACCCCGCCAGTTAACAAAGTGGCGCCCTCATCTATGCCCACTTGAATCAAACCCTGCACCTTATGCCAATGGGCTTGTGATATAACTGGCCCTAAATGATCTCCTTGTTGCTGTGGGTTACCCAAGGACAATTTACTCATCACCTCTAACGCCATGGCTTGCACTTGATCATAGACGCTAGCCTCCACTAGCATACGCGTAGGCGCATCACAGCTTTGGCCACTGTTGAGCATGCAGGCCTCTACGCCCAGCTCCACTTGGGCCGCTAAATCGGCATCCGCAAAGATAATATTGGCAGACTTACCACCGAGCTCCTGGCTCATGCGTTTAACACTGGCGGCGGCCGACTTTGCAATGGCAACACCTGCCCGGGTTGATCCAGTAAAAGACACCATGTCGACTAGTGGATGACTCGTCAAATAGTCACCTATGTCGGCGCCAGTGCCATGAATCATGTTAAAAACCCCCACTGGAATACCCGCAGAGTGAATACACTCAGCGAATAATTGGGCAGACATCGGTGTTAATTCACTCGGCTTAAGCACCATAGTACAGCCCGCCAACAAGGCTGGGATTACTTTGCAAACAATTTGATTAATAGGCCAATTCCAAGGCGTAATAAGCACACACACGCCGATGGGTTCTTTAAGTAACTGACCATACTCACCAATCGGCTCATCCAATAGCGCCGCCTTTGCAGCTTGCAAATGAGCTTGGGTGTGGCCGACACCAGTTTCTGTTTGTATGTCATAAGACATCGAAGCAGGCGCACCCATTTCTTCGGTGATAGCCTTAGCCATCTCATGGTAGCGTTGCTGGTAGGTTGCTAAGAAGATTTCTACCATTTCTATTCGTTGTTGCAAGGAGGTTAGACTCCAAACTTCAAAGGCATTAGCTGCCGCGTTAATAGCGGCTTCTGCATCGTCAGTGTGGGCAAGGCACACCTCTGCAAACATCGCTTCTGTAGCAGGGTTAATGACCGGCAGCACTTGGGTGCTCGTCAAAGGCGCACACCAGTGGCCATTAATATAGAAGTCTAGTTTAGTCATATAAATTCTCACCGTAGGACAGGAAACAAGAGTGTATCGGTACTAGGCGACCCGCTTCTTAACAAAAACAGACAAATATACTGCGGATATATACAAGCTCATAGAATTAACCTCGTCCACTATCGTAGCCTTTAAAACCATTGGACACACTCCCATGCAAGGCATTGAAAATAAAAAAGTATTAATTACAGCCGGTGCCACAGGCATAGGCAAAGCAACCGCAATTGCCATGATGAAGGCGGGAGCTCAAGTACACGTGTGTGATATTAATGCGCAGGCATTAGCAGAATTAAAACAACTCTACCCGCTGCTACTCACTAGTGTCACCAATGTTGCCGAGCCTATTGAGGTGGCAGCCATGTTTGCCCAATTACAGCAAGAGTTCTCGGGCAAGCTAGACTTTTTGGTTAATAACGCCGGTGTTTCAGGACCCGCAGGACCTATTGAAACCCTAGACATTGAGGCTTGGAAAGCCACCTTTGACGTTAACCTACACGCCACTTTTTATGTTTCAAAACACGCTATCCCGTTACTCAAGCAGCAAGGTGGTGCCATCATGAACTTGTCATCTACTGCAGGACTCTTTGGTTACCCTATGCGCAGCCCTTATGCCAGTGCAAAGTGGGCTATTGTAGGGCTAAGTAAAACTATGGCTATGGAGCTAGGCCCATTTAATATTCGCGTTAATTGCATCTGTCCGGGCGCCGTCAACGGTGACCGTATGGATCGCGTCATTAGTAGCATTGCCCAAGCAAGCGGTGAGACATTAGCTAAAGTCCGCCAAGATAACGTCAAAAGCACCTCCATGAAAACCTTTGTAGACGCAGAAGACATTGCCAATATGATTGTTTTTAGCTTTTCTGATTTAGGTGCAAAAATATCAGGCCAAAGCCTGACAGTAGATGGAGACACTCACAGTTTAGCCACCTATTAGGTCGTGCACTAGAGTGTATGGCATGGCGCAGCTAATAACCGAGACTCGGCTATTGAAACCAATAACTTTAACAAGAGCTGCACTTTAACAAGAGCTGCACTTTGTTAGCTGCACTTTGTTAGCTTCACTTTGTTAGCTTCATTAATGACGCCTTTGTTAGGCAAGCTATGTTGATGATGCAGTTGAGTTACATTGGGTGTTAGCCGCTGCTGAGCCCGGCCTATCCTAGCTTAGCTTTTGCGGAGGAGATTGTTAGTTAACTATTTAGTTAAGTTAGTGTAATTAACTTACTATTGAACTGTTGTAATAGGCAGTCTAAGATTAGTTAAAGTAATAAGAGTAATTAGGCATGATTTTTAATCTTTCAGACCAAGGTTTTAGCATTGATCAGCGAGTCACGGCACATGTCTGCGATAATAAATGTCAAAAAGTTGTCAAATTCCCCATCTTTTATTACCTATACGCGAAGCTTTTTATGGTTTGGGGTTGTGCCCCACCACCATAAGGCGTTACCGTAGTTGCTAGTCAGCGTGATCTTTTTTGGTACATTGAGTACTTCATCTACCAGCAAGCTTCACATTAATATCTTCTCAATAATAAAAGAGCGCCCCCTATGACTGGTGAAACACCACTTGTACGCTTTGAAAATATTCAAAAAAGCTACGATGGCGAAACTCTCGTCGTTAAAGATTTCAACCTTGATGTAGCCCCTGGTGAATTTGTCACCATGCTCGGCCCATCAGGTTCTGGAAAAACCACTTGCCTAATGATGTTGGCAGGGTTTGAGCCAGCCACCCAAGGCGAAATCTACTTAAAAGGCAAACCTATTAATAAGGTACCGCCCTACAAGCGTGGCATTGGTATGGTGTTTCAAAACTACGCCCTTTTCCCTCACATGACCGTTGCTGAGAACTTAGCCTTTCCTTTGGAAGTGCGTAAAATCCCTAAGGCCGAACGCGAAGAGCGTGTCAATAAAGCCCTCGACATGGTGCAGCTTGGCGCCTTTGGTGGCCGACGTCCGATGCAACTCTCTGGTGGCCAGCAACAGCGCGTGGCCGTAGCCCGATCTTTGATTTTTGATCCAGACTTGGTATTGATGGATGAACCTCTGGGAGCTTTGGACAAAAACTTACGTGAACAAATGCAATACGAAATAAAGCATTTACACGAACAGCTTGGTTTAACCGTAGTCTATGTAACTCATGACCAGACCGAAGCATTGACTATGTCTAACCGAATTGCGGTCTTCGAAGACGGTATAGTGCAACAATGCGCTTCACCTGCAGACCTTTACGAAAAGCCAAAGAACGCTTTTGTTGCCAACTTTATTGGTGAGAACAACCGTTTAATGGGCGAAGTGACTGCCATTAATGGCGATAAAGTTGAAGTCTTGAGTGATGACGGCGACAAGCTAGTGGCGACTAAAGTAAATGTAGAGGCTGTAGGTGATCGCACTACTGTCTCATTGCGTCCAGAACGGGTGTTTGTACACCCTAATGCCGACGATGTCGACAACTTATTTTCCGCTAAGGTAGAAGAATTAATCTACCATGGCGACCACATCCGTACGCGCTTTACCGTGTGTGGACACGACGATTTTATCGTCAAAGTTCCTAATTCAGCCGCAAATAGCTTATTGCAAAAA
>CAWUTT010000010.1:0-37039 GCA_963925635.1 uncultured Pseudomonadales bacterium | reverse complement strand
AAGGGTCGCAGTATCCAAGGGTATTTTTTTAGATCCTTTACAGTAACTCTCATCGCACACCTATTAAATGATAACGCTTAAACAATAGCCAAAACTGATGGCCTAAACCCATGGCCTAAACCAAGAGCCTAAAATAAGGGATGGAGGAGCAAAAGCCAACTGTTTTCTGTATGGTTTAAATTTCTAGTTAATGCTTTATCAACTTTTTTAAGGCACTTGTTGTAGCAACCTATTGATCACTGCTATAAGTTAATCAAGGTATTAAATTTGTTCAATAACTCTTACCAATGACTTTGCTCAGCCGGTCCCATAAATATTAACTAGGCCTTAGGCAAGCAGCGCATTAATTTATCTAGCTCAGACTGGGCAGGTAGTTTGGTGTCTTTTCAGCATCGAGGTTTAACCCAAGTGGTGCGAGCCTCAGTGCACTACTTTAATACGGATGCAGAAATTGAACACTTTATAGCCGTACTCGAGCAAGTGCTTATTAAACGTATTTAAACTAGCATTTTGATTTGGCTTCTATTATATTGTATACAATATTATGTACAATGTAGAAATAAGCTCCATGACCCACCCATATCCGCGAGATTTAATTGGCTATAACGGCCAGCCGCCCAAAGTAGAATGGCCCAATAAAGCCCGTGTGGCTTTGTCTTTTGTGCTGAATTATGAAGAGGGTGGCGAGCGCTGTGTGTTACACGGTGACAGCGAGTCAGAGGCGTTTTTATCTGAGATTATTGGGGTGCAGCCGTATCAGGGTGTGCGCCATCCGAGTATGGAATCGATCTACGAATATGGCAGCCGTGCGGGCGTGTGGCGCATTTTAGACCTGTTCAAAAAACATGACATTCCCCTCACCATTTTTGCCATTGCCATGGCAGCCCAGCGCCACCCCCAGGTGGTGCAAGAAATGCATGGGCGTGGCCATGAAATTTGCAGCCACGGGTTGCGCTGGATCGATTATCAATACATGGACCCTGAACTAGAGCGGCAGCACATGCGTGAGGCCATTGATATTCTCACTCAAGTGACGGGCGAACGGCCCTTAGGCTGGTATACCGGGCGTAATAGCCCCAATACCCGTGACCTGGTCATGGAAGAGGGGGGCTTTGTGTATGATTCTGATGATTATAGCGATGATCTGCCGTTTTGGAGCCGTGGATCCAGCGGCCAAGGTGAACCTCACTTAGTTATTCCTTACACGCTAGATACCAATGACATGCGTTTTGCAACGCCGCAAGGGTTCCACACCAGTGAACAGTTTTTTCAATACCTTAAAGATGCCTTTGATGTGCTTTACGAAGAGGGTGCTACGGCCCCTAAAATGCTGTCTATTGGCATGCATTGTCGTTTATTAGGACGCCCTGCAAGGCTCAGGGGCATGCAACGTTTCTTAGAGTATGTGGGCCAGTTTGATGACGTTTGGTGCGCGCGCCGCATAGATATTGCGCGCCATTGGCAGCAGTATCATCCGGCCCCTGCATACCCTAGCATCACCAAAGAGCAGGGCTAACATGAGGGTATTATCTACTTGCACACCCAGTCAAATGACCCGCCAGGCCTTTGTTGAGCACTTTAAAGACCTCTACGAACACTCGCCTTGGGTGGCTGAAGGGGTGTTTGATCAGGGCTTATCAAAAGACCTAGACTACGCGGAGTCATTGTTAGCGGTTTTTCAAGAAACCATGTTAGCGGCCACTCAAGCGCAACAATTAAGTTTAATTTGTGCCCACCCAGATTTAGCAGGCAAAGCTGCCATTCGTGGTGAACTCACTTCGGCTTCAACTTCAGAGCAGGCTGGAGCTGGCATTAGTCAGTGCACCCCAGCATAATTTGAAGTGTTTACCCAACTTAATGACGCCTATAAAGTTAAATTTGGCTTCCCTTTTATTAAGGCTGTGAAGGGTAGTGACCGGCATCAAATTTTAGCCGCCTTTGAAACCCGCATGCACCACCTTGCCGCTGCTGAATTTACTCAAGCACTGACTGAAATTAACAAAATAGCCAGCTTTCGCATGGCTGATATGTAACCTGTATTGATCAATAGGAACCCCATGACTGACCAACAATCTAACAATCCTTATGCCCGCATGACCAACTTGGCAGACGCACGCCTTGGTGCTGAAGCCATTCATTGCACAGATGATTTTTTTGCCGACATGAATCGGATGCTGCAAAGCCATGATCCTGTCTGGAAAGAAGGGGTGTATGACGACACGGGTAAATGGATGGACGGCTGGGAGTCGCGCCGCAAACGCCAACAGGGTCACGACCATTGCACGGTGCGTTTGGGTTTACCTGGACGCATTCGAGGCATTAATTTTGATACTACCTACTTTACCGGCAATTACGCCCCCAGTGTGTCTTTGGAAGCTTGTTATGTGGCCCAAGGCGACCCCACGGATGACACTGCGTGGCAACCCGTACAGACCGCACTCAACCTGTTAGGCGACAGTCATCATATTCAAGCGGTTAACTGTGACCAAGTGTTTAGTCATGTGCGCTTGCACATTTATCCAGATGGCGGCATTGCCCGTTTGCGTATCTATGGTGAAGTGGTTAAGGATTGGACCGCCCAAACCAATGAACTAGTCGATTTAGCCGCCATGGGCAATGGTGGCAGAGCCTTGTTATGCAGCAATGAACACTTTGGCACCATGGATAATATTCTAGCACCAGGGCGTGGTATTAATATGGGTGACGGCTGGGAAACTGCGCGCCGTCGTATACCGGGTTTTAATTGGGTAATCGTAGCCCTTGGTCATGGGGGTACTGTAAGTGACATTGAAGTGGACACGGCCCACTTTAAGGGTAACTTTCCTGATTCTTGTTCAATTCAAGGAGCTTTTGTAGACGGTGGTAGTGACGAACAAATGGCGGCGCAAAGCTTGTACTGGCCCGAGTTATTGCCCTCTCAAAAGTTGGGTATGGACCAAATTCATCACTTCGGTAATGAGGTGCAAGAGCTTGGCCCCATCACCCACGTGCGCTTAAACATTTTTCCCGATGGTGGTGTGTCTCGGTTGCGAATTAAGGGCCGTATCATGCCCCAAGGGAAAACATCCTAATGGCTGCGTCTATTCATATCGAACCCCTAACAGCAAAGGCGTTTGCTGAATTTGGTGACGTGATCGAGGCCCACGAGGGCGATGGCTTTGGCATTAACCAAGGCTTTACTTGGCGCCACCACAAATTGGCCACGGTGAATACAGATCAAGCCACAGACGACGCTATTATCAGTATCTTTAGTAGTAAAAGTCGGCCTACGCCGATTGCCATTACTATGATGGAACGCCATCCCTTAGGCAGCCAAGCGTTTATGCCTTTGGATGCTGCACCTTTTTTAGTGGTTGTGGCCAAAGCGGGTCCAGAGCCTCAGTTAGCAGATCTACAGGCCTTTGTGTCTAATGGTAAGCAGGGTGTCAACTACCACACGGGTGTATGGCATCACCCTTTATTAATTCTAGCGCCAGAGCAAAACTTTTTGGTAATCGATCGAGCGGGTGCAGGCAATAACCTAAATGAAGTCATGTTTGCCCAAGACCAGTGTGGTCAATTAGATGTGACAGATCTGATGAACAACTTAATTAAAAGCAGAGAATAATTATGGAAGCTCATTTATTAGAGTGGTTGAACTTAAGCCTCCGTTGGGTACACGTGATTGTAGGTATTGCTTGGATCGGTGCCTCTTTCTATTTTGTTTGGTTGGAGAATAACCTCGATCGCCAAGTGAAGAACCAAGACTTAGCCGGTGAGTTATGGGCCATTCATGGGGGTGGTATTTATCACCTCCAAAAGTACAAGATAGCCCCCACTGTGATGCCTAAGCAATTACACTGGTTTAAGTGGGAAGCCTACAGTACGTGGATCTCTGGCGTGCTGCTGTTAAGTGTGGTGTATTACCTTAATGCTGCAACCTATTTGCTTTTGCCCGGGTCACCGGTGTCTCCAGTTGCCGGTGTGGCCATTGGTTTAGGCAGTTTGGTGATGGGTTGGATCGTTTACGACCTGTTATGTAAAAGCCCACTACGTCATCAACCCTTGTTGTTAGGTGTGGTGTTGATGTTGTTTTTAGTGGGTTTGTCATGGGGCTTTAGCCAATTTATGACAGGCCGTGCGGCCTATCTACATGTTGGTGCGGTCATAGGCACTATGATGGTCGGTAACGTATTCTTTATTATCATGCCTGCCCAGAGAAACCTAGTTGGCGCCATAGAGGCGGGCACAGAGCCAGACCCAGCTTTGCCTAAAAACGGATTGTTGCGCTCGCGCCATAACAATTACCTAACCTTACCGGTAATCTTTATCATGGTGAGTGGCCATTTTCCAAGTACCTATGGCCATGAGTGGAATTGGGCTATTTTATTGGGCCTTTCCCTAGTGAGTGTGGCTGTGCGTCATTACTTTAACACGCGTCATAACAGCCAGAAGTTTTTGTGGGTCTTGCCTGCCGCTGTATTGAGCTTGTTAACAATGGCTTATGTCACCGCACCTAATATTCCAGGCGCTAGTGAAAATAGCTCTGCTGCAGGCCTCACGGAAGAGCCTGTGCGGGTGAGCGCAGAACAAGTTCAGGGCATTGTGGCCACGCACTGCGTTGCTTGCCACTCTGCAACGCCTTCCAGTGTAGCTTTTTCTGCCGCACCTGGAGGTGTGATGTTGGATTCGATTGCACAAATTAAAGGCCATAAAGATCGTATTTACTTACAATCTGTGGCCAGTCATATTATGCCTTTAGGCAATAGTACGGGCATGACGCAAGACGAACGTGACCAGTTAGGTCGTTGGATTGCAGACGGTGCCAATATTAATTAAGGATGAATGTCATGGGATTTTTAACCACACACGTATTGGACACAGCCCAAGGGGTGCCTGGTAGTAATATGTCGGTCAGCCTGTATCGTATTTTGGATCACCAGCGCCATTTATTAAGCCAGCAAATGACCAATAGCGATGGCCGTTGTGATGGCCCTTTGTTGCAGGGAGAATCTTTCGCTGTGGGGGTCTACGAACTTGAATTTGGTGTTGAAGCTTATTTTGATCAAACTAATGTACAGCAACCTACGCCCGCATTTTTGAGTGATGTGACCCTGCGTTTTGGTATTGCCCAAGCAAGCGAGCATTATCATGTGCCCCTATTAGTTTCGCCATATAGTTATTCTACGTATCGAGGTAGTTAGCCGAGTGTCTCAATTATTGTCCAAAAAAGACGCACCAATGGATGCCTACCGACAGTTATTTGATGGCATTTTGTCGCAGCGTCTTGCCCCCGGTACCAAGCTCAATGAAGTTGAGTTAACGCAATTGTTTAGTGTCAGCCGAACCCTTATTAGGCAAGCGTTGCAGCGTTTGCAGATTGAACAGGTGGTTGAAATTCATAAGAATCGTGGGGCCTTCGTGGCAGCACCGACGCCTGACTTAGCGCAACAAATACTACTGGCGCGGCATACCATTGAACTGGCCGTGGTTAAGTTAGCCTGCCAACGTTGTAATGTGGCTAATGTGCAGAAATTGCAGTACATGATCGACCTAGAGCAAAGTGCCATTGATCAAGGTGACATGGCCACAGCTCTGCGCAGGTCTGGAGAGTTTCACTTACAACTGGCGATAGTAGCGGGTAATCAGCCGTTTGTGCATGCGTTACGCGGCTTAATTTCCCAAACGTCCCTTATTATCACTATGTACAACCATGGCGGTAGTAATGCCTGTGCTAGGGATGAACATAGCCATTTATTAGCCGCCGTTAGCCAAGGTGATGAGGTACAAGGCCAAGCATTAATGGCCCATCATTTGGGCCACATCGCAGCAGGCTGTGATTTTACCCAAAGTCCTCAAGTGGCAAACTTACAAGGGGCCTTTGCTCATCTAGGTCAACGAGGCGCCACTAGTATTAGTGTGTAGTGTTGGCCAAAAAATGCAACACCTCTAAACTTAACGTCAGCGCTTGCTCAAGTAGGTAAATATTTAATTAGCGGTATGTTTTAATAAAGCATTATTAATGATAAAAATAGTAAAAAGTCTTTATTATTTTTAAAATGAGCGTATATTAAGGTCCTAGAAAGTATTCCTGGTATGTTTTTGTTGCAGTTTTTGACAGCCACCTTGGTGGCTTTTTTTCAATACCTATTCATCACTGCATTAATACCTTAGTAACCAAGCTCATAGCTTGGCTCAAGCGATAACAGGGCGGGTGTTCATGCCGTTGCGGCAAAAAAACAGTGCGTGGTAACTCACCAAGCCGCACTCTAGGTGCGCCGCCTAGTTGATCAAACTTATTTTGACTGCGCTACTTCCAGCACATGGCCATAGCGGGCGATGGTTTGTTGGTTAATAGTATAGAGCGAATCTAACAGGTTCATGTGCATACTGCCTGGACCAAACGACTTATTTGCAGCCAGTTCTGCGGCAACTCCCATGGTTAACAATGCTTGAACTGCAGCGTCAAATGCATCGTGGTCTACGGCCATAAAACACGCCATAAAGGCGGTTGTGGCGCAGCCCATGGCAGAAACTCGGGTTTGCATCTCGTGGCCGTTGGCAATCATGATGGTTTTTACACCATTAGTCACCAGATCAGTTTCACCTGTTTGAGCCACTACACAGCCTTGTTGTAAGGCTAACTCTTGCGCCGCCATGGGGCTAGATGAACCTGCGAGGGCTTTAATTTCCATGGCATTAGCCCGAATGACTTGGGGCCCAAGTTGTAACAGCTCCTTAGCATAAGCGCAGCGCTTCTTTGACGCGTGCACAGACACTGGATCTAGAATCCAGGGCTTTTGGTAGTCATTGGCTGCTTGAATGGCGGGACGAATGGCAGCCTTGCGGCTATTATCTAAAGTGCCAATGTTAACCACTAGGCTGTTAGTCACCGCCACTAGCTCGGTTATTTCTTCTACCCCAAGAGTAAAGCTCGATCCAGCCCCCACGGCTAAAATCACGTCTGATGAAATGTCTTGGGCTACAGTACTTGTGATGCAGTGAACTCGTGAGCGTTTGCGGCTTAATGCGTTGAGGGCTTCCGCCGCTCCTTTAGCATAATGAGCGGTGAGTTGGTTCTGGTGGGCACTAGTCGACAAGCTGATGGACATCATATTTCCTTGTTTAAAGTGGGGCGTAGCAAAGTTACAAACTTAATCTATTCTCGCACATGCGCTGGGGGCAGGAAACACTAACTTGGTTAAATTGTGTGGGATAAATCATGCTTTTTGAGCAAACTCAGGCTATTATTGTCGAACACTATTTATCTACAAGGATATGTTCATGACAATCGCTGATTTAGGCCAGAGTTTAACGGCAATATTTTTCGCTATGGTGGCTTTGCTCATCATTTTTAAAGGCATTCGTATGGTGCCACAAGGCCATCACTGGACGGTTGAACGCTTTGGTAAATACACCCGCACTTTAGATCCAGGTTTACACTTACTCGTGCCCTTCATAGACGCGGTGGGTAGAAAACTCAATATGATGGAACAAGTGTTGGATGTAGAGCCACAGGAAATTATTTCTGCAGACAATGCCCAAGTCATGACTGATGCCGTGTGCTTTTTCCAGATCCAAGACGCTGCTAAAGCTGCCTATGAAGTGAATGACTTAGATAGAGCGATGCAGGCTTTGGTGATGACTAATATTCGTGCCGTATTAGGCTCAATGGAGTTAGATGAAATGTTGTCTAACCGTGAAAGAATTAATGGTAACCTGCTGGCAAAGGTTGATGATGCCACAGACCCTTGGGGTGTGAAGGTGACTCGTATTGAGATTAAAGACATTGCGCCACCGCAAGATTTGGTTACGGCTATGGCTCGGCAGATGAAGGCAGAACGTGAAAAGCGGGCGCAAATTTTAGAAGCCGAAGGTGAAAAAGAAGCTGCGATAAAAGTAGCTGAAGGGCAAAAGCAATCTGAAATCCTAAAAGCTGAAGGTCAGTTAGAAGCGGCCAAGCGTGAAGCTGAAGCTCGTGAACGATTAGCAGAAGCAGAAGCTAAAGCCACGCAAGTGGTGTCTGAAGCTATTCAAAACGGCGATTCACGAGCGGTTAATTATTTTATTGCGCAGAAATACATCGATGCTTTGGGCAAGCTAGCGGCGTCTGATAACAACAAGGTGATGATGATTCCTCTTGAAGCCAGCAGCGTGATTGGCTCTATCTCTGGTATCAGTGAATTGGTTAAAGATATGGGTAATAAAGGCTTATGATCGAATTTTTTGAAGCAATGCAGTTTTGGCACTGGATTCTCTTGGCGATTGTGTTAATTGCTGGTGAAGCTTTGGGAGCTGCTGGTTTCTTGCTAGGTGCGGTCATGGCAGCCCTAGAGTTGGCCCTTATTAGTTATATTTGGCCTGATTTAACTTGGCAGCAACAATTGTCTTTGTTTGCAGTGCTCGCCTTACTTTGTTCGGTGTGGTTTTGGTACCGGTTTAAGAACTTTAACCAAACCTCTGCTCAGCCTCAATTAAACGATAGGGCAGCACAACTGGTGGGTCGTGAATTTGCCTTAACTCAAACCATGAAAGGTGGCCAAGGCAAAATACAGGTGGGAGACACCTTATGGCGGGTTGAAGCAACCACTAATTTACCTGTGGGTACTCAAATTAAAGTCACAGGCCATCGTGACATGGTGTTGTTGATTGTGAAAGCAGGCGACTAGCGCACTAACTGGGGTGGCTAAAAAGCTGGTCCAAGGACCAGCGTCCTGCGCCATAAAGCAGCACCACTAGTATCATTAAGCCCCATAGCTGGTGGTCTAAAAACCCGCTATCCCATATGCTTGGGTAAGAGATCACCGCCACTATGTTGAAGCCAAATAAGGCTAATGCCATAGGCCGAGTTATTAGCCCTATCACCACAAACATAGGTAATATCACTTCTGCTGCAGTGCCCACGTAAGCTGCCAGCTGCCAGGGGATTAGCGGCACTTGATACTCATATTCAAACAAGAATAGAGTCGAATCCCAATGGTTAAACTTGGTGAGGCCAGCGCTGATAAAAACCCACCCCAGCCAGAGTCGCAATACCAATAAAAACACATTTTGTAGGTTAGAAATATGCTTTTCTACGGTCTTTTGGTAGGTCACGATAAAGGCTTTCATAAATGTTCCTTGAGTTAAATTTAATGTGCGTTAATAACGCTTACCTGTTGCTGCTTAAGCTAAAACCATCAATGCAGCCTAGGGCAATCCAGTCGGTGATTTGTGCCATCAAAGGCGCCAGATCTGTGTGTTCTAAGGCACATAACTGGGCCAAACTTAAGTTATTTTTTAGTCCAGTAAGCCAGCTCCAGTGTTGTAAACTAAGTGGCATTAAGGCAGATTCTCCGTTTTGGTTTTGTAACACTAAAATGTAGCTTAGTTGCTGATAATGGGCCTCGTTAGTGAGCTCAATAGCGTCGGTAGTGGTTGCAGACAGGTCTGAATGTAAGGCGATTAAGTTCATATTAGAGGTTAGCAATTGGCAGCTAGAGGCTAAGTTGAACTGGATGTTGAGGTAGTTATCTGCAGCGACTTGGGCCAAGCCGGTAAAGTCGAAATGTGGCTCATAGTGAATATGGCTAATACGGTCTAAATGCCATTCTAGCCGCGCCATCTGCGCTACAAATGGCATGGTTTTTAGGGCTTTTAATTGCTCAAGAAAGCTCACAAACTGGCTGCCATAATGGTTTAGGTGGGCTTCTTTAAGGGCACACTGGTGAATAAATTGACCACTTGCTTGGACAAAATAGTCATGGCCCACTAAAGTCTGGGTCACTGGAAAAAGCTGCTGTAATAATTGTTTGAGACTAATAATAAAATTATTACGGTATAGGTTGATGAGCTGAGCTGGGGTAAATGTAGAAGGTGCTAGCAAGCTATCCAAAGGGCTATCCAGAGGGTTATCCAGAGGTTTAAAGGTTCCTACTGCATGGCTGTTAGAGCTTGTATCTGCTGGCGTAAGCAGCAGCTGTTGGGCGAAACATGCTTGCAGTTGCGCTAGAGTTTGGGTGTTAGTCATGCTTAAGTCCCAAATGGTGCTGGGCCTTTTTAGCCTCATTGATTAAAACATCAAGACTGGGGATATCGGCATCCCATTCGATGAGGCAGGGAATGCTTTGTAAGTGATGTTGGTAGGCATCCACCATGTCCCATACTTGATCACACACAGGGTTATTATGGGTGTCAATACGAATAGTACCTTGGGGCAGTTGCTTTATTGTGTGGCCAGCTAGATGAACCTCGGCGACTTGGTGCCAGTCGATGCTAGCTAAATACTCATATGGATCGGCGTTCATGTTGCTGCAACTGACAAAAATATTGTTTAGGTCTAAGAGTAATTTGCAGCCACTGCGTTGACTCAGTTGATTAAGAAATTGGGGTTCAGTCATATCGGCGTGTTTAAAGGCCAAGTAAGACGAAGGGTTTTCAATCAGGATTTCACGTGCCAAGATCGTTTGGGTTTGATCTACTTGGCAGACCATGTGTTGTAAGGCCTCTTCGGTGTAAGGCAAAGGTAGTAAATCGTTAAAAAAACGTCCATCTAGTGAACTCCAACTCAAATGCTCAGAGACTAAACTGGGTTCAATGTCATCAAACAATGCTTTTAATGATTTTATGTGATCGAGGTTGATGGGGTCTGATGATCCCAAAGATAAACCCACACCATGACAGCTAAGGGCATAGTGATGGCGAATATGACGTAATTGATGGCGCCGCTTGCTGTTTTCTTGTAAATAATTTTCACTGTGGACTTCTAACCAATGAATAGGTGGGGTGCCGCGCATAAACTGCTCTATATGGGGTTGCCTTAACCCGATGCCAGTTCCGCTTAGCTGTTGTTGCTCAAATGCCATGGATTATACTCGTATGGGCCACTTACTAGAGAGGCCGAATAGTGTAAAATAACCGGCTTCCACCTACACCCTTGGATGTAGGTGAAACGAAAGGTCTAGCTAGAGGTTAATGAACCGCCGGACAAACGTTCGCATAAGCCAGCAGGAACCACGGTAAATGCGTCAGTTTGGCCATCGCTAGCGGAGGTGCCAACACAAGATGAAGTATTGGTGGCACAGTCGTTATGCCCAGCCTTAGCAACGCCATAGCATTTTTCTTTTTCAGCGGCCAATGCAGCAGTTGAATTAAGGGCTAGGCCCAGTGCAAGTACACTTGATAGGGCAGTTGCAGTGGCTAATTTTTGTGAGGTTTTCATAGATATTCCTTTAAGTAGTAGCTGAATGACGCCAATATTGCATGGTTTTATTTGGCGCTGTTAGACAAGTCGAGTTGTCTTATAAGTACATACGGTAATAGGCCTTTTATAGATTCAACAAATAACAACTATATTTAAATTTAATGGCGCAAGGCGTGCGCTTTACTATATGTTTAGATGATGTGCGTTGCTGTAGAGTTAAGGAAAATGCCAACAATTCGCTGCCACACAACGCAGTGTCGCATTAAACTAAGTGGCTCATGCCATAGTCGTTATGATGCACGATAAGCAACGATTTCAGTTTGACCATACTCAATTGGTCGCATAGATTTTGAATTTTTAGTTATTATATGTCCCGCTGTGAGGGATTAAATTTTTTTGGGAGTAAGTAATGTTTAACAAGTCGGATCGTATCAGTGACTTTGACCCGGAACTTTGGGCCAGTATTCAAGAAGAAGAGCAACGCCAAGAAGATCACGTGGAATTGATCGCTTCAGAAAACTACACCAGTACCCGCGTGATGGAAGCCCAAGGGTCTGGCTTAACCAACAAATACGCCGAAGGTTACCCTGGTAAGCGTTACTATGGTGGCTGTGAATTTGTTGACAAAGCAGAGGTGTTGGCGATCGATCGGGCCAAGCAATTGTTTGGTGCAGACTACGCCAATGTGCAGCCTCACTCGGGCTCCCAAGCTAACGCAGCGGTTTATCAAGCGTTAATTACACCAGGTGATACTATTTTAGGCATGAGTTTGGCCCATGGTGGTCACTTAACTCATGGTTCACATGTCAATTTTTCTGGCAAAAACTACAATGCTATCCAATATGGCCTAAACGAAGCGGGTACCTTGGACTATGAAGAAATTCAGCGTTTAGCGACAGAACATCAACCCAAAATGATTGTGGCGGGTTTTTCTGCCTATTCACAGGTGATGGATTGGAGTAAGTTTCGTGATATCGCTGACAGTGTGGGTGCCTATTTGTTAGTCGATATGGCTCACGTAGCAGGATTAGTGGCATCTGGCCATTACCCTAACCCTGTGCCTTTTGCAGACGTGGTGACCACCACCACTCATAAAACCTTACGCGGCCCCCGCGGTGGTCTAATTATTGCTAGAGCTAACGAAGCGCTTGAGAAAAAGTTCAACTCTGCCGTGTTCCCAGGTCAGCAAGGTGGTCCCTTGATGCACGTGATTGCTGCTAAAGCGGTGGCTTTCAAAGAAGCGTTAGAACCTTCCTTTAAAGAATACCAAGGCCAAGTCTGCGTTAATGCTAAGGTGATGGCGCAAGTGTTCCAGTCGCGTGGCTTCAAGATTGTTTCTGGCGGTACTGAGAATCACTTGATGTTGGTTGATTTAATTGCCAAGGGCATTACTGGTAAGGCTGCTGATGCGGCGTTAGGTAAGGCGCACATTACGGTCAACAAGAACTCTGTGCCCAACGACCCACAGTCGCCGTTTGTGACTTCGGGTATTCGCGTAGGTACGCCGGCAATTACTAGCCGTGGTTTTGGTGCTGACGAAGTTAAAGACCTTACGGGTTGGATGTGTGATGTGATGGATAATCTTGAAGACGAAACCATTATTAGCCAAGTTCGTGCCAAAGTCACTGAGCTTTGTAGTCGTTTCCCAGTTTACAAATAAACCTTGTTAAGCTAATAAAAAGGCCTCAGTTGAGGCCTTTTTTGTGTCTGTTATTAACCCAGTAATGGCACTTAGTCACAATGACGGTTGCTTTGTATCGGCCTAATACTAAGGTATAGCTTTACTCAGTAAGCCAAGTAATTCGATGCTTACTTGGTTATAATACGGCCTTATAAGATCAATAGAGAGGCAGGTCATGGCTGATTTTAAACCTATTCTTAACCGAGCTCTGCAGCGTAAAAATGGTGAGCAAGGCCTAGAATTATGGGTTTCAGAACCCTTGTCCAAAGCAGCATTTATGCGCCAAGACGATGCCCGCTTTTTATCGATGATGACTAAGGTGGTATTTCAAGCTGGATTTGTGTGGCGCGTCATCGAAAATAAATGGCCCGATTTTGAAACGGTGTTTTTCGGTTTTGATGCGGAGAAGATGGTATTACTGAGCCCTGAACAATGGGAAAAAATAGGTACCGATAAACGTATCGTGCGTAATATGCAAAAAATATTAAGTGTGCCCCAAAACGCAGCTTACATTAATGACCAAAGTCGAGCATTTGGTAGCTACGCAACCTTTTTGCAGCAGTGGCCATCGGAAGACCTGATTGGCTTGTACCGTCACTTAAAGCAGGCGGGTTGTCGCTTGGGAGGCATGAGTGGGCCACGCATGTTGCGCCAAATGGGTTTAGATACCTTTATGCTCAGTACTGACGTGGTAATGTGCCTACAAACCGCAGGCTTAGATATTGCTGATCAGCCGACTAATAAAAGTGACTTAGCTAAGGTGCAAGACTGTTTTAATCATTGGCGCCAACAAACGGGATTTTCATACACCCGCTTGAGCCGCATATGCGCCAGTTCAATAGGCCAAAACTATGTTGCTGATACCCGCTCTTAAAGCAGCATAAATAAAAAAGGCCTCAATAGAGGCCTTTTTTGCAATGGGTGGTGGTGATTACCTAACCTAGGGCAGTTCAATGCCCTAGGCTATGAATGCTGCCACGCGAGCTCGAGCATACCACTATTAAGCTGCAGGTAAGTTAACCTGGTTATGACGGCATGCTGCCACCATGGTGTTATACAGCAAGCAGGCAATCGTCATGGGGCCCACGCCACCTGGAACAGGAGTAATTGCGCCAGCTACTTTTTCCGCACTTTCAAAGTGAACATCGCCTACTAGTTTGGTTTTACCTTCAGCTGAGGTGATGCGGTTGATGCCAACGTCGATCACAGTGGCGCCAGGTTTGATCCAGTCTCCCTTCACCATTTCAGGCACCCCTACAGCGGCCACTACGATGTCTGCTGCGCGCACAATGGCTTCAATGTTGTTAGTCCGTGAGTGCACCACAGTGACAGTGCAGCTTTGCTGTAACAACAAATTGAACATTGGCTTGCCGACGATGTTGGAGCGGCCGATAACAACAGCATTCATACCCGTAAGGTCGCCATGATAATCTTGTAGCATCATTAGGCTGCCTAGTGGCGTGCAGGGAACCATGCCCTTGCCACCTGTTGATAGCAGGCCTACGTTCACTGGGTGGAAGCCGTCCACGTCTTTAGCTGGATCGATGGCTTCAAGTACCTTGGCCGAATCGATGTGCTTAGGTAATGGCAGTTGAACCAAGATGCCATGGATGGCAGGGTCGTTGTTCATGTCATTGATGAGATTGAGTAAAAATGCTTCTGAAGTGGTGTCTTCTAGTTTGTGCTCAATGGAGGTAATGCCACACTCCTTAGCTTGTTTACCTTTACTGCGCACATACACTTGGCTAGCAGGGTCTTCGCCCACTAGCACAACGGCTAAGCCAGGAACGATGTTGTGGTCAGCTTTAATAGAAGCAATTTGACCGGTCATTTTTTCACGTAATTTAGCTGCGAACTGCTTGCCGTCGATAAGGTGTGCCATGATGGGATAGCTCATATTGTTGGTAAAAAAAAAGCCCAATTGAAAATGGCTCAATAATAGACTTAGATATTGGTGACTCATTTTAGCTTAATTTGCATGTGCATGTTAGACCATCTAACTGCAGGGGGCTTAGGAATGGTGTCGATATGCCTTGGCAGCGACTTGAATCTGATTCAGGGCACATGGATAATAATCAAGTAAGGCAAGGGTTTGCTAGTGGTATACTAGATTCTTGTTGGCTAGCCGCAGGTCACCTAATGGGTCGCGTTTCGACAACGCTTTGTCGTTGGCAAGTTAGCTCAAAATGGCCATCCTAGATAATCTAGCGCCCATATATTGCCATTCGTTGAAGCCTCAATGTAATGCCACCTTTCCTGCAGGAGTATATTCTATGTCCGATGACCAGTATGAAGAAGATCTTGACCTCAGTAGTCTTAGCGATGAAGACCTTACGGTGCAAATGCATGATGACCTCTATGATGGCATGGAAGAAGAAATTGCAGAAGGTACAGATATCCTCTTAGGTCGAGGTTGGATGCCAGATAGAGTATTAAACGAAGCCCTTGTGGGTGGTATGAATATAGTAGGTATTGACTTTCGCGATGGTATTTTGTTTGTACCCGAAGTGTTGATGGCTGCCAATGCAATGAAAGCGGGTATGAAAATACTACGCCCACTACTGGCTGAAACGGGTGCGCTGCCCGTAGGAAAAGCCGTGATTGGCACTGTTAAAGGTGATATTCACGACATTGGTAAAAACCTTGTTGCAATGATGTGGGAAGGGGCTGGTTTTGAAGTAATAGACCTGGGCATTAACTGCCCCGTTGAAAAGTACTTAGCTGCTCTAGAAGAGCACAAACCAGATATTTTGGGGATGTCTGCGCTACTGACTACCACTATGCCTTACATGAAAGTTGTCATTGACACCATGAAAGAGCAGGGCATTCGGGATGATTTTATAGTGCTTGTTGGAGGCGCGCCATTGAACGAAGAGTTTGGCGATGCCGTGGGTGCAGATGCCTATTGTCGTGATGCTGCCGTGGCCGTAGAAACAGCGAAAAAGTTCATCGCTGCCAAGCGTGCTGCCTAAATTGTTGTTGGGGTAAATCATGCAACCTGCCAGCCTGCTTGTGATTACTTGTGGCGCCATTGCGCGAGAAGTGATGGCGTTAGCAAAAAGCAGTGGTTGGCAAAATTTGAAAGTGACCCAAATTCCGGCGGAGTTGCATAACCGACCGGACCAGATCCCTGCCGCTGTTGAAAAACGGCTGGCAGCCTACGCAGGGGATTATGATCATGTGTTTGCTGCTTTTGGTGATTGCGGTACTGGAGGGATGCTAGATAAGGTGTTGGATAAATATAATATTCAACGTTTATCAGGTGCTCACTGTTATGAATTTTATAGTGGCAGTGAAAATTTTGCTGCCATGGCAGAGCAGGAGTTAGGCACTTTTTACCTAACAGACTACCTTGCCAAGCATTTTGAACAGCTCATTATGGGCGGTATGGGGCTCAACAAACATCCGCAACTGATTGAATTGATGTTTGCGCATTATACAAAACTGGTTTACCTAGTGCAGGAACCGAATCGACAATTAGATCATTTTGCCGAAGCGGCTGCTATAAAACTAGGTTTAAAGTATGAACGAGTGGAGACAGGCTACGGTCAAATGGCTGAAGAACTGAGCGCTCATTATAGTAATTTCACTGAACAGGTAATTAAATGGCCAAGCTAACCATTGTTATGTGGCGCGACATTCCCGCCCAAGTCATCGTTAAACAAGGCCGTAGTAGTGCCAAACGGCCGTTAGAAGAACGTTTTGAAAAAGCTGTAGACAAGGCGGCTATGCGCGCTGGCCTTTATGGTAGTGACGGTTACTTGTCTGAGTGGCGTCGTGATACCACAGCTTGCAGCGACGATTTGGAAGCGGTATTAGAAGCCACTGTAAGCCAAATACAAACAGACTACACCGATGAACGTTTAGCAGTATTAGTGGCTGCTGGTGGCATCGCCGAGTAATTGCGTACCCAGTAGGTCTTATTTTTTTTGGAGAAGTACCCATGGCGCTCAATGCCGTTACAGAAAAACAAGCCATTATTGACTTGATGCAAAAAACCACCGTCGAGGTCACTCCCGGTGGCGCTGCCAAGGTGGCCGATTTTAGAGACATGTTACGTCCAGGCTGTACTGTTTACGTTACGTTTTTACCAGGTTCAGATTTTTCAGACACAGTAAATACTGTACGTCGTCTTAAAAATGAAGGTTTTAACCCGGTGCCTCACTTTGCTGCGCGTTCGATTCCTTCTGCTAAGTTTTTGGAAGAAAACCTTGCCACACTGCAAGGTGAAACTGGCGTCACCGAAGGTTTATTAATTGGTGGTGGGGTCAACACACCCATCGGTGATTTTGGTTCTTCAATAGAGGTGCTCAGAACCGGGCTGTTTGAAAAGTACGGTATTTTGAAGATGGGGTTAGCCGGTCATCCAGAAGGCAGTCCTGACATCAGCCCCGCTGATTGCGCACTTGCCATTAAAGAAAAAAACGATTTTGCTAAACAAACTGACATGAGTTTGTATTTAGCCACACAGTTTGTATTTGAAGCTGAACCTATTTTTACTTGGGAACGCCAAATTCGTGCCGCGGGTAATGAGTTACCTATTCATATTGGTGTGCCAGGACTGGCCACTATTAAGACCTTAATGCGTCATGCAACTCATTGTGGGGTAGGAGCATCAGTGCGTTTCCTAACTCGTAATCCTATGAATATGGTAAAACTGGGCCTTAAAGATTCTTTCTTAGGTAAATATGTTAATGCACCTTCTTCGGAACCCAGTGAGCTAATGCGTGATCTGGTTAGGGGCATGCATAACGACGCTGATTGTTTGATCGCCCAGTGTCACTTATACCCCTTAGGTGGCCTACTGAAATCGGCGGCCTGGATGTATCACGTGCAAGATGGCCATTTTGAACTGAATGGCAAAAGTTTCACGGTTTACTCTTAATTTTTTTTTGGCCAGTTTACTGGCCTTTATTTGACTCTAAAGCAGGAATTTTAAATGACTGATACAATTATCAGCTCCGCCACCAAAGAAGTGATCATTGGTTTTAATAGGCCCTTTGCCGTCATTGGAGAGCGTATTAACCCGACTGGCCGTAAGTTGTTGGCTGAAGAAATGAAAAATGGCGACTTTAGCCGAGTAGAAGCCGATGCGTTAGCGCAGGTTGCTGCTGGCGCCACCATCTTAGACATTAATGCGGGCATTCCCCTTGCTGATGAACCTGCCATTTTGGCCAAAACCATTCAATTGGTGCAGGCTTTGGTTGATGTGCCACTGTGTATTGATTCGTCTATTATTGATGCCCTAGAAGCCGGTCTTGCGGTATACAAAGGTAAAGCCTTGTTAAACTCGGTTACGGGTGAAGACGAGTCGTTAGACCGGGTATTACCTTTGGTTAAAAAATATGGTGCAGCCGTAGTTGCCATCTCGAACGATGAGACTGGTATTTCGCAAGATATCAACGTGCGCTTTGAAGTGGCTAAGAAGATTGTTCAGCGGGCAGCTGATTACGGCATTCCGGCGTCAGACGTGGTGGTTGATCCATTAGTGATGCCAGTGGGAGCCATTAATACCTCAGGTCGTCAGGTGATGGAACTTGTGCATCGCTTGCGCACTGAACTTAAAGTTAACACCACTTGTGGGGCGTCTAACTTTAGCTTTGGCTTACCCAATCGTAATGGCGTTAATTGTGCGTTTATAGCCTGTGCAGTTGCCTCAGGTATGACCTCTGCTATTATTAACCCGATGCACCCTGAAGTGATGTTGGGTGTGCGCGGTGGTAACTTAATGATGGGCCATGATCCAGAATGTAAAGATTGGATTAAAGCCTATCGTGACCCAGCTGCAGAAGGCACAGGTGCTCGTGGAAGCCGCACAGGTCGTCGTCGCGCATAGTATTGGTATTGATGCGTAATAGATAAAAAAGGGCCCCACAGGCCCTTTTTTGTGAAAATTTAAGCCACATTAATGAGTTGGGGTAATGGTTTACCTAGCCGCATGATAAAAATATTGAGATGACCCTATGAGCCAAACTGATACCGATGATGCTTTAGTAGTCTTTACTCCCTCTGGTAAGCGCGGACGTTTCCCAGTGGGTACGCCTTTGTTGCAAGCGGCGCGTTATCTTAATGTTGATATAGATTCTGTGTGCGGTGGAAGGGGTATTTGTGGCCGTTGCCAAATCTTTGTCAGTGAAGGTGAATTTGCCAAGTTTGGTATTACTTCCACCGCCGACAGTTTGGAACCAATTACTGCGCCAGAACTCAAGTTTGCTGAACGCCGCGAGCTTAAGCCTGGTCGTCGCTTGAGCTGCCACACTAAGGTGCTTAACGACATTGTAGTGGATGTGCCAGCAGAGAGCCAAGTGCACCACCAAATGGTGCGCAAAGATGCAGAGCACCACGACATTGAAATCCATCCACTAGTGCGTTTGTACTATGTGGAAGTGCAAGAACCCGACATGCATGACCCATCGGGTGATTTAAGACGTTTACTGAATGCGCTAGAGTCTGATTGGCTGTTACTTAATCTGTCTTATGATGTGGCTTTATTGGCCAGCATACAGCCCATTCTCAGGGCTGGTAAGTGGGGCGTCACCGTTGCAGTGCGTCAAGGCGAAAAAATTGTCGCTCTTTGGCCAGGTCTTAAAGATACTATCTATGGCGTTGCCGTAGATGTGGGTTCCACCACTATCGCTGCGCATTTATGTAATTTGTCCAGTGGTGAAGTCGTAGCCAGTGCAGGCGTTATGAACCCACAGATTCGTTTTGGTGAAGACCTAATGAGTCGTGTGTCTTATGTGATGATGAATCCGGGTGGCGAAGTTGATATGACCAATGCCGTGCGCGAAGCCCTTAACGGTTTAGTGAAAGACCTAGTGAAGCAGGCGCAATGCGAAACCACAGATATTTTAGAAATCACCTTTGTTGCTAACCCCATTATGCATCACTTGTTATTGGGTATTAACCCAGTAGAGCTTGGAGGGGCGCCGTTTGCTTTAGCGACAGACATGGCGGTCAATACTTTAGCTCGTGATATGGACGTGCAACTTAATCCGCAAGCGCGGGCCTACTTGTTGCCCTGTATAGCGGGGCATGTGGGTGCAGATACAGCCGGCATGGTGTTAGCAGAGCAGCCTTACAATCACGATGAAATGACCCTGTTAGTCGATGTAGGGACCAATGCCGAGATTGTACTGGGAAATCGCCATCGTTTAGTGGCATGTTCAAGCCCAACGGGACCCGCCTTTGAGGGTGCTCAAATTAGTTGTGGTCAACGCGCTGCGGCAGGCGCTATTGAGCGCATCCGCATTGATGCGGTCACCTTGGAACCACGCTTTCAGGTGATCAGTTGTGAATTGTGGTCTGATGAAGTGGGTTTTGACGAAGCCACCGCAAAAACAGGCATCACCGGTATCTGTGGTTCTGGTATCATTGAAGTCGTGGCAGAAATGTACTTAGCCGGTGTAGTAACGCAAGACGGCGTAATCGATGGCAGTCTGGCTGCGATTAATCCGCGTATTCAGCCCGATGGACGCACCTTTTCATACGAAATAATGCCGTCCACGGAAACACGCGGTGCTGTGAAGATCATGCAAAACGATATTCGTGCCATTCAGCTGGCTAAAGCTGCGTTATATGCTGGAATAAAGTTGTTAATGCAGTATCAACAAGTCGATAAGGTAGATCGTATCCGCTTTGCTGGGGCTTTTGGTAGCCATATTGATGTTAAGTACGCCATGGTCTTAGGTTTAATCCCAGATTGTGCCTTAGATCAAGTGTCATCGGCCGGCAACGCTGCGGGTACTGGCGCTCGTATCGCCTTACTTAACGAAGAATCACGCGCAGAAATTGAACAAGTGGTGCGTAACATTGAAAAAATAGAAACGGCTGTAGAACCTAACTTCCAACAGTTATTTATAGACGCCATGGCATTCCCTAACAAAGTGGATGCCTTCCCAGAGTTGGAAAAAGTAGTGACCTTGCCATTGGTTAAGAGCGCTAACGCTGAAACTGATGGTGGCGAAAAGAAACGCCGCCGTCGCAGAGGGTAACTAGTCGATGCAAACCAATAATCGTGCACGTATGGGGGTGATGATAGGCATTGCCTTTAAACTCTTCAAAAGCGTTAAGGTGTTTAAAGTGGCACTGGTGGCTATGGCTCTGTCAGGCTGGACTATCATTTTGAGCTTTGAATTTGCAGTCACCCTTTTGGCTATTTTAATGTTCCATGAATATGGCCATATACGAGCGATGAAACGCTTTGGTATTCCCACCAAGGGCATTTACATTATTCCTTTTGTCGGTGGTATTGCCGTTGGCGAAAGTCCAAAAACTCACTGGCAAGAACTCTATATTGCCATGATGGGGCCAGTTTTTGGTTTGGCCATGAGTGTGGCGTTTTTTATTGGTTTCCTGCTGACAGATAATCACTTTGTAGGCCTAGTGGCTTCGGTGAGTGCGTTAATCAATCTGGTTAATTTACTACCTATCTATCCATTGGATGGAGGTCGGGTGATTAAAGCTCTAGTTTATTCGGGTCGTAGTCGCTTTATTTATGTCGGCTTGGTGGTTATTTCTGGGTTGCTCATTTTTTATTGCTTTACCCATGGCTTTGCCTTGATTGGCTTCTTTGGCATTATGGGATTGGTTGATTTGTTGGCCGACTGGAACAGCTTTGACCAAGACCCAAAGTTAAAGCTTAATACCTATGGCATTATATTTAGCTTAATATGGTACCTTGGCACCGCTGCAGCACTCATAGGCATGATGGTGTGGATTGCAGCCTTGGAGTTACCGGGTAGTGAGCTCGCTATGGCTATTCTTAACGCTTAATAGAGTACCCCTGTCATGCACATGGACGAGTGACAGCAGGCGCAACCTTGAGCCTGAGCGCCAGGGTTGGCATGGGTGGCTGCTAATGTAAATGCGCCCTTGGTGCCGCTGAGTCGCTATTGGTGCTTAACGACCGCCATGCTATGCACACCTCAGCAGGTCAGCACCTTTATTCTGCTGTCGGGTTAGTTTAGCTTAGGCAGGCTCGATTAAATCAGGTGCAATGCACTGTCCCTACCAACTAATGCAATCGAACTCAGTGGCGGGCGGTACTTTAGTGTCTTCTGTAGACTTGTCTTTAAGGTTTTGCTGCAGGTTTTCTTCTGCAATACGAACGCTTTGGCCTGGCGAGAAGCGGCGGCGCTCTTCCCTTGGAGGGATACCAAAAAAGTCTCGATAACACTTAGAAAAGTGGGGCGCAGACACAAAACCACACGCCAAAGATACATCAATAATCGATAGGTTGGTTTGTAACAAAAGCTGACGCGCACGATTAAGGCGTAATTCCAAATAATAACGCGAGGGTACGCACTTTAGGTGTTTTTGGAATAGGCGTTCTAGTTGGCGGCGTGAGACACCAACATACTGAGCCAAATCATCTAAACTAATGGTTTCTTCTAAATTGGCTTCCATCAGTGCCACAGCTTCAATCAATTTAGGCTGGCTATTACCTAAGTGCAAACGCAATGGAATACGCTGCGTATCGTGATGGTCCCGAATGCGTTCCATGATGAACATTTCAGACACGGCGGCTGCCAATTCTGGACCATGATGGCTGCTCACAAACTGCAACATCATATCTAATGATGAGTTACCGCCAGAGCAGGTAAAGCGGTCACGGTCGATAGCAAATAAATTAGATGACATTAATACGTTAGGAAACTCTTCGCGCATACTGGCTAGGTTTTCCCAATGGATCGTCGATTTGTAACCATCCAATAAACCCGCTGCAGCCAGCAAGTAACTACCAGTGCAGGTAGAGCCAATCTTTATTTTGGTATTAGCGGCTTTGCGTAAAAAGGTTAGGGTATTTTTATCGTAGCCACGGTCTATAAAGGTACCACCACAAACAATCAGTGCCTCTAAATCATTTAAATTAAGGTCGTTAATGTGGATAGTTGGGGTGACTTCAAAGCCAACACTGGCTTTAACAGGCTCGCCATCCATAGACACCAGTTGCCACTCATACAAGTCTTGTTTACTGATATAGTTGGCGCCACGAAGGCTAGCAACAGCCGATGAGAAGGCTATCATAGAATAATTAGGCACGTGTAAAAACGCGTATCTAATGGGTTTTGAATAGGACATGGCTGCCTCTTTATAATTGTTTTAATTAGGGTCACAAAAAACAAATCAATAAGACTATTATCCTTATAGAATTGAAGGCATTCTAAACTAGGTTTGCGCCATTGGGAATAAAAAAATCGCTTGTAAGACGATATTTTTATCAGAAATATCTGAGTCTCTTCTGAGAAAATAAGACACTTTTAATACACACAAGAATTGATGCTGCCAAGGTGCCTGCAATAACTCATTACAATTTTTTGCAGCGCTGAATAAACTGGTCTGGCAGTGCCACCCACCTTCAGGCTATTTGTTTTAATACAGATTTGGATGGGTTGACCATAGGCTTGAGCTTTGGGTTGATTAACTCTGTGGGGTAAAAGGCCTATGGCACGCAAAGAGCACTCCTTGTCTGAATACTTGGCTGACAGGGTCGCATTCAGAATTAAATTACACACCGCTAGGAGGGCTGTTCAAGGCCCCTAGTTTGCTGGTATCCCCAGAAAGGCTCTGGCAACAAGGCTTTGGTAAGGCTCTGGCAAGGTGTGTTGCAACCCACAAAACACCCTTTGCAACAGCACCAGTAACTGCTTGGCCCTTACCCACCATAAATAACGATGACCTGTGATGCGCTATAAAATGTTATTTGAAAAAATTTATCTAACTAGCGCAAGCAAATTAGCTTTTGTGAACTATAACTAATATGTAGTGATGATTAATATCACCCCCTTAGAATTCTCAACTAATTGTCAATCAGGGGCGTCAACAAGCAGCAAGAGCCAGCAAGAGCCAGCAAGAGCCAGCAAGGGGTCAACCATGACAGTGAAACAAGTCTGGACAGGCATTAAACTAGTGGTGAAGGGAGAGTGCCCCAAACTGATGTGGTTAGTAATGAGTGGTTCTGTGGAGGCCATTGAGCCAAGCCACGATCAGGTTTTTGTGGATTCGCCGATACATTACCCTGCAGGGGGGTGTGCTTTTAATCGTGATCCCTACGCATGGATACACACCAGTGGGTTTGCTCAACGTTATGGTATGTCAAAGCGTTGGCTTGATCATTCCCTCGATAACATTGATTCGGCCAGAGGCAATACTCAAACTACAGACAAAGCAAAAAACTTAGATTGGGTGTGGTTGACTGCTATTGACCCCTATATATTGTCTTTTAATGATGATTTTAACTTTGATGACTGCCAACGTGTGACTCGCATTACTAAGCAGCAAAGTGAATAGGCTGCTGCGCTTCATTTAACGTTATACCTGCTGTGTTGATAGATTTTATCATCTTTTAAAATTACCAAATGGAATCAAAATATAAATTAATTGGCATTAGAGTTATTGAGAAGTGCTAGGTATAATGTTGGCCTACTTATCTATGTTCAGGACTAGAAATGGCTGGTAACACGCTATATGACAAACTATGGGACTCCCATCTTGTTAAACAACAAGATGACGGTAGTTGCTTAATTTACATTGATCGTCATCTTCTGCATGAAGTGACTTCTCCACAAGCCTTCGAAGGCTTGCGCATTGCCGGCCGCCAACCATGGCGCATAGAGACCAACTTAGCGACACCAGACCATAACGTACCCACGACCTCTAATGAGCGTGCCATTGGCGTGGAAGGCATTACCGACCCGGTATCTAAAATCCAAGTGATGACCTTGGGTGACAATTGTGATGAGTTTGGTATTACCGAATTCAAAATGCAAGATGAGCGCCAAGGCATTGTGCATGTCGTGGGCCCAGAGCAGGGCGCTACCTTGCCTGGTATGACGGTGGTGTGTGGCGATTCCCATACCGCTACTCATGGTGCTTTGGGAGCATTAGCTCACGGCATTGGAACTTCAGAAGTAGAGCATGTGTTAGCCACTCAGTGTTTGATTCAAAAAAAGTCTCAAAACATGCTGGTGCGTGTGGATGGTGTGTTAGGTGACGGGGTTACTTCCAAAGATGTGGTGTTGGCTATTATTGGTGTCATTGGTACCGCTGGCGGCACCGGTTATGCCATTGAATTTGGTGGCCAAGTGTTTGAAGACATGACCATGGAAGGCCGCATGACGGTGTGTAACATGGCCATTGAAGCAGGTGCTCGAGTGGGCATGGTGGCAGTGGATCAAACCACGATTGACTATGTGAAGGGGCGTCCCTTTTCACCCACAGGCGCAAATTGGGACCTAGCTGTGAATGCATGGCAAGACTTACACTCCGATGCTGACGCTGAGTTTGATCATGTGGTGGTGCTAGACGGTGCGGGTATCGCACCACAAGTCACTTGGGGTACTTCCCCTGAAATGGTATTGCCGGTATTTGCCATGGTGCCTAACCCTGCCCAAGAAAAAGATGAGGTGAAAGCTTCGGGCATGACTCGTGCTCTTGAATACATGGGCCTCACTGCGGGTCAGGCTATCACTGATATTCAATTAGATCGTGTGTTTATTGGCTCTTGCACCAACAGCCGCATTGAAGACTTACGTGCAGCAGCTGCTGTAGTGGAAGGCCATCAGGTGGCGAAAACTCTGAAACAGGCTTTGGTAGTGCCGGGTTCGGGTTTGGTAAAAGCACAAGCAGAAGCCGAGGGATTGCATACTATTTTCACTAATGCGGGTCTTGAATGGCGTGAACCGGGTTGTTCCATGTGTTTGGCTATGAATGCTGATAAATTGGGTACAGGTGAGCACTGCGCATCGACTTCTAATCGAAATTTTGAAGGTCGACAAGGCTTTGGTGGACGCACGCATTTAGTCAGTCCAGCCATGGCTGCAGCGGCCGCCATCGCTGGACATTTTGTAGACGTTCGTGAGTTTAAGGGAGCCTTATAAGATGCAAGCATTTACCCAGTTAAGTGGCCTAGCCGTGCCACTAGACCGTGCCAATGTCGATACTGACATGATTATTCCTAAGCAGTTTTTAAAGTCTATTAAACGCTCTGGGTTTGGCCCCAACCTGTTTGATGAATTACGTTACCTTGATGAAGGTCAACCTGACCAAGATTCTACTCAAAGGCCTATAAACCCTGACTTTGTGCTTAACTTTCCACGCTCCAAAGGTGCTAAGATACTTTTAGCAAGGCAGAATTTTGGTTGTGGCTCAAGCCGCGAACATGCGCCTTGGGCGTTACTTGATTTTGGCCTTTCATGCGTTATTGCTCCTAGTTTTGCTGATATTTTTTATAACAACTGCTTTAAAAATGGCATCTTGCCCATTACCTTGTTGGATGAGCAGATGGATCAATTGTTTGAAGACGCACAAGGGCAAGTTGGATTTGAGTTAACAGTGGATCTTGAGGCGGGTGTAATTACTGGCAGCAGCGCAGGCGATATCGCTTTTTCTGTTGATAGTTTTAGGCGCCACTGTTTGCTGCATGGTCTGGACGATATTGGCTTAACTTTAGAAAAAACCAGCCAAATTAAGCAGTATGAACAAAAGCGTCAACAGCAGGCGCCTTGGTTATTTACAGATATAAAATTACAGCACAATTGAGCATAATAATATGACATATAATGTATTGGTGTTGCCTGGTGATGGCATCGGCCCAGAAATTGTAGCGGAAGCTGAAAAAGTACTGCAGGCCGTGGATGTAAAGTTTAACTTGGGTTTGAATATTAGCCGTGCATTAGTGGGGGGAAGTGCCATTGATGCTACGGGAGGGCCTTTGCCTGAGGCCACATTAAGTGCAGCTAAAGCCGCTGACGCCATTTTACTAGGCGCGGTTGGCGGTCCTAAATGGGATGCCTTGGATATGGCGATTCGCCCAGAAAAGGGTTTGCTGGGTTTACGTTCTAACTTGAACCTATTTGGCAACCTGCGGCCGGCGATTTTATACCCACAGTTAGCCGATGCGTCTAGCCTTAAACCCGAAATTGTCTCGGGTTTAGATATTCTTATTGTACGTGAGCTTACGGGGGGTATTTATTTTGGCCAACCGCGTGGTATTCGGGTATTGGATAACGGTGAACGCCAAGGTTACAACACTTATGTTTATGCCGAATCAGAGATTCGGCGCATTGGTAAGGTGGCCTTTGAGGCCGCGCGGGCCCGCGGTGGTAAGTTGTGTTCGGTCGACAAAGCCAATGTATTAGAAGTAACGGTGCTGTGGCGTAAAGTGATGGAGGAGATGGCAAAAGACTACCCAGATGTTGAACTCAGTCATATGTACGTCGACAATGCTGCCATGCAGTTGGTACGGGCACCCAAACAGTTTGATGTGATGGTCACGGGCAACATGTTTGGCGATATTTTGTCTGACGCGGCGGCCATGCTCACCGGTTCGATTGGCATGTTGCCCTCGGCCTCTCTCGATGAATCAGGAAAAGGCATGTATGAACCGTGTCATGGTTCAGCGCCAGACATTGCTGGCCAAGGCAAAGCTAACCCACTGGCCACCATTTTATCGGCTGCCATGATGCTGCGTTATACCTTAAACCAAGGTGCTGCGGCAGATGCCATTGAAGCTGCGGTGAGTGTGGTGTTAGATCAAGGCCTGCGTACAGTGGATATTAGCTCCCATGGCAATCAGACCGTTGATACAAAAACCATGGGTGATGCCGTAGTTTCGGCGTTGGTTAACGGTTAATATAGTCGCTTATTAAGTAAGTATTAATTTTATAATTTTTAACACACAGGGTTAAACAAATGAAGCGTGTAGGACTCGTAGGTTGGCGCGGCATGGTTGGGTCGGTATTGATGCAACGTATGCAGGAAGAAAAGGATTTGCAGTTAATCGAGCCTGTGTTTTTTACCACCTCACAAGCGGGTCAGGTGGCGCCTGATTTTGGTGTTGAAGCACCGCTATTGCAAGATGCCCACGACATCGACACTCTTAAAACCATGGACATTATCATTTCATGTCAGGGTGGGGACTATACCGATCGTGTATTTGGTCCTTTACGCCAGGCAGGCTGGAAAGGCTATTGGATTGATGCGGCATCGAGCCTACGGATGCAAGATGCTAGTGTGATTATTCTTGACCCGGTTAACCGTAACGTCATTGACCAAGCCTTAGCTCAGGGTAAGACTGATTTTATTGGCGGTAACTGCACCGTAAGTTTAATGATGTTGGCTTTGGGTGGCTTGTTTGCTGCCGATCAGATTGAATGGATGTCAGCCATGACTTATCAATCTGCTTCAGGTGGCGGCGCTCGTCATATGCGAGAACTTCTCAAGCAAATGGGATATATCAACCAGTCTGTGGCTGGTGAGTTGGCTAACCCTGCCTCTGCCATTTTAGATATTGATCGTAAGGTGTCTTTAGCCATTAATGCTGCCGACAACGACGCCAGCCAATTTGGCGCACCCTTGGCAGGCAGCTTGATTCCTTGGATCGACTCGCAGCTAGACAACGGCCAAAGCCGAGAAGAATGGAAGGCTCAAGCCGAGGCAAATAAAATACTGGGTCGTACTCATGACATCATTCCAGTGGATGGCTTGTGTGTTCGGGTAGGCGCTATGCGCTGTCACAGTCAGGCATTAACCATTAAAATGAAGCAAAACGTGCCCATGGATGAGATCGAAGACATGCTTGCCAAGGCCAATGATTGGGTTAAAGTAGTGCCTAACGATCGTGATATCACCATGTCTGAACTCACCCCAGCTAAGGTTACTGGCACTATGAATATACCCGTGGGCCGTTTACGTAAGCTCAACATGGGACCTGAGTATTTGTCTGCGTTTACTGTAGGTGACCAGCTTTTATGGGGTGCAGCGGAGCCTTTACGCCGTATGTTACGAATTTTGTTAGATGCATAAATGATGTAACGGTTAAAAAAGGCGCTCAGGCGTCTTTTTTTGTGGCCCCAAGGCTGCGACAATGGTAATTCACTCGGTTGGAGTAGGCGTACACATGATCTCAATAATAATAAAGCGAGCAATTTACCTGCTTGGTTTTACCAGTATTTTTTTAAGTGTTAATGCGCAGGCAATTGCCTTAGGAAAAATACAACTTTACTCGACCCAGCAGCAATCGCTGCAATTACAGGTAGACTTGGTTGAGGCTGAAGGTGTTTTGCCCAATTCGATGGTGGCAAGGGTGGCCGGGCCTGCACAATTTTTGGCTGCCAATTTGCCTTACCTAGAGTGGTACGCTCAGTTAGATGTGAAGGTGGTTGAAAAAGATGGAAATTATGTCATTGAGGTGTTTGGCCAACAGCCTGTGGAGCAAGAGCAGCTTGATTTTATCTTTGAAGTAGATTATTTGGGTGGTCGACTATTAGCGGAATATGCTGTCACATTACCCACTTTTGGGACGGCTCAAAAGCCTGCTGAGCAGCCCAGCGAGCCGCAAGCTCCAGAGCCACAAGTGCTGGTGAAAGCCATTGAAGCTGGGGTTATACTTGAGGAAGCGGTGGCGCAGTTAGTGGCCTCTCAAAATGCAACCCCTGAGCTTGAGCCCGTGGTAGCCGTTCCAGCTGTGGTTGTTGTTGCAGATGCAGCCGTTGTTCCAACTGTGGTGGTTGTAAAACCGGGCCAAACCTTATGGCGCATTGCGGTTAATAATACGCCAGCAGGGACTAGTCCTTGGCAAACCTTAATGGGGTTGTATCGAGCTAACCCTGAGGCCTACAAAAATGGTGATATTCGTCTATTGATGTCGAATAGTCGTTTGCGCTTGCCTACACAAGAAGAAGTTAATCTACTCAATGTGGATCAAGCAAAGGCCGCTTACCAGGCATTAGTGCCTACCCCTGTAAAAGCCATCAAGCCAGCACCGGCCAAGCCAGTACCTGTAAAGCCAGTACCCGTAAAACCAGTAATAGCAAAGCCAGCCCCGGTAAAACCAACTCCAGTAAAACCAACACCAGTAAAACCAATTCCAGTAAAACCAGACCCAGCAAAGCTGATAGCTGAGCAACAACTCAAAAATGAGCAGGATAAAATAAAGGTTTTAGCAGGTCAGTCTCAAGTGTTGGAGGCAGAAGTTAAAGGGCTTCAAGCCGATTATAATAGCGCCTTATCACAACAGGAAATGCTGTCCAAAACCAGTAAAAATCTGGCTCAAGGTGTAGCGGTGCAAGAACAAGACATTAAAAACTTGAATGCACAAAGAGCCCAACTAGAAAACAATATGTTGAGCTTAGATCAACAATTTGAATCAACACAGGCCTACCTGAATCAAGCGGAGCAGAAATTAGCCAGTGCTAAATATGAGCTAACCATAACCCAAGGCAAGATAGGCTTAGCGACGCAAGTCAAAGGCTTAAATGACAGAGGACAACAGGTTGCCGAATGGATTAATGTAACCAAAATGGCGGCATTTCTGTTGGTGCCTGTGCTGCTAGTCATTGGACTTATTTGGTGGATCATAGGGCGCGGCAAGAAACGAGTGGCACAACACGTGGCCCCAGAAATAACCGATGAGGAAGATATCACCCTTGATCCTTTGGCTGATTATGATACCAAGCCAAGCGTTAAAGCAGCTGATCTGCACCAAAGTGCTAAGAAAATGCAAGGGGGCATGCCTGAACGTAGCTTTATTGAAGAGTTACTGCAGCAGCAAGAAGCAGATGAGGCTCAGTTGACGAGACAGGGGTTTAGTTCAGAAATTGAGGATGATCAAGTGCATTTATCTACCGACATAGAAGCTATGCTCAATGGCCAAAGGCAAATGGATAATCAGGCTGATGAACCCGTTGAATATTTGTCTCATGAAGAAGAAATGAATACCAAGTTAGATTTGGCATTAAGTTATCGAGATATGGGGGAGGTGTCCCAAACTCAAACTATTCTGCAAGAAGTGCTGCAACAAGGTAATGCGCAACAAAAAGCACAAGCCAGAGCTTTATTATCTAGTATCAACAAAGCGTAAGTTGATATGACCCAAGAATTTAAAGCTGACGCATCGGAATTTTTGGCGCCGGGGCAACAACGTATCGCCCTAGGTGTGGCTTATAACGGGCGTCATTATCATGGTTGGCAACGACAGCCCCATGGTCATATTAGTGTGCAGGAAAAGCTCGAAGACGCACTCACTAAGGTGGCTAACGAGCCCATTAAAGTGATGTGTGCTGGCCGCACAGACGCGGGCGTTCACGCCAGTGCGCAAGTGGTTCATTTTGATACTGTGGCTCAAAGACCCCTGCGAGCTTGGACCCATGGTGGCAATATGAATTTACCCGATGATGTTGCGATTCAGTGGGCCCATCCGGTGGATGAGAAATTCCATGCGCGTTTTGGTGCCACAGCCCGCAGATACCGTTATGTGATTTATAACCACCCCATGCGGCCGGCGCTAATGGATAAAGAAGTTAGCTGGAACTACCGGCCTTTAAACGTTACACAAATGCAGCAGGCTGCAGACTATTTGTTGGGCACCCATGACTTTAGTTCATTTCGGGCGGCTGCGTGTCAGGCTAATAACCCCATCCGCACCATGCACCATTTAAAGGTTGTCGCGGCTGGTGATTATATTGTGCTGGATGTGCGGGCTAATGCATTTCTACAACATATGATTCGTAATCTAGCTGGTTTGCTGATGAAAATTGGCACTGGTGAAGCATCACCAGAATGGGCCTTAGAAGTTTTAATGGCGAAGGATCGGCGGGTCAGTGCTGCCACTGCGCCGCCTTATGGCTTGTATTTTGTGGATGCAGAATATGATGCCGCTTTTGGTTTGCCTAAGTTACCTGTGGGGCCACATTTTTTGGCCCCTTGGATGAATGCCTAAAAGAGTGTCTGAATAAGCTTAAATAGTAATCCCTCAGGCTGATTTATCTGCTACCATTGGTTTTTATGCCTTTGTACTTTATTGAATAATAATAGCGAATCATTTTGACTCAATCTCGCGTAAAAATATGTGGCCTGCGCCACGCAGACGATGCCGTTTTCGCTGCCCAAGCTGGAGCGGATGCCATAGGCTTAGTATTCTATGAGCCTAGCCCTCGCTCTGTAGACATTGCTACAGCGGCAGCAATCGCAGGCGCCTTGCCTCCCTTTGTGTCTTGTGTCGGTTTATTCGTAGATGCGACTGCAGCAGAAATTGATCAAATCCTCTCTCAAGTTCCCCTGTCTTTATTACAATTTCACGGCCAAGAATCGCCTGAGTTCTGTGAACAGTTTCAACTGCCTTGGATTAAAGCCGTAAGAATGCGTGCCAACATTAACCTGCATCAACAACGGCAAAGCTATAGTCGGGCTCAAGGTTTGTTATTAGATGCCTATAAACCAGGTGTGCCTGGTGGTACGGGTGACCAGTTTGACTGGCATCGCATTCCAGCCGACATCGCTGCAGATGTGGTGTTAGCAGGCGGCATTCACGTTGATAACGTGCAGCAGGCGATCCAACAAGTTAAGCCCTGGGCAGTTGATGTGAGTGGGGGCGTTGAAAGCCACAAAGGTGTTAAAGATCGTGCTAAAATTGCCGCCTTTATGCACCAGGCAAAGCCCTATTGGTCTTCTGTGCCTTCGTAATGATTAAACCACGTTGCCATAAAAGGCACTGTGAGTAACTTAAACCATGATCTGGCCAGACGCCAATGGCTATGCTAGATCTTTTAAGGGCGTTGTGAATTGCAGCCCTTATTTGTAATGAGTGACGCCCTAGACAAACAGGCGCAATGAATTTAATACTTTAATGCCGTAACCAGAGGTTACGACGGGAGAAGTTATGAGTAGCTGGTTAGACAAAATTGTACCTGCGGGTATATTGACCAATCTTGGTAATAAAGACCGACGCAGTAATATTCCTGAAGGCGTATGGAAGAAATGCCCAAAGTGTGCGGCAGCTTTGTATAAGCCAGAATTGGAAAAGAATTTAGAAGTGTGCACCAAATGTGAACACCATATGCGGGTTACTGCGCGTAATCGCTTGGCCATGTTTTTCGACGCTCATTCTAGTACTGAAATAGCAGCAGAAATAGAACCTGTTGATAAACTAAAATTCAAAGACGTCAAGAAGTACAAAGATCGTTTGTCTGCCGCCCAAAAAGCCACCGAAGAAAAAGATGCTTTAGTGGCTATGAAAGGTAAATTAGTGGGTTTAGACGTCGTTGCTGTAGCCTTTGAATTTAACTTTTTGGGTGGGTCCATGGGTGCAGTTGTGGGTGAGCGGTTTGTGCGTGCAGCCAACGTGAGCATGGAGCAGGGCATTCCCCTTGTGTGTTTCTCTGCCTCTGGTGGCGCGCGCATGCAAGAAGCCTTAACGTCTTTATTTCAGATGGCTAAAACCAGTGCCGCTTTAGAAAAGCTAAAACAGCAGGGTATTCCTTATATCTCGGTACTCACAGACCCTGTTTATGGTGGTGTTTCTGCTAGTTTAGCCATGTTAGGCGATGTTAACTTAGCAGAGCCTGGCGCTCGCATGGGATTTGCTGGGCCGCGGGTTATTGAACAGACGGTGCGAGAAACTTTGCCTGAAGGTTTTCAAAAGAGTGAGTTTTTGTTAGATCACGGAGCTATTGATATGATCGTTTCTCGGCGTGATATGCGCGCCACTGTGGGTCGCTTGTTAAGTGCCATGACGCAAAAACCAGCGCCTGTTATTGAAGCTTAAGTTTTATGTCACAAACACTTTCTTTTGATCAAGCTGGTGATTGGCTAGCTTGGTTAGAGCAGCAACACCCAAGCCATGAAATTGACATGGGTTTAGCGCGTATTCGACAAGTGTCTAAACGTTTGCTGAAAGATGCTCCTATTGCTAAACAAGTGATCACTGTGGCGGGGACTAACGGCAAGGGCTCGAGTGTCGCATTTCTAACCTCTATCTTGGAGCAAACTGGTTTAGCTTATGCCAGTTTAACGTCACCCCATTTTGTGCGCTTTAATGAACGTATCCAGTTTCAGGGTGAGCCGGTAGACGATGTCGCTTTATGTGCTAGTTTTGAACGTGTTAATCAAGCACGTTATGATGCCGTGGGCAGAGCCACAGTACTGACTTATTTTGAGTTTAATGCCCTGTTGGCCTTTGACCTTATGCAAAGAGCAGATTTAGATGTTGCGGTATTGGAAATTGGCTTAGGAGGGCGTTTAGATGCGGTTAACCTCATCGACGCTGATATAGCTATTGTGACTAGTATTGCGGTTGATCATGTAGATTGGCTTGGTGATAATGTAGAGCTGATTGGGCGCGAAAAGGCGGGTATATACAGGGCTAATAAACCGGCCATCGTGGGTGCTATCGATGGCCCAGCTTCTGTGGCTCAATATGCCCACGAGATTAATGCCCTGTGCCTGCAAAATGGGATTGATTTTAAAGTTGAAGGTCAAAAGTGGAGTAATCCCTCTGGCTTAACCATAGAACTGCCAAAAACTGAACTGCCGCCCATGAATATGGCGGCTGTAGTGCAAGCCATACAATGTTTAAGCTTTGATATAAAGTCTGCAGATATTAGGTTAGGGTTAGATAGGGCGCGTCTACAAGGCCGCTTTCAAAGACTTGAGTGGCAAGGTAAACAACTTATCTTAGACGTTGCCCATAACCCCCAAGCAGCGCAGAACTTGGCTAATAGCTTAGCTACCGAAGCTTGTGAAGGTCGAACTATTGCGGTTTTGGCGATGTTGGCTGATAAAGACTACCAACAAGTGATCACGGTGTTAAGAGCCAGCTTTAATCATTGGATGCTGGCCAGTAGTGAGGGTGTGCGCAGTTTATCAAGTCTTGAATTGGCTGACCAAGTGGCCAGCCATGGGATTGATGCAAGTTGTGTGACGACCCATGAAACGCCGCTTCAGGCCTTTAATGAGGCGGTGGCAATGGCGTCTGATAAAGATAGAATTATTGTCTTTGGTTCATTTATAACTGTGGGCGCAGTGCTGGCTTTAATCGAATCCTCGGCGGATGAACCAATGAAGGAAGCAAATTAGTGGAGGCAACAGTGAAACATCGTATTGTAGGTAGTTTAATGCTGTTGAGTCTGGCCGTTATTATTTTACCATTTTGGTTAGATGGCGCCGGTTTAAAAGAATACCAGCTTACCCAGCAGCCAGTGATACCTGACGTGCCTGAACTGGGTGTTATTGAGCCCCTTGATGCAGCTGGGGTGTTGAAAAACGTTGATCCAAGTGATCAGCAAGTGATTGAGTTAAGTCCTATTCAAGTGGAGCAAGTGCCCACCACTGCCAACACCGATGCCGCCCCAAAAAAAGGCAAAATTAACCCAGATAATGGTGTAATTAACCAACAAGGACTGCCTGATGGTTGGGTTGTGCAGTTGGGTAATTTTGGCAACCGCTCCAATGCAAAGCGTTTAAAAGATAAGCTAATTAAAGCAGGTTTTGCCGCCTACATGGTGCCTAATGGCACACTGTTTAAAGTGCTTGTTGGCCCAGAATTGAATAGGTCCAAAGCTGAAGCTTTACAAAAGCAGCTCAAAAATAAGTTTAAGATGGCTGGTATGGTCACCCTATATGAAGTGGAAAAGCCCTAAAGCAGGGGTCTACTTAAGTATTTTAATCGCTTAGTTAATCAAGGTCATTTATGGAAAGCCTCAACGTCTTTGACTGGATACTTGTTGCTATTATCACTGTTTCCAGCGTGTTTGGACTGCTGCGTGGTTTTGTAAAAGAACTGTTGTCATTAGCCAGCTGGGTAGCGGCATTTTTTGTCGCGCGTTTATTTTCATTCAAGCTTAGCAATTTTATGGTGGATTGGATTGACCAGCCTCAATTCCGGGTGATTGCTGCTTTTGTTATTTTGTTCGCCACTACGTTAGTGGTGGGTGCGCTGATCAATAATGTTTTTTCTCGGCTAGTCTCAGCCACAGGATTAACCGCTACCGACCGTTTATTTGGTATGGTATTTGGGATTGTGCGCGGTGGCTTGCTAGTTATTGTTTTGGTTTCTTTACTGTTACTCACGCCGGTCAGTAATGACCAATGGTGGCAGAGCTCTTTGATTATTCCTCACTTCATCTTAGTTGATGAGTGGTCCTATAAAATGTCTAGTAGCGCTTCTGGTCTGCTAGAGATGTTGCAACCAACGTTCTAGCAGCGTTGTATGAGGGTTTAAGCATGTGTGGTATCGTCGGCATTGTCGCCAAGTCTTATGTTAATCAGGAAATCTATGATGCCCTGACTTTTTTGCAACACCGTGGCCAGGACGCTGCTGGTATGGTGACCTGCCAAGATGGCCGGTTTTTTTTACGCAAGGATAATGGCTTAGTACGAGATGTTTTTCGTACCCGACATATGCGCAGTTTAGTAGGTAATATGGGTATTGGCCATGTGCGTTATCCTACTGCAGGAAGTTCTAGTGCTGCTGAAGCTCAACCTTTTTACGTTAACTCGCCTTATGGTATTGCCTTAGCGCACAACGGTAATCTAACCAATGCCGCACAACTTTCAGAAAGTATTTTTAAATCTGATCTAAGGCACATTAACACCAATTCAGACTCTGAAGTACTGCTCAACGTGTTTGCCCATGAACTTCAGCGTTTAGGCCAGTTAGTTCCTACTGAGGAAGATATCTTTTACGCCGTCCGTCAGGTGCACCGCCGCTGTGTGGGCGGTTATGCCGTTATCGCTATAATCTCTGGCATTGGTATTGTCGGTATGCGAGATCCATTTGGTATTCGGCCGCTATGTTATGGCAAACGAGAGTCAGAGCTGGGCACAGAGTATATGGTGGCGTCTGAAAGTGTGGCCTTAGATGCCGCCGGTTACACTATGGTCCGTGACCTAGCGCCTGGTGAATGCATCTACATCACTCAGGCTGGAGATGTGCATACGCGCCAGTGTTCAGAAAATCCAGTATTGTCACCTTGTTTATTCGAATATGTATACTTAGCTCGACCAGATTCAGTCATGGACGGAATTTCCGTTTATAAGGCACGCTTGAAAATGGGAGAGTACCTAGCCGATCAAATTTTACGAGACTGGCCTGACCACGACATTGACGTGGTTATTCCGATTCCTGATACTAGTCGCACGTCGGCAGTAGAACTTGCCAGTAAACTAGGGGTCAAATTACGTGAAGGTTATATTAAAAACCGTTATATTGGCCGTACCTTTATTATGCCTGGGCAAACCCAGCGCCAAAAATCTGTGCGCCAAAAACTCAACCCGATTGAACTTGAATACCGTAGCAAAAATGTGCTGTTGGTTGATGATTCTATTGTGCGTGGCACTACGTCGACCTTAATCATAGAAATGGCCCGTGAAATGGGTGCAAAAAAGGTTTATTTTGCTTCTGCAGCACCTGCTGTGCG
>CAWUTT010000009.1:0-5484 GCA_963925635.1 uncultured Pseudomonadales bacterium | reverse complement strand
GTAAAGTTGGTTAAGTTTATCAATCGCTTGCGAAGTTGCTGTAATCCAGTCTTGTGGATTCTGCTCAGACCAACCTGGGGCTGGACGACTGAGCGTTAATGGAACACTACAGCTACCTATGACCCCATGACTCTGGTCTAGTAGCAGGACTTTTACACCCGTTGTACCTATGTCTATTCCCAAATACATAACCGTTCCTTTCTATATGCAACCCTAGTTTTAATATGTTTTATCATATTTTTAGACATATAAAGTAGGTCAATATTTATTAATCAGTTTCATAATAGTAACAACCTAATAACATGAGTATGCTGTCATTAGGTTTTCGTTGAGTTTATACAAGTATCCAACAAACGCTTTGCATAATACAGCGACCCATATAAAATGCCGTCACTTGATTTGGTAACGCCAAAAAACACCAAAATCAAAATCGCGGTCTATAAACCCTCTTGCCTGATGGTGAACATGATCTATATCAGCTGTATTTGACCACCGCTTTAGGTAACCATTTACGCCAACCAATTGTAAACAGCAAGTCTGCCCACACATACTCGCCTAGGCCTAACTTTTTTGAGTACAAGATGACCCCTGACAACACTAGCAAAACAGCCGCTAATAAACAGGATTTGCGCATACTAATGCGGCTACTGCCGTTTATTACACCGTACAAAAAAATGGTACTAGGCGCCGCCCTAGCCCTCATAATCACTGCTGGTGTGTCGCTTGCGATGGGGCAAGGCATTCGACTGCTAATAGACCAAGGCTTCGACTCCACCAACCCAAGCCAATTAAATCAAGCGATGTTAGTTTTAGCCGTCATTACTCTGCTTATGGCAGCAGGTACCTTTACTCGCTTTTATCTAGTATCTTGGTTAGGAGAGCGCGTCAGCAACGACATACGCCTAGCCGTATTTAGTCACTTATTAACCTTAGACCCTTATTATTTTGAGATGAATCGCAGTGGTGAGATTAATGCTCGACTCACCACCGACACCACTTTATTACAGTCGATCATCGGCTCTTCCATTTCTATGGCCCTACGCAATGTTCTCACCTTTGTTGGTGGCTTGGTAATGATGCTTATTACCAACCCCAAGTTGGCATTAATTGTATTGGCCAGTGTGCCTCTGGTCATATTTCCAATGAAATTGTATGGCAGTCGTGTGCGTAAGTTATCTCGATTAAGCCAAGATGGGGTAGCAGACATAGGCACTTATGCTGGCGAAATAGTACAGAATATCAAAGTAGTGCAAAGTTTCACCCGCGAAGCCGAAGAAACCAAAGCCTTTGCCAAAGAAGTGGAAAAGGCCTTTAACGTCGCTAAAAGGCGCATATTACAGCGCTCTATCCTCATTGTAGTAGCCATGACTTTGGTGTTTACAGGTCTTTCCAGCATGATCTGGGTGGGTGCTCAAGATGTGGCCAGTGGCCACATAAGTTCTGGTGAACTTGCCGCATTTATTTTTTATGCCCTGATGGTGGCTATGGCTGTGGCCACCATATCAGAGGTTTACGGCGAGTTACAGCGGGCAGCAGGTGCCACCGAACGGCTACTCGAACTACTTGCTGAAGAGGCTGATATTAAGGCGCCAGACACCCCTGTGCCATTAGATAGCGGCTGTTTGGCACTGTGCTTTGATAAGGTCAGCTTTAGTTACCCTTCTCGGCCAGACCAAGTCGCCTTAGACAACATCTCGTTTAATGTGGCCGCAGGTGAGACTGTCGCTATTGTGGGGCCTTCTGGGGCCGGAAAAAGCACCCTATTTGAGTTGTTGCAACGCTTCTATGATCCTAAAAGTGGTGCCATAAAAGTAGCTGGGCACAATATCAAAGCACTGCAACCACAAGACCTACGCAGCCATTTAGGTTTAGTCCCTCAACAACCCACCTTGTTCAGTGCCGACGTTACTCATAACATTCGTTATGGCGACCCCAGTGCGAGTCACACGCAGGTAGAACAAGCTGCGCAAAAAGCCTATGCAGATGAATTTATTGATCACTTGCCACAAGGGTACAGTAGCTATTTGGGTGAACAAGGGGTACGTTTGTCAGGGGGGCAAAGACAGCGCATTGCCATTGCTCGAGCCATGCTCAAGAACCCATCAATATTACTCTTAGATGAGGCCACCAGTGCCTTAGACGCAGACAGTGAACACAAGGTTCAAGCTGCACTAAAAGCCTTGATGCAAGGCCGCACCACCCTCATTATTGCCCATCGGTTAGCAACCATCATGCACGCCGATCGCATCATGGTATTTAACCAAGGTAAACTAGAGGCTCAGGGTAAACATGCAGACTTAATCAATACGTCGCCACTTTACAAACGTTTGAGTGAATTACAGTTTAACCATTGAGGTAAACCATGGTCACCAGCACCCGCCCAAATCTTGCCGCAGTAGAAGTTCTTTTGCGGGATGGTTACTGGGATCGAACAGAAATCATCCGCATGGCAGATGGTTCTCAAAGAGTGCGCAAGCAATCTAAAGGACAGCAATCTGCCGGCCCATGGGGCATGGATAACCTGCGCGCTGAAGCCCAGTACTTGCAAGACTTAGAGCCGCATCTACTGGACTTATTTCCGCGGCTCATTGCCTCATGGGAAGAACCCGCACCAGGTTACGATATGGCCTATAAAAACGACTATGTGGACGTCGGCCAGCTGGCTCGGGCTAAGGTGTTTAACCAGCAGCAGGCTAATCAGTTCCAAACCCATTTAGGCAAGCGCGTATTTGGCCAGTTACACACGCCGTCTAGCGTTCCGTACAAGCTATCAGATAATATTTTAGACACCTTACAAAAGGCTGCCCATGCCCTAGCCTCATTGGCGGACTTAAGGTGCTTATTAGAAGACTCACTGAACATTAACGGCCAAAGCTGTGCGTCCTTTGCCATCAATATCAGGCGCCTTACCAATCAAACCCAATTATTGCAGGCCATTGATAGCCAACCCCAAGTAAGACTCCACGGAGACTCATTTTTAGAAAACATAATACTCCCCAAGTTCTCATCGCTAAAACAATGGCCAACTCAGCTAGTGTTAATTGATCCTGTTTCTGTGGCCGGCATTAGCAGCGGTCATCCGCTATTTGATTTGGCTAAGTATGAATCTTATAGTACCGGAGAGTTACCCGCCATGCGTCGCGGGCATACACAAATAACCGGCATGCATGATGGCCCTTCCCAACCACTGGGCTTTACCATTGACTGGCACCATAAAGACATGAAAGCTTACACAGATATTAACTGGCATAGCTGTTTGCGCCAATCCTATGTGAAGCATTATGGTCCAGTAGATGAAGCCATGTACGCCTTACTAGAGGCATACTTTGCTGCTGCAATGGTGATTTGTACCGACGGGGTCGAACGACAAGCAAGAGCTTTAAAGGCACTGGTTAGCTTACAGCGCGCCATTTTTTTATCAGTGTAATAAACCCCAATACCAGTAGCCCTGTGACCACTCCAACAGCCGCATCAGCAAGTAGAGCCCAGAGGCTAGTGAGCGGCTCTAGCCAGTGATGTAACCAAGGCCAACCATGCACCAAAATGCCACCACCCACTAAAAACATAGCGATGGTACCCACTACCGATAAGGTGTGCATTAATGGGGCTGCAGCATTAACTAAAGCCCTACCAAGCCATCCAAAGAAACGGCCTTTACCACTCACTGTTGCGGTTTCGACGAGGTACAGGCCTAAATCGTCCATCTTCACTATGGCAGCAACAAGGCCGTACACAGCGATGGTAAACAGTATGGCTAAGCCAGTCACCACAATAACTTGGTTGGTAAAGCTGGTACTGGCCACAGACGCTAAAATAATCACTACGATTTCTGCTGAAAGAACAAAGTCTGTCCGAATGGCCCCTTTAATCTTATCTTTTTCTAAGGTGAGTAAATCGACCTTAGGTAAACTCAGATGATTTAATCGCTCTTGGGGGGAAGACTTTTTGGGTGTGTGAGCCACCCATTGGTGCAGTTTTTCAGCGCCCTCAAAACACAAATAAGCACCACCCAGCATTAACACAGGCGTAATGAGCCAAGGCACATAGAGGCTCATAAGTAATGCGGCAGGAACGAGGATCAGTTTATTTATAAATGACCCTTTAGCCACCGCCCAAATCACCGGGAGTTCCCGCTCAGGCCTCACCCCCGAAACCTGATCAGCGTTGACTGCAAGATCATCAGCGAGTAAACCCGCAGTATTTTTAGCCGCCACTTTAGATAACACTGCAATATCGTCTAATAAAGTGGCAATATCATCTAGCAATGCCAGTAAACTTACTCCAGCCATATTAACTCCTTCCCTTGATTGGCTCTCAATGGTTAATTAAAGCATACACTGCAGCACATGGTGAGCCACTTTTTGTGGCTGCTCTAGGGGCAATAGATGACCCGCGTCTAAAAAGTTAACTGCCCGTATGTGTTCTGGTAACTCGGCAACCGGTAGTAAAGCCTGCCAACGTTTCCAAGCAAGATCATTTACCGTATCTGAAGATTCTCCACGCAATACAGATATTGGCACCTGGCTCCGTTTTAAATAAGGCCAGATATTGGGCACACTGCCATATATTAAGGCTTCCCAATACTTGCTAAACAAGAGCTTCACACCATTGCCGTCTGGGACCACTGCGGCATTGATGTAATGCCACAATACCTCGTCACTAAGGCCCGCAAACACCCGCTTGGGACGGTGAAAATCAAACGCTTGTTGAAGGTTGTCCCAGCCATCGGGTCGCCCTAAAGCCTTAGCTACAATGGGGGCTTTATTAATTAGTATTTGGGGCCCAAACCGCATAATGCGAGTAATCGTTTGACGTAAAAATACGGGCTCTATCAGAATCAATTGGCGATATAAATGGGGTTTTAATTGTGCCGCCAAAATACCGACGTTAGCACCCATAGAATGACCGATGCAAGTCACTGGGGCTAATTGATGCTGTTCGATAAAGTTATTTTGATCCTGCGCCATCTGTTGCCAGACGGCACGGTTACTGGCACTGGCCTGAAAGCTACTTAGATCTTGCCATAAAGGCCGTAGGTGGGGTGCTAAAATACGCTGATGTTGGCCCAGTTCAGCCAATAAAGCGGTGTAGGTACTGGGTGGAAAGCCATTAGCGTGGAGAAATAATAGGTCTTTACCATGCTCTGCACCGAATACTTCATGGGTTTTATCCATTACAAACGGCTCCCGTCGATGCTTGGACTTCACTCACCGTCAGCCGGGTGCACCATTGGCGCATTGGCGCCATCCCTTCTGGCAAAATTTCATAGTCATGTGCCATAGCCAACACGGCGTGTATCACCCATTCAATACCGAGACATGGGACTTGGTTGTTAGACATGGTGTGGGCTGGGTTGTTAAACATGGTGGGGCCTTGGGTTACTGTGAACGAGGGCGTGTTGCAAACAGCTTTTTGAAAAGAAACTGGTGTTTTATAGTGCTCCAATAACCGCAGTAAAATAGATTGTTAAAGGCTTAATGGGCC
>CAWUTT010000008.1:0-8375 GCA_963925635.1 uncultured Pseudomonadales bacterium | reverse complement strand
GTCATGCAAAACAGCCATGACCGTTCGGCCTTCCTTATGCCATCCATCGATGACGGCGACTAGATCTGTCATTGTGCTGGCATCAATGGCAGTAAAAGGTTCATCCAGTAAAACCAGTTGGGAGTCTTGCAATAGAAGCCTAGCAAACAGGGCCCGTTGCATTTGGCCACCAGACAAGGACCCAATCAATCTCTTTTCAAACCCAGTCAGTCCCACCATTGCTATGGCCTCCTCGACGCGGGCGCTCCTGGCTCGGCCCAGCCTACCAAAGGCGCCTATTTCGCGCCAAAGTCCCATGGCGACAAGGTCGATCACTGAAATCGGGAAGTGCCAATCAATTTGAGATTGTTGCGGCAAGTAGGCAATATCAGACTCACTAAATCCATTAATAGACACTTGGCCTTCCAAAGGAGTCAAGGCACCCATTACCCCCTTAAGGAGAGTTGACTTACCTGCACCATTAGGGCCAACAATAGCTGTGAGGCTGCCCTGGGCTATCTCAGTGCGCAGTTGATGCACTGCAGGTAGTCGATCATAGCCAAGGGTCAGGTTCTGGAAGCTGAGTAGCGTATTCACAGTGCGCCCAGGTTGGCTGTGGCCCAAGCGAAACCAAGCCAAAGTGCAGCAGAAATTATGCTTGCAATGGCCAGCCTTGGAGCTACTCCAATTAAAAGAGGACGTAGGAAAATTTTATCTTTCGTTATACTGTGATCTTTCTTGCTTCGCACTTTACGCATATCCCATGCACGTCGATGGTGTGGGTATTAGACTGATCAAGGTGATCGCCATTAATTTAATCTCTTGCATTAGGTCGATTTATATATGATATGTTATAACATAACATTATCACAAAAATAAACACACCTGCAACTAGATCTACGAAAAAGACCTTGTGCTATTAAACTAATTTTTAATAATGGTACTTTTTAACAAGGGTACTTTTTCACCATGGCACTTTTTAACAATGGCACTAGGCTGACTAAGGCGCACATGGGGTAGTAGCAAATTTGCTGCATGAGTTATTGCATTGATCACAACCGTTTTTCATAACAACGAAACAAATACTGCCCCGATAGATTAGTCATGCGCTGGGGCTCTAACTCATTAAACCCTAATTTTTCTAACACCCGCCCAGAGGCAGGATTATCGATGCGGTGGGCGGCAACCAAACGTCCCATGGCGTACTCCTTAGTCGCCAACGTTAGCATTAACTCACCAGCTTCCACACAGAACCCCTGATTCCAATGGGGCACACCCACCCAATAACCCAAATTGCCACTCGCATTTAGGCCCCTAGAAATTTGGTCAATGCTGATGGCGCCAATACATTGACCACCTTCTAAACACACAATGGCCCTAATAATTGCAGCGCCAGATCGATGTTGTGCACCATGGGATGAGATCCAATTTTGGGCGCCATATTTAGGGTATGGATAAGGCATGTTACCTGCCATCTGCGCCACTCTAGCATCGCTCAGTAAGGTTTGTACTTGCGCACTATCGGCTGCGATAAAAGGCCTTATGGCAACACGAGGGAAGGGATTCATGGGCCGTAAACTTTGGGTTAAAAAATAGGAAGTGTTATTTTTACTTTACCCATGAGGGTAAAGCAACATAAAATCAGGGCCTGAGAACATTTGACAGTTGCAAACCCTATGACCCACATTAGCGTTGATTTGGACACCATTCAAGCCACCACAGCAAAAGCTTTAGAAGCCCATGGTGCAAAACCATGGATCGCCAACTCAGTTGCCCATGCCGTGCGTGTTGCAGAAGCTCATGGCAACAAGATTTGTGGGCTGTTTTACCTAGAGAGCTATTGCAGCCAACTAAAAACAGGCCGAGTTAAAGGTGATGTTGAGCCGGAAGTGCACCAGCCTAAGCCTGCCAGTGTGGTGGTAGATGCCAAGTTAGGCTTTGCTCAGGCGGCCTTTTCGCGCGGCCTAGACACGGCACTTTTAGCCGCAAAAACCAATGGTGTAGCCACCTTAGCCATTTGCCACTCCCACACTTGCACCTCTATGGGTTACTTCACAGCACAGATTGCAGGTGCAGGTTACATTGCCATTGGCATGACCAATGCAAAATCTTGCGTATCACCGCCAGGTGGAACTCAGGCGGTGCTTGGCACTAACCCTATTGCCATGTCGGTGCCAGACGGTAAGGGCGGTCTGGCCATGCAGTTTGATCAATCCACCAGCGCTATTGCCATAGGTAAAATCAATATGGCGGCCACTGCGGGTGAGCAAATCCCATTAGGCTGGGGTGTTGATAGTGAAGGCCAAGCTACACAAGACCCTAAGGCTGTGCTCAATGGCGGCTCGCTTTTGTCTGCAGGGGGTTATAAGGGCTACGGGTTTGGTCTAATGGCAGAAATCCTGGCCGCCGCCTTTACCGGTGGCAGCACCAGCACTGAGCTAGACCCTCTCAAGGCGAGCGAAGGCAAGCCCCACGATCTAGGCCAATGCTACATTATTATTGACCCTACTAACGTTGCTGGTGATCTATTTTGGGACAAACTGAGTACCATTTCAGACGCCATTACCAGCCAACCTGGAGCCCGCCTGCCAGGCTCCCAAAAGGTGCTACCTAATACTGTAGAGTTGGATGCAGAGGTGTGGCATAGTGTATTGCGTCTCGCCGCAGTTTGATGCAGCCCCATTAGGGCTTAAGCCACACTATTTGGCGTTTAGATAGGGTGATGTAACTAGATTTATGACCTGAACAGAGATTCATCCATGGCCTTAATTAGAATGTTAGTTGTCGAAGATGATGCCATCAACCGTGAAATTATTTATGAATTCCTCTCCTTTGGTGAAGTCACTATTGACCTGGCTGCCGATGGTTTAGAAGCCATCACTTGGGTGAAAAATAATCAATATGACATCATTATTATGGACTTAATGATGCCCCATTTAGATGGCCTTTCCGCTACCCGTGCCATTCGCACTTTAGGCGTCAATAATAGTGTCAATGTGCCTATTATTGCGGCCACTGCCAGAGACCCAATGACCGAATTAAGCCACTGGCAAGCTGCTGGCATTACTGATTATGTGCACAAACCATTTTCTGAAGATGAATTGTGGAACGTGATCAACACCTATGTTTGAGCTAGAACACTGAAGGCGCTATGTGCGTTAGCAAAGCCCCAGTTGATGGATGCATAAAGCTTAACTTCCAAGCATGCAACTGCAAGCGGTCGGCTTGCATTAGTGCTTGTGGATGGGCATAAAACTCACAACCACTAATAGGGTGCCCCAGTTCAGCCATATGTACTCGCAACTGGTGAGAACGCCCTGTCACGGGCTTCAAAAGCACTTTAGTCTGTAACCTTGCAGGCCTTCGCTCAAGCACTTCAAAACGCGTCAATGAGGCTTTACCCAAGTCATGGTCTACCATTTGTTTTGGCCGATTGGGCCAGTCGCATCTTAACGGCAAATTAACTTCGCCTGCATCATCGTGCAATACGCCATACACCCATGCCAAATACTGCTTTTGGGTTTCTCGCTGCTGAAACTGGCGACTTAAAGTTGACAAGTTGGCTTTACCACGGGCCAACACCATGACCCCAGAAGTGTCCATATCTAAACGATGCACGATATGGGCATCGGCATATTGTTGCTGTACCCGAGTAATTAAACAGTCTTTATTGAGTGGATGTTTGCCCGGTACCGACAAGAGGCCACTGGGTTTGTTCGCCACCACAATATGCTCGTCTGCATAAAGAATAGTCACCTGCTGTTGACACAAAGGCACTATGAAATCAGTCATTATTGAGCTCGGCTCGATACCCAGAAGCCTCTAAGGTCACCGCTTTTGACTTGATGTAGGCTCGGCCCAAACCAACTCCAACAAGCAATACGTAGCTCCAGAACCACCATCGACTATAACCATTCAGCTGTACCAGACTGGAAATTAAACCGCCAGAGAAGCCTAGAATTAAATACCATAACCATTGCTTTACCGTAGGTGCACCACTTCTTGGCAGAATATAAAAAGTGCCACACTGAGGACAACCATAAGCTTTTGCGGGGTCCCTATAATCCTCACACAACTGATTGCGTGAGGTAATTTTAAAATCGCAATGTGCGCATTTGTGAGCCATTATTGAGTCCTTGCTGTCATACTAAAACCTTGCCGTTGTGGTAAACCATCAGTTATTTCGTAATAATCTGGCTTTTCATCTACATAAATATGCTCCACCAATCGCAAGCCACTAGGTTGATTCAAGGTGCCTGCAAAAATTGAAATAGTGGTTAATTTTGCATTATCCCAGAATAAGTTGCCACCGCATTGTTGGCAGAATCCACGCCTAATCCCTGTGGAGGAGGCAAACCACTTAAGACCCCTTTGCTCTAGCAGTTCAAAGTCTTCTCGTTTAGCAGAAGTGGCGGCCACATGATGGCCACTGGTCTTTTGACATTGCCCACAGTGGCAAGCCACTACCGGCCTTAGCGCACCTATTACTTGGTATTTAACCGCCCCACAAAGGCAACTTCCAGTCGCGTTATTGGCCATTGTTATACACCTCTGGAAACCAATTAAGTGGCATTTTATCGCCATCACTTTGTACCAATCCCTCAAACGGTGGCGACGTTGGGCCACCTCGATTGACGTAACGCACGTCATCGCCCATAAAGCGGGTAGAAAAAGCCCGCCGGCGACTAGTTAACGCATTGCCTGGCGCCCCATGGACAGTTTTAAAGTTAAACAACACACAATCACCTAACTCTAATTCTGGCACCAAAATATTTTGCCTGTCATCAATCACTGGCATGTCCATATAGTCCAAATCACTGCTGTACCAAGGCTCATTGCTCGACCAACGCGTTGGGCGCACTAACTTTGGCCAACGATGAGAACCTAATACCACCTGCAGTGTATTGGTTTTAGTCACTGCATCAAGAGGCACCCAATAACTCGCCGTTTGTTCACCAGCAACACAATAATAAGGCATATCTTGATGCCACGGTGTGGCTTTTGCAGTGCCAGGCTCCTTCACTAAAATATGCTCGTGAAACACTTGAATACGCTTAGACCGAGTAGCTTCAGCGGCTATTTCCGCGGCAGGGGACTCAACAATCGACCGTTTAAACTCTTCAATGCGTTGCCAATTACAATAATCTTCAAAAAAACGCCCCACCTCACCTTGGGCTACATTTTCACGCCCATGTTCGCTGGGTTGAGCCAACACCTTATCAAAACCTATTCTTAGGCCATCAATCCAATCCTTAAACACGCCTTTAATAACAATAGCGCCATCACGTTCATAAGCCTTAATTTGTGATTCACTCAAATACATTAAAAACCTCTTATTAGGGAGTTAAATTACAATGGATCACCGCTTCAATTAAGGCCTTGAGCTGGGGCTTAACTTGCGCACATTTCTTGTCATCTAGGGCATAACTAGCAGCACCTTGCATATAGGTGGCTTGTGACAGCTCTAACTGGAGCGCATGTACATGGTGGCTAGGCTGGCCATGGCTACGGGTGATATAGCCCCCTTTAAAGCGCCCATTACTCACTTGGGTGTAATGGCTGCCAGAAATGGCTTGTTCTGCTGCTTGCAGGAGCATGGGAGCACACGCCACACCGCCATTAGTGCCCAGATTGAAATCCGGCAGAGTCCCGGTAAAAAACATTGGCACCTGTGCTGGAATGGAATGGGCATCAAATAGAATGGCATAACCAAACTTTTGTTTAATACGCGCCAATGCAGCCGCCAACTGCTGGTGATATGGCTGCCAGATATGTTGTATACAGGCCTGCTGATGGGCTTTATCCGCCACTGTGCCAGGTTTAAACATAGACTTTTCATTAAACAAGATATGGGGAAATAAGCCCGTAGTTTTGCCGGCATAAAGTGGTTTATCATCTTCTGGACGATTAAGGTCAATGACATACCGCGAATAATTAGCCTTAATCACACTCACCCCCATGGACTCTAAAAAGTCATACAGTTGTGGAATGTGCCAATCGGTATCGGGTAAAGCCAAGGCTTCTGGTATTAAGGTGTTAGCGACTGAGGGAGTCAGCTGCAAACCAGAGTGGGGCATGCTCACCAATAATGGAGAGTGCCCCTGAACAAAATCATAAGGTACAGAAAAAGTCATAGTACTAAACCTGTAATATGTATCGCCAAACTGGTCCAAAAAGTTAACCCTATCAAGCTGGCTAAGGTTTGCAAAGTAATAATATCGGCCATAAGTTTGGCGTTACCACCCATCTGCTGAATAAAGGGATAAGCCGATACGGCGGCGGGCAAAGCCCCAAAAACCACCACACAAACGGTCACTAACGGGCTTAGATTAAACCACCATGCGCCTGCTAAAAACAAGGCTGGAAACACTAACAGCTTAGCGATAAGGGCGGCCATCAAGGGTAACCAACTACCCCTTAAGGAACTCATCTTCAAACTGGCGCCCACACTGAGCAATAACAAAGGTAAGGCAGCACGACTCACCATGTCCATTGATTGATCCAATATAGTAGGGATAGAAATGGTGAGTATATTAAGAAAAAGACCGATAGCTACGCCAATGAGCATTGGATTACGCAAGAGTCCTTTGACCATTAAAGCGGGCAAGGGTTGGTTTTTTTTATTCACTAGCAAGCTCACAGAGAGCACCGACAGGATATTAGTAGAGGGCAACAGCACAGCAATAATTAGAGCGCCCAGCTCTTGGCCAGGCAAGCCAAATATATCCACCAACACCGCAAAACCAATAAAACCGTTATGGCGTACACCACCTTGAGTAATCGATGCGGTGGAGGCTCCGTCTAGACCCATTAATCGAGACACCAGCAAACAGTAAATTAAAATTAATATCAGCGCCACGGTAAAGATAGTAAACAAAGGCAAGAGCAAGGCGCTATCAATGGTGGCGTTAGCTAAGGTGCGCACAATCAACACCGGAAATAACACCCAATAGGATAACTTTGAAATACCTTGCCAAAAACGGGCGTCTACAAGCAGTTTTTTAGAGAGGCCGTAGCCTAATAGCATCACCAGCAAAATGGAGCTGACAACTGGAAAAATGGCGTTCATTAAATAAACCAATACAACGAGGGTGTAGCGTCATCATACCAGTAAGCACCCAGTGATCTGACAATTTTTTAACCTATTAGGGCAGTCTTATTTAACCTTGGTAACACATAGGAGGCACTTAGTTGATTGCGTTTAGATAAGGCCGACCTTACTCACCAGCATAAGGTAAGGCCTTATCTAGGGTATTAATAACACCCCATGATTGACTTGCTGCCGCAGATAAGCCGTATTAACCTAACTGTTTTAAACGCTCGTCATGTTGGTTCAATAACTCGCCTACGCCCCAATTATTGTCTTTTTGCACCCGCATAATACCAATGAGGTTTTTGTCACGAATGCGCTCAAGGTCGCGAATAGAATGATGCCCCGATTGCTCATCAGACTGCTGAGCAATGGTAGCAATGAGTTCGTCCGTGAGTTCGGGCACATCCATTAGTTTGGTCCACGGCCACTCTAAACAAGGCCCAAACTGGGCAATAAAATGCGCCATACCCGCTTCACCACCGGCTATGCGATAGGTTTCAAACAGACCCATTTGCGCCCAACGTAAGCCAAAGCCATAGCGAATGGCATCGTCTATCTCTGTGGTAGTGGCAATACCATCTTTGATCATCCACAGGCCTTCACGCCATACTGCTTCTAAAAAACGATCAGCAATATGGGCGTCAATTTCTTTACGTACATGTAACGGCTTCATCCCCACACTGGTCAGCAGGTGTTTGGCCTGCTCTATAATAGTTGGGCCATTAGCTGGGCTCGGCACTAGTTCTACTAAGGGTAACAAGTACACTGGATTAAATGGGTGGGCCACCATGATTTGGGCCGGCCTTAGGGCATTTTCTTGCAATTGCGAAGGCTTAAAGCCAGAGGTCGACGAGCCGATAATGGCCTCTTTTGCACACGCTGCCTGTACTTGGGCAAACACCTTATGCTTAATGTCTAAACGTTCTGGCACACTCTCTTGAATCCAATCGGCATTGGTTACCGCCGTTTCAAGGCTCTCACAGAAAGTGAGTGTGCCTTCCGTGGGCATGGTCACATCGGCTAGCTGAGGTAAGGCCGCCCGCGCATTTTCGAGTACGGCTGCTAATTTGCGCTGCGCATCAGCTGCGGGATCATACACATTAACATCCCAACCGTGCAGTAAAAACCGCGCTACCCAGCCACCACCAATGACACCACCACCGATACAAGCAGCGGTTTTTTGGCGCTTATTGGGTTTATTAACAATATCGGTCATGCTAAAGGCGCTCTTTTTTCTACCTTTATCAGTTCACGCACCTGGGCTGGTGTCATTAAGGTAGACCCCATGTTAGTGGCGATGGTT
>CAWUTT010000007.1:0-40095 GCA_963925635.1 uncultured Pseudomonadales bacterium | reverse complement strand
AACCCCTAGGGCTTCTCGAAAAAATATAGGCTACTTGTTCGTTACTTAGCTGTAAACCCTTTTGCTTGGCTTTGGCCTGTAATAATTGACCACTGGCAACTTCGTCTAAATCAGTCAGTTGAAAAACGTTGGCAAGCTGCAAACGCGAACGCAAATCATTAAGCGAGCAGTCTATGGTTCTAGGGTTGAGCGCAGCAGACATGACCAAATGGTGCCCCTGTTGCATTAACTTATTATACAAATGAAACCACGCTTGTGCCCAGTGGGGATCAGCAAGTAAACAGTCTATGTCGTCAACACAGATCAAGGCATTGCTTTCTAAGCCAGCCAAACACTCGTTAGCTTGGTCAGAGGATATTTTGATTAGTTCGCTACAGCTAATATAGATGGCTTGCTGGCCCATTTCTTGAGCTTGTAGCACACAGCCTTGTAACAAATGACTCTTACCCACCCCTTGAGCACCAAACACGTACACACTGTCTGCCTGCTTGTTGAGTAGCAACTGGTCTAAGGTTTGAGCCAACGCAGGGGCGCCACTAAAACAAAAATTACTCAGCTGTTGCTGGGCATTTAAGGTCACACCTAATGTCAGTTGCCTAAAACTCAGCTGTTGGGGTAAATCTTTTACAGCATTTGACGTCATTCATTATCCTGCTGGCCATACAAAGGGCTGTTGATATAGCCCTTATGGAGATGGCGCAACAATACCATAATCACAGCTGCTATGGGTAACGCTAGCAAAATTCCCATAAAGCCAAACAACTGGCCGCCGGCCAATATTGCAAAGATAACGGCCACTGGATGTAAGCCAATTCGATCGCCGACAAGCAGCGGTGTTAACACAAAACTCTCAACCATTTGTCCGATTGCAAACACTGCACAAACAAGGGCGATAGGAAGGTAGCTGTCGAACTGAAAAAAGGCAATTAATAATGCCGCCGCAATACCAACAACAAACCCTAGGTAAGGCACAATACTTGCCAAACCTGCCAAAATACCTATTAAAAGGGCGTAATTTAAACCCACAAAACTAAGCCCTAAGGCGTAAATTACTCCCAAACTCAGCATCACCAAAAGTTGACCCCGCATAAAGGCCGCCAAAACGTCGTTACTTTCTAGTGCCCAAGCACTCACGCGAGGCTGAACACTGAGTGGCAACAGGGCTTTAATGCGATCGGTGACCAGATCAAAATCCCTTAACATATAAAATGCCACCACCGGTACCATGGCCATGGAACCTAAGGTAGAGATTAAACTCATACTTGATTGGGTGGCATATTTAACCACCCGAGAGATCACGCCTCCTGCTTGCTTCCACTCAGCCGAAAGCTCTTCGGTTACTGAGTCTAATTGCATACTCTTGATATCTAAGCCTAGGCTAGACTGTAGCCATGGCAATAGGCTGGCGTTATACCAAATTTCTATATTAGGCAGCATCTGCGCCAAGGTCTGAATCTGTGTCGTTAACAAAGGCAATAGGCCTAACATCATCACCACTAGCAATAAAGTTAATACTGAAAAAACAATCACTGTGGCCATGGTTCTGCTACAACCTTTGGCTTCTAATCGATCAGCAAAGGGGTCTGCCACGTAGGCGATACCAATACCAACTAAAAACGGTGTGAGTACCGGCTGAAGTAAATACAACACCCCTGCTACCATCAACCCGACAACCATAAATAACCATATTTGCGACTGAGTCATTTCCCACTTTCCTTATGTAAATGCCACTGTTAGTGGTGTTGCTAGTTGTGTTGCTAGTTCCATTGATAATGCCACACTGGGCGTTTACTAGCGTCTGTTTGCGCGATAGCTATGTCATCCACAGCTTGCAGACGCCGCTTTAAATCAACAATTGATTTCACTTGGGCCAGTTGTGATTGAGCAATGATGCGAAATTCCAAAGTAGACCCATTAGCGCTGTGCAACTGCACCCTTTGTATACCCGCAATGGTTTTTAACATTGCCAGTATGTCTACGTAATCATCGATCTGTGTCACTTGGTCTATTCGCAAGATGGCGCTCTGGCTTACATCATCACTTGGGCTTTGAGCACTCGTGGTGAGGGCAAATTTTGCCACTAAACTCGATGCCAGGCGGTCTTGCAAAGGGTCTACTAAAGTCGCTACATTAGCTCCTTGAGAGGACCATGTTTGCTCAACTTCATCGAGCCAAAAATTCCATTCCACGCGCCATAATTGCTGACTATCTTGAAACATACGGCCCACTAAAACGGCATCAGCTTGGTACCGACTTGAGGCCTGTTTAATGGTCTCTCTAAACAAGCCCCACAGGGCTCCAGCATTAATAGACACCTGATCTTCTAAGTCTAATAAGGGCCATAGTAACGGCATGCCACGCTGGTCTGCTTGAGCCATAATTTGTGCCACCATGGGGTGACCATTATCATTAACAATCTGTCTTAAGCCCTGCTTATCTTCGACCAACCATACCAGCACTGCAGCGCGGTCTGTGCCCCAAATAGGCATGCCAGAATCACGCATCAACTGATCTACCTGTAACCGATCAAAGGCTAATTCCATCATGGCCTGTGGTTGGCCATCCAGCAACTGCGTTGTGCTAAAGGAAAAGCGTTGCAGGTAAGTTTCTGCATTTTTTAGGGCTGCGCGTATGCCAGAGTGGTTAAGACTCTGCGTTTGACCTGTCACTTTAACGATGACTTGAGCCAGGCCAATCGTTTTGGCGCCTAGTACCTGCTTAGAAGATTGATCTTTAATAGGAACTTGAGCCGTATAAAGGCCCTCTACTGTTAAGCTAAACGCTGGTACTGCCAATAACATCAGCCAGATAAGCATTATTTTGTGTAGTGGTTTAGCCACTATTTTGAGCAATATTAAGGTCATATAATATTTTGGGTAACCATTCGATTGAGTGCTTTTCGATGTCTAAAGTAATGCTAGCCTCACTATAGTCAATATGTAGCAGTGTCGCTAGCAAGAAAAGTACAAAAAACCTCTAAACTTCGTCCTTAAGCGGGTGATGAAACATCAGTAGAGTGTTAAAATAGCGGTAGTTTAATTTAATCGCCTAAGGTTACCCCCTGCCATGAGCACTGAAGCCCCTACCAATTCCCTAAGCTATAAAGATGCTGGTGTCGATATCGATGCAGGCAACGCCCTGATTGAACGTATTAAAGGCGTGGCTAAACGTACCCGTCGCCCAGAAGTAATGGCAGGACTAGGCGGCTTTGGCGCATTATTTGAATTACCTAAAGGGTATGATGAACCTGTGCTTGTGTCTGGTACCGATGGCGTTGGCACAAAACTAAAACTCGCTTTAGAACTTAACCGTCATGATCACATTGGCATCGACCTAGTTGCTATGTGTGTTAATGATTTAATTGTGTCTGGTGCAGAACCCTTATTCTTTTTAGATTATTACGCCACTGGCAAGCTAGATATAGATATAGCAACCCGTGTAGTCACTGGCATTGGCGAAGGCTGTGAACTTGCTGGAGCTTCCTTAGTAGGAGGTGAGACCGCCGAAATGCCTGGCATGTACGAAGGTGAAGATTACGATTTAGCTGGCTTTTGTGTGGGCATTGTAGAAAAGAAAAAAATCATAGATGGCACCCAAGTGGCTGCCGGAAATGTGCTTATAGGCTTACCCTCTTCTGGCCCACACTCTAACGGTTACTCTTTAATTCGTAAAATCATTGAGGTAAGCAAAGCAGATTTACACCAAGACATTGGTGAAACTAGCTTAGGTGATGCCTTGATGCAGCCTACCCGCATTTATGTGAAGGCTTTATTAGACCTGTTTAAGCAGGTTAATGTAAAAGCCCTATCCCACATTACAGGTGGCGGCTTGTTAGAGAATATTCCGCGGGTATTACCCGCCGATAGTGTTGCCGTTATTGATACTGATTCTTGGCAACAACCTGCTGTATTTAAATGGTTAAAAAGCAAAGGCAATGTGACCGATACTGAAATGTACCGCACCTTTAACTGTGGCGTAGGTATGGTGATTGTAGTTGATGCAGAAGACCAGGCCAAAACCTTAGCCGCCCTCACCAAGGCCGGTGAAAGCCCATGGGTCATTGGCCACATTAAACAAAATGACGGCTCGCAAGAAGCTGTTGTAATGCGTTAACTTAAGCGCCGGATTATTTAATGCATCAACAATCGTTACAACAGGTACCCCGTCTTGTGGTCCTTATTTCAGGCGGCGGTAGCAATTTACAAACCCTCATTGACGCCATTGCTACGGGCACTATTGTTGCCAGTATTGAACTAGTCATTAGTAATACAGCCACAGCAATGGGTCTAGCACGAGCTAATAAAGCAGGCATCGCAACCCAAGTCATTAACCATCTTGAGTTTGGCAGTCGTGAAGCCTTCGAGCGTGAGTTAATGCACGCCATAGACGATAAACAGCCAGAACTAGTGGTTCTGGCTGGTTTTATGCGCATTTTTACGCCCCAACTAACGGACCATTTCTATGGCCGTATGCTCAACATTCACCCTTCATTATTACCTCAGTTCAAAGGCACTAATACCCACGAACGCGCCATAGAAGCAGAAGTAGAAACCCATGGCGCCAGTGTACATTTTGTATCTAGTGAACTTGATGGTGGTCCTATGGTCATACAAGCATCAGTGCCGGTTCTAGAGTTAGATTCTCCCAGTGTTTTGGGGGCCAGAGTGTTGGCACAAGAGCACATTATTTACCCCATTGCCATAAAATGGTTTTGTGAGGGTCGCTTAACACTGCAAAATGAGGCAGTGTTGATGGATGGTCATCCGTTGCCAGCCCAAGGAATGCAGTTCCAATCTTAAACTGAGCCTGCCATATTGATACTGATAGGAAATATTATGTCTTATATTAAGCCCACATCATGCAACTTGACTCGAGTTGCTGGCTTGTCCTTACTGTTGCTGTGGAGCAGCAGTGGCATGGCCCAACTGCGTACGTTTCAAGCGATTTACACCAGCCAATGGGATTTGGGTATTAGCCTGTCTGGCCAAGCAGAGCGCAGCTTAATTAAGCAGGATGACGGTCGCTATGTTCTCACTACAGCAGCGAGTGCTATGGTGGCGTCCCTCACTGAATCCAGTGTATTTAACATGCAAGGCGATAACATTGAGCCCCATCACTATCGCTACCAACGCAAAGTGTTAGGCAAAACACGCAACGTAGAAGTTGCCTTTGATTGGCCTAACAAAAAGGTTACCAATACTGCTGAGGGCTCTGATTGGGTAATGGACATTGAGCCCCACACGCTGGATAAACAAAGTGTGCAACTACGCTTGCAACTCGATTTAGCGGTATTGCCAGCGATTGCGGGCACCACCACCTATGCCTATCAAGTTGCCGATGGCGGCCATGTCAAATTATACGAGTTTATTGCCGACGGTGAAGACCTTATTGAAACCCCACTGGGCAGTTACAAGTCGATACGAATTAAACGCGATCGAGGCGAGACTGCTGAGCGCGAAACATGGATTTGGTTTGCGCCAGAGTTAGACTACAGCATCGTGCGCATTGTCCAAAAAGAAGCCGATGGTAAACGCTACCAAATTGATCTAACGCAGCTGACTTGGCTTGATGACTAACTATCAGGGGTAGTCGCCTGATTCTGCAAAGTTTGGTAAAACCATTCGCGCACTCACACCGGTTTGGTTAGTATAATTGTCTAATAAAAGTTTAATTAAGGAACTACCTTGGCCTCTTCTCATCGTCTAGCTGCTTTTATCTTAACAGCCACCGCCACCATAGGCAGCCATGCCGGCCAGTTTGAAGAGTTGTTTGAACTCGCCCAGGCTAACGACCCCAGTTACCTAGCAGCCCAACACACACTTAATGCTAAGCTACAAATCATACCTCAAGCCAACAGTGCAATAATGCCACAAATAAGTGGTACCTTTAGCGATAACCTTGCCCTAGATGCGAGCTCTAACTCCAATAGCTACGGTGTTAGCATAGCATTACCATTAAGACTGGACGCCTACTATGGCATGAAAGTCGCAGACAAAATGGCCGCTGGAGCACGCATTAGCTTTGAAAAAAACCATCAACAGCTTATTTTTTCTGTCATTGATCGCTATGTAGCTGTGGTCAAACAACAACACCAACTGTCTTCAAGCATGGCCGAAGTCGCTGCCATTAAACAGCGTTTAAAACAAACTCAGCAACAGGTTGATCTGGGTATAACCAGCATTATTGAGCTGCAAGACGTTAAAGCCAACTTTCAACAATTGCAGGTCAATTTACTGCAAGTACAGCAAGAGCTAAGCCTTGCTCGCTCGAACCTTGAAAACTTAACCAATCGAACTTTACCCGCACAATTGCCTGCCCTTGCAAGCAGCTTTACAGCCGCAAGCCTTGAACAAATGGATTCCTTAGAAAACTGGTTTGAGCTGGCACAAAACAATAACCTAGATATTGTTAGTAACAGTGTTGCCACGCAACAGGCATACCACAACGTTCAAACCAAAGAAGTGGGCTTGTACCCTACAGCCAACATTACCGTGTCAAAAAATCACAGCAGCGCTACCGGTGATAGCCAATACTTTACCATTGGCCTAAAGGGCACTTTTTATGATGGTGGCCTTAATAAATCCCAAATCATAGAAGCCAAAGAAAGTTGGTATGCCAGTCAACAACAAGGTCAAGCTCTGCTCAGCAGCACCCGACAAAACGTCAGGCGGTGGCACCAGGCCTTAGATACGAGTCGCCAACAGATACAAGCACTGGCGCAACTAAACACCGCAGTGCAAGCGTCTTTAGCTGGAAAAAACAAAGAGTATGAATTAGGTCTGAGAGGTATTAGCGATATTCTGGACGCTGAAAAACTGGTTTTTTCGGCTCAAAGAAACTGGGCTAATGCACGGCTTGATTTAGTGCTTAATCAATTACGCCTAAAGCAAGCCAGTGGCCTCCTTAGCAATGATGACTTAGCTCAGCTAGACCAATGGTTTAACTAATCTTAGCAATCAGGTCATCGGCCTTAGTGTTGGGATTTTGCTGCAGAATGGCCAACAGATCTAATAAGGTTTTGATGGCCAAACGCGGATTGAGAAAATACTGTGGCCCATGTATGGCGCGGCACTTAAGCATAAACTGCCACAACCCCATGTCATCAATTAAGTAATCTGTAGCAACACCGCAGGCCTGCACATGACGTAGCTTCTGCATCAGCTCATCCATTTCGGCTTCTTGCAGGGGTTGTAGCTCTATGACAGGGCCAGATACATCGGTTAGCCCCTCACCTGCCAAACTATTCAACGCCAGCCGACTCTTCAGAGCCGGCATACTGTAAAGGCCCTTGTTACTATCGTAAACAAATTCGGGGGTGCCTAAAAATACGAAGCCCATGCCATGAACCTGCCCTTGCAGGCAGTCATTGACGATATTAAGTATCTCGTTAAAGTTATTGATCCGCGCCTGCTTATGGCTTAGTTCATGCAAAGCGACCATTTCATCTAAACAGACCAGTAAACCAGAGTAACCTGCCATGCGCACAAATTGGCAGAGCATTTTTAAACCACTGAAAAAATTACGATAATCAATAATACTGCGTACACCCAAGGCGGCCCTTGCGTCGGATAAATGGGTAAACTCGCCCCTTAACCAACGCAAGGCAGTACTTTTTAATTCATCGTCTTGATTTTCTAAGCCTTGGCAATAGCACTGGATGACTTTAATAAAGTCGAAGCCCCCTGCAAGCTCTTCAAAATCTCGCAATCGATGGGCGATATGCGCTTCGGGGGTCACTGCATTGACGTGAGCTTCACGTAAAGCCGTCAATATAAAGCGCTCGACAATGTTAATTAAAGCACTGCCACCAGGCCTTGCCTTAGTGCTGAAAGAGCGCACGAGGGCAGAATAAAGATTACGTGTTTCACCCGTTTTTGATTGTAATCGCTTATCTGGCGACAGGGTTGCCGTCGCCACTACCAAACCTTGTTTAATCGCGTGTTGACGCGTGAGCTCACCAATAAAGGTTTTGCCACTGCCATAGTCACCCGTCACAAAACGCACACTAGAGCCACCTTTTGCAATGTGCAAGATGTCTTTAGTTAAGGTTTCTAATTCGCCCACCCTGCCCACCTGAATCAGGTCAATACAATCTGCAGGCACCACGCCCGCTCGCAAAGACTTGATCACTTGGTCACATTGCATAGTGGACAGTTGGGTCATGATTAATGGTTCCAATTAACCGTCTTGATCGATACGACTGGCTACGGCACTTTGTTGATTTTTATATTTAGCGTCTACTCTCTTGTTGTAAGGCCGCAAGGCCGGACTAGACAAGGTTTCAAAGTTAATAGCACCAATCGTCATATTGGGTTTCAACGCCAAGGGCAACTTGCCGCTATTAAAACACTCTAACACAATAGCACCGCTCCAACCCGGATCGATGCGATGCGCAGTCACATGCACCATAAGCCCTAGTCGCGCCAGTGAAGAGCGCCCATCTAACCAACCAACGTGATCATCAGGGATAGTGACAGACTCTAATGTGACTGCTAGCGCCAATTCACCCGGATGAAGGAAGAAACTCTCACCTTCTTCAATAATAATCTCTTCACTCATTATGGCTTCGAGGGTACTATTAATTTCTTCGCGGCTGGCACTAACGTCAACAAACGGGCGCGCATGATCCTTAAACACACGAAAGCTATTACCAAGGCGCAGATCCACACTGACCCCTGTAATGACACTATCGTCAGGCCGCGGCTCAATGCCAATTTTGCCACAATTTAAAGCGGCGATAATGTCTTTATCACTTAAACGCATGGTGTTTAATCTTCATCTATACTGATATTAGGCATGGATTGGCTAGCGCCATCAAGTTTACCTACCAGGGTGTTAGCCAACTTCACATAAGTCTGTGCTGTGGCTGAAGTTGGTTCTGCCACCACTGAGGGTGTGCCACCATCGACAAGGACCCTAATAGACATGCTTAAAGGTAGGCTAGCTAGTAGTTCAGTGCCGTATTCTTGAGCTAAGGCAACACCGCCTCCCGCACCAAAAATAGCTTCTTCGTGGTGGCATTGGCTACACACGTGAGTGCTCATATTTTCCACAATACCAAGCACAGGCACGTTAACCTTTTTAAACATTTCAATGCCCTTGCGGGCGTCTAATAAGGCTAGATCCTGCGGTGTCGTTACAATGACCGCACCAGACACTTGTGCCTTTTGGCACAAGGTCAGTTGAATATCTCCAGTGCCAGGAGGCATGTCCACAAATAGGTAGTCCAACTCACCCCAGTTGGTTTGTAACAACATCTGCTGCAAGGCGCCGGCCGCCATAGGGCCACGCCACACCATAGGAGAATTAGCGTCTACTAAAAACGCCATAGACATGACACTCACACCATGGGCTTGAATGGGCACAAACCATTTTTCATCCATCGTTTCTGGGTGACTACCTTCGGCAATACCCAGCATTAAACCTTGGCTTGGTCCATAAATATCGGCATCTAATATACCCACTTTAAAACCCGCTTGAGCCATAGCTAATGCCATGTTAACCGCTGTGGTAGATTTGCCTACACCCCCTTTGCCCGAAGCTACGGCGACGATGTGTTTAATGTTTTGCAAGCCTTCTGGTCTTGTATCGCTCATTTTATGTCCTATCAATTACGTTTATGCAACACGACACCACATTCAGCATGGTGGGTGTATGGAAATTGGTCAAATAAAGCCAAGCGTTTTAATGCATGGGTTTGTTTGAGTTCGTGTAAATTATCCAGCAAGGTTTCTGGATTACAGGAAATGTAAATCACCTGATCAAATTGCTGTACTAAAGCAAGGGTCTGGGGATCTAAGCCAGCTCTTGGTGGGTCTACTAAAATAGTCCCAAAATCGAAACTTGTTAAGTCGACTTCAGCTAAGCGCCTAAACGGGCGAGTCCCCGCTAAAGCTTGAGTCATCTCCTCGCTCGACAAGCGCACAATGGTCACATTATCAATGTCATTCTCGGCGAGGTTAAAAAGTGCTGAGTTAACCGATGACTTAGCAATTTCAGTGGCCATTACTTTGTCAAACTGTGCCGCTAGAGCGATGGTGAAGTTACCATTACCGCAGTATAACTCTAGTAGATCTGGCTTAACTCTAGGGCCAAAACGTTCCACACTCTCGCTGGCCCAGGCAATCATTTGCTCATTGACGCCCGCATTAGGTTGAGTGAAGGCATTCTCTACCTGCTGATAGTGATACTGACGGCCCCTTACTTGCAGGGTTTCCATAATGTAACCGATACCCAGCACGTGTTTTTGTTTGCGCGCCCGCCCAATGATATTGATACCAAGCTCAATACGCAAGGCATCCGCCAACATCAACCAATTGTCATCTAGCTGCTTGTGGTACAGCAAACTCACCAAAATCTCACCACGTTGACTGCTCAAAAAATCGATTTGAAACAGTTTTTTACTCAGCACGAGTGACGACTTTATACCCGCTAATAAAGGCCCCATTAGGGCATTAATGCGCTCACTGGCTTGAGGAAAAGCATCGATACGAATAGGCTCATACTTATTACCTGGTGGAAACATCGCATAAAATAGATCATCACCCTCATGCCACATACGAAATTCTGCACGCATACGATAATGTTCGGGCTTTGAGGGAAAAACCTCTAAAGCAACGTCTGAGGAAAAGCTGCCCAACTGGTCGAAACTAGACCGAATCAGTGCACTTTTAGCCTCTAACAGCGCTTGGTATTCTTGTGGTTGTATAGGCTCGTTGGCCAAAGACCTGCTCCTTGAACTGGGTACTGACATCAAGCTCAATTATAACAGGGCCAACGGGCATAAATACATAATCCTCGGTCGCCTAAAGGAGAAACTGTATGCCTATAGGCCAATGTTTTGTACAATGGTGCCTAAATCATCGAATCCATAAGTTTGCGTTACATCCAGCGCTGCTTGAGAAACTTGAACTCACCTATGACCCATACAACTGCTCGCGAAATACTTGTTACCAGCGCCTTACCCTATGCCAACGGATCCATTCATATTGGCCACATGCTGGAGTACGTTCAAACCGATATCTGGGTAAGATTCCAGCGCCATATTGGCAACACTTGCCACTATGTTTGTGCAGATGATGCCCACGGTACCGCCATTATGTTGCGTGCCGAACAAGAAGGGATTACCCCAGAGCAGTTAATCGCCAATGTAAAAGCCGAACATGAGCAAGATTTCAGCGATTTTAAGGTTTCTTTTGACAACTTTTACTCTACCCATTCACCTGAAAACCGTGAATTCTCAGAGTATATTTATAAAGCCTGTGAGGCCAAGGGGCATATTACCTCGCGTACTATTACCCAAGCTTTTGATCCAGAAAAACAATTATTTTTAGCGGATCGATTCATTAAGGGCACCTGCCCTAAGTGTAAAACACCAGACCAGTATGGCGACAACTGTGAAGCCTGCGGCGCCACTTACTCTCCAGCCGAATTAATTGAGCCCAAATCAGCTATTTCGGGCGCAACACCAGTTCAAAAAGACTCGACTCACCTGTTTTTTAAACTGCCTGATTTTGAAAATTTGTTAAAAGACTGGACCCGTAGTGGTAGCCTGCAAAGTGAAATAGCCAATAAACTTGCCGAGTGGTTAGATTCTGGCCTGCAGGAATGGGACATCAGTCGAGATGCACCCTACTTTGGGTTTGAAATCCCAGGCCAAGAGAACAAGTTTTTTTATGTATGGCTGGACGCACCCATCGGTTACATGGCCAGTTTCAAGAACTTATGTGATCGCACGGCAGAGTTAGATTTTGACCATTATTGGAAGCAGAATTCCACTACCGAGCTGTATCATTTTATTGGTAAAGACATCATCAACTTCCACGGCTTATTCTGGCCCGCCATGCTGTCTGCCGCCGAGTTCCGAACGCCCACGGCAGTCTATGCACACGGATTTTTAACCGTGAATGGGCAGAAAATGTCTAAATCACGGGGCACTTTCATTAAAGCAGGCACTTATTTACGCCATCTCCACCCTGAATACTTACGTTACTATTTTGCCGCCAAATTAAACAATAAAGTTGATGACTTAGACTTAAACCTAGAAGACTTTGTGCAACGCGTAAACTCTGACCTGGTGGGCAAGGTGGTGAACATTGCCAGCCGTAGTGCAGGCTTTATTAGCAAGAAATTTAATGGCCAGCTCAGTGCCACGGTCAGTGAACCCCAACTGCTCGAAGCCTTTGCACATGAGCAACATGCCATTGCCGAGTATTATGAAAATCGTGAGTTTAGCAAAGCCATTAAAGCTATTATGGCCCTAGCCGACCAAGCGAATCAGTACATCGCTGATAAGGAACCATGGGTGTTAGCAAAACAAGAAGGTGCAGAACAAGAGGTACAGGATATTTGTTCAACAGGCCTCAACATGTTCCGCATGTTAATGATCTATTTAACCCCAATTTTACCGATGATGGCCGAAGATGTAACCAAATTCCTCAATGATGACCTTTCTTGGTCAACCCTAAATACACCTCTAGTGAACCATGGCATCGAGAAATTTAAGCCTTTAATCACCCGTATTGAAGCCAGTCAGATAGAGGCCATGCTTGAAGACTCTAAGGTAGAAGTAGCTAAGGAGCTCGCTTTAAAGGCAAAACAAGGCTAAGTGTATGACTAAGCCTTGGCCTTGGCCTTGGCCTTGGTCTAGGAATTGCTAAAGCAGCAGATAAAAAAAGGCCACCCTAGGGTGGCCTTTTTAATGATTGCAGCAACTCAGACTTAACTCCAGCCAGTCACTTCTTTTAAAGCTTTACCGATATCGGCAAGAGAACGAACCGTTTTAACACCCGCATCATTCAAGGCTGCGAACTTTTCGTCAGCAGTGCCTTTACCACCAGAAATGATGGCACCCGCATGGCCCATACGCTTGCCAGCAGGGGCGGTGACGCCAGCGATGTATGAGACTACAGGCTTAGTGACGTTAGCTTTAATGAACGCTGCGGCTTCTTCTTCTGCAGTACCACCAATTTCACCGATCATTACGATGGCTTCTGTGGCTGGGTCTTTTTCGAATAGCTCAAGCACATCGATAAAATTAGTACCAGGAATAGGGTCACCACCAATACCGACACAAGTCGACTGACCAAAACCTGCATCTGTCGTTTGTTTAACGGCTTCATAGGTCAAGGTACCAGAACGAGACACAATGCCCACCTTACCTGGTAAATGGATATGGCCCGGCATGATACCAATTTTACATTCGCCCGGGGTAATCACACCGGGGCAGTTAGGCCCAACTAAGCGCACACCCAGTTGATCACAAACCACCTTACACTCCAACATATCTAAGGTAGGAATGCCTTCAGTAATGGCGACAATAAACTTAATGCCGCCATTAGCCGCTTCGAGAATAGAGTCCTTACAAAAAGCAGCAGGCACATAAATGACCGATGCCTCAGCTCCTGTCACTGCAACCGCTTCACTCACTGTATTGAATACGGGTAGGCCAAGGTGAGTTGTTCCGCCTTTACCTGGGGTAACACCACCCACCATTTTAGTGCCGTATTCAATGGCTTGTTCAGAGTGAAAAGTGCCCTGACTACCGGTAAAACCTTGGCAAATAACTTTGGTGTCTTTGTTAATTAAGATGCTCATGCTTGATCTCCAGCTGCTGCAACCACTTGTTGGGCTGCACCGCTCAGACTGGTGGCGGCAATAATATCCAAGCCACTTTCAGCCAGCTTCTGACTACCTAGCTCAGCGTTATTACCTTCTAAACGTACGACTACCGGTACACTCACGCCAACTTCTTTGACGGCGCCAATAATGCCTTCAGCAATCAGGTCACAACGTACAATGCCACCAAAAATGTTCACTAGTACGGCTTTAACACGGTCATCTGACAAGATTATTTTAAACGCTTCAGTGACACGCTCTTTGGTTGCACCGCCCCCAACGTCTAAAAAGTTAGCCGGGAAACCGCCGTGCAGGGCCACAATATCCATGGTTCCCATGGCCAAGCCAGCACCGTTAACCAAACACCCTATCGTGCCATCTAAAGCAACGTAGTTGAGTTCCCAAGCCGCTGCATGAGCCTCACGCTCGTCGTCTTGACTTGGATCGTGCATGGCCTGAATATCTTTATGACGATAAACCGCATTACTGTCGATCACTACCTTAGCGTCTAAACAGTGCAAATCACCTTGCTCTGTGACCACCAATGGATTGATTTCCAGTAGGGCCAGATCCTTATCTTGGAACAGTTGCGCCAAACCTATAAAGATTTTCGTAAACTGTTTGACTTGCTTACCTTTAAGACCCAACTTAAAGGCTAATTCACGACCTTGGTAGGGTTGAGCGCCCGTTAACGGGTTAATTTCTGCTTTGAGAATCTTTTCAGGGGTCTCTTCAGCCACCTGTTCGATTTCTACGCCACCCTCGGTGGACGCCATGAATACAATACGTTGAGTGCTACGATCAACCACTGCACCAAGGTAAAGCTCTTGGGCGATATCAGTACATGGCTCGATATAAACCTTGGAAACAGGCTGACCATCTGCATCTGTCTGATAGGTCACCATGCGCTTGCCTAACCATTTATTGGCAAAGTCGGCCGCTTCTTGCTTAGACGAAATTAATTGTACGCCGCCCGCTTTACCACGGCCACCAGCGTGCACTTGAGCCTTAATGACCCAACGATCACCTGGAATTTTATCCAGTGTCGCCATGGCTTCTTCTGCCGTATCTACGGCAATGCCACTAGATACGGGCAAGCCGTATTGGGCAAACAACTGTTTGCCTTGATATTCGTGAAGATTCATTTTGTAGCCTGTTTATTTAAATTTAACCTAAATACCTATTTTCTTTTTTTTCTGTTAGCCATATGGATGGCGTGACCATCAACGGCTAGCGCTGCCTCGTGTATCGCCTCTCCCATGGAAGGGTGGGCAAATACTGTTAAGGCTAAGTCTTCAGCGCTGGAGCCAAATTCCATTGCAATTACAGCCTGAGCAATCAACTCAGATGCGTTGCCACCAATAATGTGGCAACCCAAAATACGGTCAGTCTGAGCATCGGCAATCAACTTTACAAAACCTTGTGTGTCGTTTGCTGCCATAGCCCGACCTGAAGCTGAAAACGGAAACTTACCGACTTTAATTTCGACGCCTTCGGCTTGTAATTCTTGCTCATTTTTACCCACCCAAGCCATCTCTGGATGGGTATAGATAACCCAAGGAATGCAGTCATAGTTAATTAACGATTTATGTCCGGCAATTACATCTGCTACCATCATGCCTTCTTCAGACGCTTTGTGCGCCAGCATAGGGCCGCGTACGATGTCACCAATGGCGTAAACGCCAGGAGCATCAGTTTTACAGCCCGTGTTCACATGCACAAACCCACGCTCATCAAGATCTACACCTGAATCTGCTGACAATAGGCCATCAGTGTAAGGTTTCCGACCTACAGCAACAATCAACTTATCGAAGATTAGGGTCTCGGAGTCGCCATCAGCCTTTTTAACGGCGACTTTGACTTCATTATTGGCAACTTCAGTACCCGTGACTAGAGCGCCAAGGCGGATCTTCATCCCTTGTTTCTTAAGACACTTAGCCGCTTCTTTGGATAAATCCTTATCAGTTGTACCTAAAAAGGTGTCCATCGCCTCTAATACGATCACGTCACTACCCAAACGTTGCCATACGGTACCCATTTCTAAACCAATCACACCTGCACCAATAATACCCAACCGCTTAGGCACTTCTTTGATGTTAAGTGCGCCCACATTATCCATAATAATGTCGTCAGTTAACGGTGCTGGAGGAATGGTTACCGGTACAGAGCCCGAGGCCAAAATCACGTTAGTCGCCTTCAACTGGGTTTCACTGCCATCAGTTGCAGTTACTTTGACGACACGATCTTTTTGTAGTTGGCCAGTGCCATGAATCAAGGTCACACCATTGGCTTTAAATAAACCCGCCACACCCATGGTGAGATTATCTACAATGGTATTTTTACGCGCTAACATAGTCGCTACATCTATAGAAACGTCACCTGTGTTAATACCGTGAAGTTCAAATTCATGTTTAGCGTCGTGGAATTTATGGGTTGAATCTAATAATGCTTTTGAGGGAATACAACCTACATTCAAGCAGGTGCCACCTAATACTGGTGCGCCTTTGTCATTGGTCCACTTTTCTACACAGGCGGTCTTTAAACCCAGTTGCGCTGCACGAATGGCTGCAACATAGCCACCAGGGCCACCACCAATAACCACCAAGTCAAATTCTTGGGACATAATATTTCCTTACTTTTTCAGCCCACGTTGGATCACAACGCAGGTTTGGGTTAACACACGGGCTTATATCTCAAGCAATATCCGTGCGGGATCTTGCAGCAATTCCTTAATGGTAACTAAGAACTGAACTGCTTCCTTACCATCAATCATACGATGGTCATATGACAAGGCTAGATACATCATTGGACGGATCACTACTTGACCGTTCTCTGCAACCGGACGATCTTGGATTTTGTGCATACCTAAAATAGCGGTTTGCGGCTGATTCAAAATTGGAGTCGATAACAAAGAGCCAAAAATACCGCCATTGGTAATGGTGAAGGTACCCCCTTGCATATCTTCCAAAGTCAGTTTACCGTCTTTAGCTTGGGTCGCCAGCTGCACAATGCCTTTTTCAATATCGGCCAAGGTCATGGCTTCAACATCTCGTAATACTGGCACCACCAAACCCCGATCTGTAGATACGGCAACACTCACATCCTGATACGCATGGTACACCATATCATTGCCGTCTAAGGATGCATTCACTGCTGGGTAGCGTTTGAGGGCCTCGGCTGCCGCTTTAACAAAGAACGACATAAAACCTAAACGGGTGCCATTATGGGCTTTTTCAAACTGAGCTTTATATTGCGTGCGCAGTGCCATGATAGGCGACATATCCACTTCATTATAGGTGGTCAACATGGCCGCTTCATTTTGTGCAGACACCAGACGTTTAGCAATGGTTGACCGCAAGCGAGTCATCGGCACTCGGCGTGATGTACGATGTTCGCCACTGGCTGCCGGCGCCGCTGTTTGTTTAGCTGCAGGTGCTGACACTGGCGCTGCTACTGGAGCTGCTGCGGCCGGTGCGGCCGTGGGGGCGACATTCACAGGGGTTGGGTTCTTTAGGTAATTAAGCACGTCTTCTTTAAGTAAACGCCCCCCTTTACCAGTACCCGTCACCTGGTTCGCATCTAAATTATTTTCGTGAAGCAGTTTGCGTACAGCCGGGCCACTAACATCCAACTGATCTGTATCAGCGGCTTGTTTTGGGTCTGGTGCCGTGTCTGATGCCACTGCACCTGCAGTAAAATGAGCAATAATTTCATTACTCAACACAGTTCCACCTTCAGCCACAACAATTTCTGACAGGCTACCGTCAGCGGGGGCAACCACTTCCATCACCACCTTATCGGTTTCGATATCAACGATCAAATCATCACGTTTACAAGCTTCTCCTGGCTGCTTATGCCAAGTAGCAATGGTGCCGTCTGCCACAGACTCAGGAAAAGATGGGGCTTTAATTTCAATAGACATGGTTTATCTCTTCACTTTAATAATTGGTAGGGTTTGTTCAACTAACCCATTCATGATTCTAATCCCAGTGCTTGGGCTACTAATTGACCTTGTTCTTCTAGATGCACAGACATATAGCCACAGGCTGGCGCTGCCGAGGCAGGTCGTGAAGCAACTATTAATTCTAAGTTAGGACGCCCTATCTTTATGGCTTTACGCATGTGGTGCTGACTACAATACCAAGCACCTTGGTTTAGCGGCTCTTCTTGGCACCAAACCACAATTTCCAAATTTGGATACTGGGTTAGTACGTCGGCTAAATGCTTCTCAGGAAATGGGTACAGTTGCTCAATGCGAATGATAGCCACATGATCTAACTGTCCTAAACGACGCTGCTCAAGTAAATCGTAGTACACCTTGCCACTCGTCAGCACTACCCGCTTAACTGCAGTTTTATCAATGTTATCGACTTCATCAATGACGTTTTGGAACTCGCCATTGGCTAACTCATCTAAGTTGGAGATCGCCATCTTGTGACGCAACAAACTCTTGGGCGACATCACCACTAGCGGCTTACGCATAGGTCGAATGACCTGACGTCGAATCAAGTGGAATATTTGGGCTGGTGTGGTGGGCACACACACTTGAATATTGTGTTCTGCACACAACTGCAAAAAGCGTTCTAAACGAGCGGAGGAATGTTCTGGACCTTGACCTTCATAGCCATGGGGTAACAGCATGGTTAAACCACACATGCGGCCCCACTTATGCTCACCACTGGTGATGAATTGGTCAATAACCACTTGCGCACCATTAGCAAAATCGCCAAATTGTGCTTCCCATATCACCAGACCTTCTGGTGCCGTTGAAGCGTAACCATACTCGAACGCCAACACCGCTTCTTCTGATAATAAAGAATCAAAAATGGTGAATTCTGGCTGGCTGGCTGATAAATTCCTTAACGGAACATAGGCCCCAGTGCCCTTCTGATCGTGCAATACTGCATGACGATGGGAGAAGGTACCACGGCCCACGTCTTGCCCTGTGAGGCGAATGGGGTAACCTTCTTCCAGTAAAGAGGCATAGGCCATCACTTCGGCAAAACCCCAGTTAATTTCTGCAGCACCGGCTGCCATTTTCAAGCGATCATCAAGAATTTTTTTAACTTGGCGCTGCACCACAAAACCCTGCGGCACCTGATCCAAACGTTGACCTAAATCCTTGAGCACGGCCGACGAAACACGGGTGTCTCCTAGGGCCGTCCACTCATGGTTTAAATAAGGTTTCCAGTCTACAAACGAGCTTGAGTCTGGCGTTGAAACCAATGACTTGGCAACATGTTCACCATTATCCAGGGCATTGCGATAGTCGTTTTGATAAGTGGCAATGTCTTCAGTAGTAATCACACCTTCGTTTACTAGCTGTTGGCCATATAAAGTGGCGACCGTTTTTTTAGCTTTAATGGCGTTATACATCAACGGTTGCGTACCGGAGGGCTCATCGGCTTCATTGTGACCACGGCGGCGATAGCAGACCAGATCGATCACCACATCACGTTTAAACTCGTTGCGATAATCTAAGGCTAGTTCTGACACAAAAGCCACGGCATCAGGGTCGTCCCCATTGACGTGAAAAATGGGCGCATCGATGAATTTTGCAACATCAGTACAGTATGGTGTAGTGCGGGCATCTTCTTTTTTACTGGTGGTAAAACCCACCTGATTATTGATGACAATATGCACCGTACCGCCGGTTTTAAAGGCGCGAGTTTGGGACATTTGTAAGGTTTCCATAACCACGCCCTGACCTGCAAAGGCGGCGTCGCCATGCAAACAAATAGGCAGTACCGTATCGCCTGCCGTGTCTTTACGGCGATCTTGGCGGGCTCTTACTGAACCTTCAACCACTGGATTAGCAATTTCTAAGTGCGAGGGGTTAAACGCTAACGCCATATGCACCTCGCCACCAGGTGTATTCACATTGGTAGAAAAGCCTTGATGGTACTTAACGTCACCAGAGGTATTTAAAGGCCGCTTGCCTTCAAACTCTTCAAACAAATCCACTGGATTTTTGCCAAATATGTTAATCAATACATTGAGCCGACCACGATGGGCCATGCCGATAACAATTTCTTTGGCTTTATTACTGCCCGAGCGTTGGATAATGTTATCCAACATGGGAATAAGGGTTTCACCCCCTTCAAGGCCAAAGCGTTTAGCTCCAGAGAAGCGCGACGCTAGGTATTTTTCTAGACCTTCTGCAGCGGTTAAACGCTCGAACATATGGCGGCGTTTTTCTGGGGTATGTTTAGGGTGACTGCGGACTGATTCCACCCGCTGCCTGATCCATAGTTTTTCTTCGGTATTAACAATGTGGCTGTATTCACACCCCACCGTTGAGCAGTAAGTCTGCTCAAGCCCAGCAATAATTTCTGACAAAGGCATTTCGTCTTTGCCTAGGTAGGAAGCACCCACTTGGAATACGGTGTCTAAATCGGCCGCAGACAACTCATGAAAATGCAAATCTAGCGTCGGCACCACTTCTTTCGGTTGCAGCTCTAAAGGGTCTAAACTAGCAACCTGGTGGCCATGTAAACGATAAGCATTAATTAAACGCATGACCCTAACTTGTTTGCGCTCGTGGTCGCTACTTAAGGTTGCAGTTTGAATGGGACGGGATTTGCTTTGGTTTTTACCTAAAAGGACAAAGTGTTCTTTTATTATCGAATGAGGTAGATCACCACTAATCGAGTCTGGTACTCGAGGAAGTTGATCAAACTCTTGCCGCCACTGCTCTGGAACAGCATTGGGGTCACGTAAATAAGTTTCGTACATTTCTTCAATGTACGCAAAGTTGCCGCCAGAGAAATGAGACTCACGCCTCTGTTGCTCCATTACGCTGTCATGCATTCAGTATCACCGATTTCTGATTGTGGTTAAACTTAACTCAACAGCGCCAGTATACCTGTAATGCGTTATAGGGTTAAGTGTCATAGTTAAACTGCACTAAACAAGTTAGTACCCAAGGTCATTATGCAATGCCCTTGGGCTTAGTGCTCTTAAAGCTAGGTGGCCCTAGTCAATAACATGTTACGAATATGCCCAATCGCTTTGGTGGGATTGAGTCCCTTAGGACACACAGTGACACAATTCATAATACCATGACAACGAAATACACTAAATGGATCATCTAAATCAGCTAAGCGCTCTTCTGTGGCTGTGTCCCGACTATCAGCCAAGAAACGATAAGCCTGCAGCAAGCCTGCTGGCCCAATAAATCGATCTGGGTTCCACCAGAATGAAGGACAGGCAGTTGAACAACAGGCACACAGAATACATTCATATAAACCATCCAGCTTGGCACGATCTTCAGGCGACTGAAGACGTTCAATGCCAGGAGCTGGGGTATTGTTTAACAGGAACGGCTTAACCTTTTCATACTGCTTGTAGAACTGATCCATATCGATCACCAAATCACGAATGACTGGTAAAGCCGGTAAAGGTCGTAAGATCAACTTGTTGTTTTTGACGCATGAAGATAATGGGGTAATGCAGGCTAAGCCATTCTTACCATTAATATTCATTCCGTCGGAGCCACAAACCCCTTCGCGGCACGACCGTCTATAAGCCAAGCCGCGCTCTTGAATTTTCAACAAATTCAAGACGTCTAACACCATTAAGTCTTTACCCTCAGTATCAACCTGAAAGTCTTGCATATAAGGCTTGGCATCCAGTTCTGGATGGTAGCGATAAATACTCACTGTTAACATGTCACTACTCCTTAGTAAGTACGAATTTTAGGTGGGAAAGATTCCACAGTTTTGGGTGAAAAGTTCACATCTCGTTTACCAAGGCGCTCTTCCAATGGGTAATACACAGAGTGCTTTAACCAGTTTTCGTCGTCACGTTCCGTGAAGTCGTTACGCGCATGAGCACCCCGACTTTCCTTACGCTGCTCTGCAGAAATCGCCGTAGCAAAAGCCACTTCAAACAAATTCTGTAACTCTAGAGCTTCTATCCGATCGGTATTAAAGGCACCGGTTTTGTCTTGCACATAAAGGTTAGACACCTTAACTCGCAAATCACGCAGCAGTTCTAGGCCTTTGAGCATGCTCTCACCTTCGCGGAACACTCCAAAGTATAGTTGCATAGTCGTTTGAAGGTCAGCTCGAACTTGAGCGATACTTTCGCCTGATTGCGAATCATTTAGCGTGTTCAAACGCACCATCGCTGCATCTAAGTTAGCCTGGTTTGCCGATTCAGCATGGTAGCCTTCACGCATCGATTTCTCAATTTGTATACCAGCTGCCCTGCCAAATACCACTAGGTCTAACAATGAGTTACCGCCTAAGCGGTTGGCACCGTGCACCGATACGCAAGCCACTTCACCACAGGCATATAAGCCTTCAACAATGCGCGTTTCTGACTCTGATTCTGGGTACAGTACTTGGCCACCAATATTAGTCGGTATGCCACCCATCATATAGTGGCATGTAGGCACTACGGGTACCGGTTCAAACACTGGATCTACGTGAGCAAAAGTCTTGGATAATTCACACACTCCTGGCAAACGGCTTTCCAAGACTTCTTCACCTAAGTGATCGAGCTTGAGTAGCACATGGTCACCATTAACACCACAACCACGGCCTTCTAATATCTCCATCACCATGGAACGGGCCACCACATCACGGCCTGCTAGATCTTTAGCGTTGGGCGCATAACGCTCCATAAAGCGCTCACCATCTTTATTGATCAGGTAACCACCTTCACCACGGCAGCCTTCGGTTACCAAAGTACCCGCACCAGCAATACCTGTTGGATGGAATTGCCACATTTCCATATCTTGTAAAGGCAAGCCCATACGTAACGCCATACCGATGCCATCACCGGTGTTAATTAAGGCGTTGGTGGTAGACTGATAGATACGGCCTGCGCCGCCCGTAGCCAACACAGTGGCCTTGGCTTCAATGTACACAGTTTCGCCTGACTCAATGCAAATGGCAATCACACCAACCACAGCGCCATCGTCATTTTGCACCATATCGACGGCAAACCATTCGTTCAAAAAGGTAGTACCACCTTTTAAGTTGCCTTGATACAGCGCATGCAACAACGCATGACCCGTTCGGTCTGCAGCTGCACAGGTTCGAGCGGCTTGGCCACCCTCACCAAAATTCTTCGACTGGCCACCAAAAGGACGTTGATAGATGCGACCCTCTTCAGTTCGAGAAAAAGGCAGACCCATGTGATCTAGTTCAAATATGGCCTGTGGCCCAACACTACACATGTATTCAATGGCGTCTTGGTCGCCGATATAATCAGAGCCCTTGACGGTGTCATACATATGCCAGCGCCAATCATCGTTTGGATCATTACTGGCAATGGCGCAGGTAATACCACCTTGAGCCGATACCGTGTGCGAACGAGTAGGGAATACTTTAGTAATACAGGCGGTCTTTAAACCCGACTCAGTCAGCTGCAACGCAGCCCGCATGCCAGCACCACCACCACCAATAACGATGGCTTCATAGGACATTTTACGTAACATATTCGACATAACTTATAGGCCCCACAACAACTGAACACCCCAAATGGTGTAGATGAACATTAATAAACCAACTACCATTTGGAATACAAAGCGCAAAGCAAAGTGCTTTAGGTAATCAGTAGAAATAGACCAGAGGCCAATCCAACAATGTGCGCCCAATGACAACAGCGCCATTAAACTAAAGATACGCATACTGGTGTTATTAAATAAGGCCTGCCACTGGGCAAACTCAATGTCTGGATTTAGCAGCAAATAAGCCACCATAAATAAGCTGTAGACGCCTAATATCACAGCGCTCACACGCTGCACTAACCAATCAGACAGTCCACTTCGACCAAAACTTGTTACTGCAGTTACCATACCCAAACCCCTGCTAATACGGCTAATATAACGGTTAAACCAATCACAAATTTGGCTGCTCTATTGGCAGCGTCTAGCTCTTCGCCATGACCTAGGTCCATAACGAGGTGTTTAACACCTGCACTAAAGTGAAACCCTAGGGCAGACAGAAGGCCCCAAGTTATAAACTGGGCAAAAACGTTTTCTTGCAATAACGTTTGCGCAGTGGCAAAGCCTACGGCGCCTTCTAACGAGGTATCAAATAGATTAAATAGAAATACCAGGCCCACAAACAAAATAACGCCAGAAACTCGGTGGCTAATAGAAACCACAGAAATTAAAGGGTGCTTGAATGTGCCTAGGTCGAGATTAACGGGTCTTTTATCGCTCACGGTTACCTGCTCTTTGGCTAAAAAAATAGTTAAACTTAAGGCTTGAAACAATGCGCTAGATCGACACTCACATATCCACAAGCGTCACGCAGGCCGTCATTATAGTGACTTGGCGAACAGAAAACAACGCCACTTTTGTCGTATAAGCGTTCTTTTAAACTGCAATGCCTTCGATTTAGAAATAGTCACTTTTGAGGGCCAGAAGTGGCGCTTTTACTTTACAAATGGCCGCGACTGGAGGATCATAGAGGGCTTAATTTATAGCAACACCCCTCCATATCACCCGTAGTTATAGCTACAATCTATACACCGAATCATTTCTATGACGTATCTAAGGTAAGATAGACGCCAGTTTTTTGGAGGCATGCGACTTATGCCCGCTGTTTTAATGGGTGTGCTGGTGTTATTTAACCACTTTACCAGCCACCTCTCCCATCACAATTTTTAGGAGCCAACCCATGTCCGAAAGAAAAGCCACTCTTCACATAGAAGGTATGGACCCAATAGAACTGCCAATATACTCAGGCACTACGGGACCAGACGTTGTTGACGTGCGCCAACTAGTGAGCAAAGGCCTTTTTACCTACGACCCTGGCTTTGTATCAACGGCTTCATGTGAATCCAAAATTACCTACATTGATGGCGATAATGGCATCTTATTACATCGTGGTTATGCCATTGAAGATTTAGCAGCTAACTCATCGTATCTAGAAACCTGTTACCTGTTAATTCACGGCGAACTACCTAATGCCGAACAGATGCATGAATTCGAAGGTCATATCACCAACAACACCATGGTGCATGAACAACTCATCAAGTTTTTTAGTGGGTTTCGCCGTGACGCCCACCCAATGGCCATTATGTGTGGCGTCGTTGGTGCACTTTCTGCGTTCTATCACGATAAACTCGATAACGACAATGCTGATCACCGAGAAAAAGCCATTCACCGCTTAATTGCTAAAATGCCTACCATTGCCGCCATGTGTTTCAAGTACTCTATTGGCCAACCCTTTATGTTTCCGCGTGATGACCTTAATTACGCCGAAAACTTTTTACACATGATGTTTAGCAAACCTACCGCAGAAGCTAAAATAGACCCCGTGCTATCTCGCGCCATGGATAAAATCTTCATGTTGCATGCAGATCATGAGCAAAATGCATCTACCTCTACCGTGCGCCTAGCTGGATCTTCTGGCGCTAACCCCTTTGCCTGCATCGCTTCTGGCATAGCCGCCCTATGGGGCCCAGCACACGGTGGTGCCAATGAAGCTGTACTTGATATGCTTGAAGAAATTGGTGACGTGTCTAATATTGACGCCTTTGTTGCCAAAGCCAAAGACAAGGATGACCCATTTCGTCTTATGGGCTTTGGACACCGCGTCTATAAAAACTTTGATCCCCGTGCCATTGTCATGCGCGAGACCTGTGATGAGGTATTAGCTCTGCTCGGCGTAGAGAACGACCCACTGTTACAAATTGCTAAACGTTTAGAGCAAATCGCCCTCGAAGATGAATACTTCATCGAGCGTAAGTTATATCCAAATGTGGACTTTTACTCTGGCATCATCCTTAAAGCCATTGGTATTCCAACTTCCATGTTTACGGAGATTTTTGCCTTAGCACGCACTGTAGGCTGGATTTCTCACTGGAATGAAATGCTCAATCACTCCTACCGCATTGGCCGCCCTCGTCAGTTGTATACCGGCGCAACGAAACGTCCTTACCCAAGCAAATAAAGCCCCGCTTTAATCTTTAAAAACCACCCCAGGGTGGTTTTTTTATGGCCTTAAACTAAACAGTGGCATGGTCTTTGCTTGATAACACTTAGCTGAATCATAATGGCCTATCTTGTGGCGCCTGCACTCAGGATGCACCACTATCGACCAAGGCCACTACTGATTCGCACCAACACAGTGCAATTATCTAAGGAGTTATCGTGGAAACCACAATGAGCGCAGTCGCCACCTTGGTGCAAAGTTCTAATACCTTGTTCATCCTTATGGGTGCCATTATGGTGCTTGCTATGCATGCAGGTTTTGCTTTTTTAGAGGTGGGAACCGTGCGGCATAAAAACCAGGTCAACGCCTTGGTTAAAATCATGACCGATTTTGGATTTTCCTGTCTGGCCTATTTTTTCGTGGGTTACTGGATTGCCTACGATCAACACTTTTTTGCCAGCGCCGAAGCCTTGAGCGCAAATAACGGCTACCAACTGGTAAAGTTCTTCTTTTTAATGACCTTTGCTGCCGCTATTCCAGCCATTATTTCTGGTGGCATTGCTGAACGGGCGCGCTTTTGGCCATTATTGCTAGCTGCAGGTTTAACAGTAGGTATTGTCTACCCTTTATTTGAAGGTATTGCTTGGAACGGTAACTATGGCTTCCAAGCATGGTTAGAACAGCGCTTTGGAGCAGGCTTCCATGACTTTGCAGGCTCTGTGGTAGTGCATGGCGTTGGAGGCTGGCTAGCGCTTGCTGCTGTGTTGCTACTAGGCACTCGCCAAGGCCGTTACCGCAAAGGGCAACTCGTGGCCTTTGCGCCGTCTAGCATTCCCTTTTTGGCCTTAGGTTCATGGATTCTAACCATTGGCTGGTTTGGTTTTAACGTCATGTCAGCCCAAACCTTAGACGGCATTAGCGGGCTAGTGGCGGTTAATACCCTCATGGCTATGGCTGGCGGCACCGTAGCCGCCTTGATCATAGGTAAAAACGACCCAGGCTTCGTGCACAACGGCCCCCTAGCAGGCTTAGTAGCCGTGTGCGCTGGTTCTGATCTAATGCACCCTATTGGTGCTCTGGCCGTGGGTCTGATTGCTGGAGGCTTGTTTGTGTATGCCTTTATTCTAACTCAGAATCGTTGGAAGATTGATGACGTTCTAGGGGTTTGGCCACTGCATGGCTTATGTGGTGCATGGGGCGGTATCGCTGCGGGCATCTTTGGCTTAGAGGCTTTGGGGGGGTTGGGTGGTGTTAGCTTTATGTCGCAGTTGCTTGGCACTTTACTGGGCCTAAGTATCGCCATTATTGGTGGTTTCATCGTCTATGGCGGTGTTAAGAAGTTTATTGGCCTAAGACTCACCGAAGAAGAAGAGTTTAACGGCGCCGATCTCAGTATTCATAAAATCGGCGCAACGTCGTTCGATTAATACGGGCTAATCGTTTTTCAACCAAGGGTTAAAGTTTGTTTTTCCCTTGGTCGCTGGCTTATCGACTTCAGATGTAGCTTGAGAGATCGATTCAGAGGCCGACTGAGCCACTGATTTCAAAGCCGCCTTAGCAGCCGGCGCAGAGGTTGCATAATCTGCATCATAAAACTCTGAGGTACTGGCCACTTCAGGCTTGTACTTACGAATTTCCCAACAACGGTGAATCTTCTTATTACGACTAAAATCTTTGTCTAAGGTCTCATCACTGATGTCTACGGCGTGATTATGCTGCGTCACCTTGTCGTCTAATTCAAAGCGACGATAGTTAGTAGAGAAGATTAATAAGCCATCCTCTGTTAATAAATCCATCACTTTATGAATCATCCACGCATGATCACGCTGCACATCTAACACACCAATCATCTTCTTTGAGTTAGAAAATGTAGGCGGATCTAGAAAGATCAGATCATATTCGCCTTTGTGGTGCTTAATGAATTCCATGCAGTCGTGTTGTTCAAATTTATGCAGCTGGTCACTAAATCCATTTAATGCAAGGTTCTTTTTACCCCATGACAAATAAGTCGCCGACATGTCTACGCTCAAGGATTTGTGGGCGCCTCCTTGTACTGCATGCATAGTGGCTGTACCGGTATAGCAGAACAGGTTTAAGAAGCGCTTACCGTGGGCCAGGTGTTGAATTTTTTGACGCACGGGACGGTGATCTAAAAACAACCCAGTGTCTAAATAATCGTTGAGGTTAACCAGTAGCTTGCAACCCCCCTCCTGCACCTGAATGTACTCACCCTTTTCATCGTGGGTCTGATACTGGTCCTTGCCTGTTTGTTGGCGACGCTGCTTTAATACAATACGTTCGGCTGGAATTTGCATCGCTTGAGGCAATGCCAGCATCACCTCTTCGAGGCGGCGCTGAGCTTTCTCAGCGTCAACGGTTTTAGGTGCCGCATATTCTTGCACGTGCAGCCAATCATGATAAATGTCGATGGCCACAGCGTATTCAGGCATGTCCGCATCATAAATACGGTAACATTCGATATTTTCTTGCTTCACCCACTTGCTTAACTGTTTGCGGTTTTTCACCACGCGGTTAGCAAACATCTGCGCGCCTTCACTGAGGGCCTCTAATGGAATTTCACCACTGGCTTGGCGGCGATCAGCAAAGCGGTTGCTGGCTTCTAAAGTGTACATTAACAACTGGCTCTTAATGGCACCGTTATAAAAAGCGTACTGTTTGTGGGACCGTAAACCTACTGCCTTACCTAATTCAGTGTTGCCAGTAAACACGCCTAATTCCCAACCAATAAAGTCTTGGCTTAAGCGCTCACCCAAATGTTGATACAGATACTGAATGTCTGCTACTTCACTTAAGCGTTCACCATAAGGCGGGTTAGTGATCACCAAGCCCAATTGCTGCTCGGCTTTGTGTGTGAGTGGTTTAAGGTCTTTAAGTTCTCTATGACTGACACGGATTCGGTCGGTCATGCCGGCTTGTTTTAGGTTTTCGCGACATTTAGATACGGCTTTTGGCTGGCCATCATAGCCATGAATTTCACTGGTAGCAGCAGCCTCACCCACTTCTCTGCGCAACTCGGCTGCGTCCCATACTTCACGCCACAGGTCTACATTGTGCTGCTTCCACATTTGTAGTCCAAAACGCCAGCGTAATAATCCAGGCGCCGTATCTGACGCCATCATTGCGGCTTCAATGAGAAAGGTACCTGAACCACACATAGGGTCCATGAGGGGTTTGCCTGCGGCCGCCATTGCCGGCCAACCTGCACGAATCAACAGGGCTGCCGCTAGGTTTTCTTTTAATGGCGCCATGCCACCTTCACGACGGTAACCACGCTTATGCAAGCTCTCACCCGACAAGTCTAAACTAATACGTACCCGACCTTTAGTGATGAATACATTAATGCGGACGTCGGGCTCTTGTTTGGCAATATTAGGACGTAATTCACCCTTACTGCCAAATTGGTCAACTATGGCATCTTTGACTTTAAGCGCACCAAAGTGGGTGTTGTCGATGCCACGCATACGACCAGCGTAATCCACCAAAAAGGTTTGGTCACTATCAAAGTGCTCAGTCCACTCAACTTTACTGACAGCATCATAAAGTTCGTCAACGCTATCAACCGCTTCGCTGTGCAACAGCAATAAAACACGGTTGGCTAATCGACTCCACAAACAGGCATTGTAGCCAACTTTTAAGTCACCATTAAAGTAAACCCCACCTTGGGTTAGCTTAATGTCTTCCGCCCCTAAAGGGCCAAGTTCATCGGCCAGTATAGGCTCCATCGCTTTGGGACAAGTGGCAAAAAAGGCGTAGGTCATAGGTAGATACTGCAGCAATCAAACGGGCGCGCAGTATAGCACTATTGATAATGCAGAGGGAAAATGCTTGCTACAGAAAGGTAAAGGTTGTTGGGCAGCGCAGTGCATACTAATACAGACATCAACCGTATCGATGACTACAAGGCTGCGCAACACCCAATCAACCAGCGCATGGCGTTAAGCCATGACTAGTAGGGGAAATAGTGATCGACTAACAACAACACGAACAATAACATGAGGTAGATAATGGAATACCAAAACGTCTTCATAGCGGCTTTTTCGTAGGCACCACGGTATAAACGCAGGGCCCAGTAGAGAAAGCGAAGGTTCAACAAGGTGACGCCAACCAGGTAAATAAGGCCACTCATGCCTACAATATAGGGCAACATGGTAGAAATGATCATCAACACTGTATACAAAAGAATTTGTAAGCCAGTGAATTCTAAACCATGAGTTACGGGCAACATGGGAATTTCAACTTTAGCATATTCATCGCGTCGATGAATGGCTAAAGCCCAGAAATGAGGTGGCGTCCAGGCGTAAATAATAAGCACTAGTAACAGCGCATTGGGGTCTACGGTGCCGGTTACCGCAACCCAGCCCAATAGAGGTGGCATGGCCCCTGCCAAACCTCCAATGACAATATTTTGCGGCGTGGCGCGCTTAAGGTACCCAGTGTAAATAAAAGCGTACCCTATTGAAGAAGCTAAAGTTAACCAGGCCGTCAGGGGGTTTACAAACATAAACAAGATGCCAAGACCCACACTGGTTAACAGCCCTGCAAAAATCAGCGCATGTAATGGTTTGACCTTACCCTTAGCCACTGGGCGGTTATGGGTGCGGCCCATTTGACCGTCAATACGACGGTCAATGACATGATTAATGACAGCCGCAGCGCCAGACACCATAGCAATACCTAAGTTACCCCAAATAATGATCGGCCATGGCACCATGCCCGGTACGGACATAAACATGCCGACTAAGGACGTCAATAACATGAGCAAAACCACATTCGGTTTACACATTTCGTAATAATCACGCCAATTGATATTAAGTGGCGTCGCTGTGGCTTCAACGTTCATCGAGGCGACCTCGTTTTGAATAGGCGATATAAATAAGGCTAAGGGTCAGAGCAAATAAACTGGCCCCACCAAAGTTATGAGCAACGGCAACCGGCAGCGGTAGGAAGTAGTAAATATTGGCCACTCCCAAACAAAACTGCACCGTAAACAAGATCAAAAAGCCTACGCCAAATTGACGTAAGCGGCTATCCTGCTGGGCGATCAATCGATAACTCATGATCAGCAAAAACACACCCAAGATCAGTGCACCATAACGGTGTAACACATGAATGGCTTGACGGGCCTCACTGTTCATTAGGCCTCCCAAATAGTTGGGACCAATGGATTGTGTCAGGTTAAAACCCTGAGAAAAGTCCATTTCAGGCCACCAAGAACCATTGCAATTAGGCAAGTCAGAACAGGCCAAAGCGGCATAGTTGGAACTCATCCAGCCACCTAAGAAGACTTGAATCACAATTAACACAGCGGCCGAAATAGCCCACATACGCAAACGGCTATGGCTCATATTGGTCAAGGAAAGGGGTTTGATCTGCTGCCCCATGCGTCTTAACTTTATCAGCAACACCGTAAGCAAGCTAGCGGTAATAAAGCCCCCCAACAAATGCGAAGTGACCACTTGTGGCCATAGCTTCCATGTCACTGTCCAGGCGCCAAAGGTGCCTTGCAAAATCACCATGGCCAATAAACACTGCGTTAGCACAAAGGGATAGAAAAGGCGTTTGCGCTGAGACCAAGACGCTACCGCTAAAACCAAAATCACAAAGCCAAGGGCAGTTGCAAAATAGCGGTGAATCATTTCTAGCCAGCCTTTATGCACCTCTACCGGGGTGTCAGGGTATAGCGCTTCTGCATTGGCTATCTCAGCGGCAGTTTGGGGCACCCCAATGGTGCCATAGCAGCCCGGCCAGTCGGGACACCCTAAGCCCGCATCAGCCAGACGTGTCCAAGACCCTAGAACAATGACACAAGTCACGATAGCTAGGGATAAATAGGTTAGTAACAAACTCCACTTAGGCGCAGCAGTACTAGTATTCATAATTCTCGTTACCCTATATTTGAGTTTTTAAGTAATTTCTTCAGATCTTTCAACAGCTGTTTGCCAACAAAATCATAACTGTAATACATCATAATGTTACCTAAAGGGTCGACTAGATAGATGCCTTGACCCAATTCAAAAAATTCTGGTGATTGGCTTGTGAGCTGCACCAGTGCCGGATATTGCTCTGCCAGCGATTGGTTCAATGGGCCCTTTTGGTTAACTAACAGGCGTGTAACTCGGTGTGCTTCTTTACCTAAAGCAATATTAATTTGACGCAATAAATGGGCTGCTTCTTGGCATGACTGATCACACTTCTGTGGCGTTAAATAAACCACCAACCAGCGTTTATTAGCCTCTTCTTGAGACCAAGGTAAGTCTTTTTGGTCGACTAATTGAGTTTGTTGTAGTTGGTTAGGTGGCAACAACAACTGGCCAAAATTAGTGCGCCCATCTGGCACCGCCCATAAATTAAAATACATCACGATAGCCACCATTAGCGGCACAGCGGTTACCCCAAACACTGCGTACAAGGTCAAACGGTTGGTTTTTTTCGCGCTCATTGATTTACCTTTTTAGTGTCCATAGGTGAATAAAATACTCGATATATGTATAACATAATTAAGGTCAACGCCAGACCAAACCATTGCCACGCATAAGCTAAATGCTTTTCGTCAGTAATGCTGCTGGCCCGCCAATGGGGAGTCAAGGTTGCATCACCTGGTGCATCAAGCATTAACACCCATGGCAAAAGCGTTCCATCGACCGACGTCTTAATGTGAACGGCTAATTCAAGCGGATCAATGGCCTGCACTAACTGCGGGTATTGGCTAGTATAAACATCCGCAGCCAGCTGATAAGGATTAGCTTGAGCTAACACAAGACGCCCCGTAAGAGACACCTCACCGTCCACCCATTCTACCATGGGCAAAGGATTTCTTTGACCATAAGACGCAAACCAACCCCGATTAACCAATAATAATTGGCTACCCAACTGGATTAGCCCAACAGCATCGTACCCCACTTTACCCTTGACGACCTGATTGTCCTTTAACCAAATAAAGGGCTTGATAAAGCGACTATTCAGTGTCACTCTTTGAAAGTTCTTTAGCCCAGTCAACTCTAGTGCCTGCCCTTGAGGTAGAGTGATGGGTTGTTCTAGGGCTGCCAAACTCACCTGTAACTGTCGCTTTTGATCGGCTCTATCTAATTGCCAAAATCCCAAGCTCACAGTTAACGGCAAAAAGAACACTGTGAAAACCGTGATTGCCCAATAATGCTGCAGTCGTTTTATCATTAGTCTAGCTACACCTAATTAACGTATTTAATGAGACCCTTTTTATGATCAAAATTGTCATCGTCATCGTGTTACTGTTAGCCCTTATTAGCTTAGCCAGTGGATTCTTTTTCTTAATGAAAGATGGGACAAAATCAACCCGATTACTAACTTCGTTAAAGTACCGCATTACCCTAACTGTGGTACTCATATTACTAGTGACTTATGGTTTTTGGAGTGGGCAGTTGGTAACTGACTCGCCTTGGGCCAATATCCATTAAAGCCAAACACCAACCCCAAAAATAGAAAAGGCAGCAATTAAGCTGCCTTTTTTTGAGTCTTAAAAAAGGCTTACATAATATATACGAATAGAAACAATCCTACCCATACCATGTCTACAAAATGCCAATACCAAGCCGCTGCTTCAAATCCAAAGTGCTGATCTGGCGTAAAGTGACCTTTGCAAATCCGAATCCACATAATGAATAAGATAAACGCACCGATAGTCACGTGCACCCCGTGGAAACCCGTCAACATAAAGAACGTCGAGCCATAAATACCTGACTCTAGGGTTAGACCCAATTCAGTGTAAGCTTCGATGTATTCCAATATTTGGTAATACACAAACACCGCACCTAAAACTACTGTCACACCTAACCAAAAAATTGTGCGCCCACGCTGCATTGCCCTAAGGGCATGGTGAGCAATGGTCAAAGTGACACTAGAAGACATCAGTAAAACCGTGTTCAACAACGGAATATGCCAAGGGTCAATCACGCCTTTAGGGCCAGGAAGGTCTGCACCTGCTGGGTTCTGGAACATAGGCCAGGAGTAGTCAAAATCAGGCCACAACATGTGAGTTGAACCTTTGTCACCCTGGCCATCTAACCAAGGTCCTGCCCATTGACGCACGTATAACAATACGCCAAAAAAGGCAGCAAAGAACATGACTTCTGAAAAGATGAACCAACTCATGCCCCAACGGAAAGACTGATCCATTTGAGGGCTATACATACCCGCTCGGCTTTCTACTATGACTTTGCTAAACCAGTTAAAGAGTACGAAGGCTAACAATAAAGTGCCCACTAAAAATACCAAATGAGGGAAAGCATAACCTACCCCACCTGAACTCATGTGATTCATCATACCACCGCCACCAGCGGCCATACCGATTAAGCCAAAGCTTGCCACAATTGGAAAATAACTACTATCTGGTACGTAATAACTCGATGTTGCCATGTATCGCTCCTTGGTCGAAGACTTATCATTTGGCCGTAATTTACGGCTTTAATTTTATTTATGCGATCTTACTATTCAGCAAAATCGCCTGCGTCAAATAACGTGTAGGACATAGTCACAGTGCGAACATGATCAGGAAGGTCTGGATCTAAGGAGAAAATCAACGGCATATTACGCCCTTCTCCCGCCTTTAACTTTTGCTGATCAAAGCAAAAACACTCTGTCTTTTGCACGTACTGGGCCGCCTCAGAAGGTGATACGCTCGGCACTGCCTGCCCCACCATGTCTTCTTGCGTTGGATTGAACGCCCAAAACCCTACTTGCGTCCATGCCCCTGGGTGCACCTCTACTTCTTCTTGTAGAGTCTCAAATTCCCACGGCATGCCATCGTTATTGGTCGTTATAAACTGCACTTTAATCGTGCGGCTGGTATCAACCCACTGTTCAACTTTTTCCACCGGACCTGCAGTCTTGCCATTAATGCCGGCGTACTCACAAAACACATCGTATAAAGGTACCAAGGCAAAACCAAAGCCAAACATCGCTATGGCTGCCAAGATTAACTTTAACGTGGTGTTCCTAGGCTTAGGTCCGGACTGGGTACCGGACTCTGGTGATTTTGAGGTCATTTAAGTTAATGTATTTCACCTTACTTAACGTGTGGTGGTTCAGCGAAAGTATGATACGGAGCTGGCGAAGGTATAGTCCATTCTAAGCCCTCTGCGCCTTCCCATACTTGATCCGTGGCTTTTTCGCCGCCACGAATCGTCTTGATCAATAAGAACAAGAAGATAAGCTGAGACAAACCAAAGATAAACGCGCCGACCGTAGCAATGGCATTAAAGTCTGCAAACTGCAATGCATAGTCGGGGATACGACGCGGCATACCAGCTAGACCAATAAAGTGCATGGGGAAGAAGGTCACGTTAACACCGATAAATGACATCCAAAAATGAAATTTACCTAGCTTTTCGCTAAAGTAGTTACCAGTCCATTTTGGTAACCAGTAGTAGACGCCTGCAATAATACCAAACAGAGCACCTGGCACCAGCACATAGTGGAAGTGAGCCACTACAAAGTAGGTGTCATGATATTGGAAGTCTGCAGGGGCAATGGCAAGCATCAAGCCTGAAAAGCCACCAATAGTGAATAGCACCACAAAGGCCAAAGCAAAGAGCATAGGCGTTTCAAAGGTCATTGAACCCCTGAACATGGTCGATACCCAGTTAAATACTTTCACACCAGTAGGAATAGCGATCAGCATCGTGGCATACATAAAGAAGAGTTCAGCTTGCAGCGGCATGCCCACGGTAAACATATGGTGAGCCCATACGATAAAGGACAAGAATGCAATTGAAGACGTCGCATAGACCATTGATGCATAGCCAAACAAAGGCTTACGGGCAAAGGTAGGAATGATCTGTGAGACGATGCCAAAAGCTGGCAGGATCATAATGTACACTTCTGGGTGCCCAAAGAACCAAAATACGTGTTGGAACAACACCGGATCACCACCACCAGCAGCGTCGAAGAAGCTGGTACCAAAATGGATATCCATCAGCATCATGGTAACCACACCAGCCAACACGGGCATAACTGCCACCAGTAAGTAAGCCGTAATGAACCAGGTCCATACAAATAATGGCATCTTCATCAACGTCATACCCGGCGCCCGCAGGTTTAGGATCGTGACGATGATGTTAATGGCTCCCATGATGGATGAGATACCCATCATATGTACGCCAAAAATGAAGTAAGTCACACTACTTGGAGCATAGGTTGTAGACAGTGGTGCGTAGAAAGTCCAACCAAAGTTGGGTGCGCCAGCGTCGGTAAACAAGGTGAACAGTAGCATGCCAAAAGCAAATGGTAAGATCCAAAAGCTCCAGTTGTTCATGCGTGGCAGGGCCATGTCTGGGGCGCCAATCATTAGTGGCACCATCCAGTTAGCCAAGCCAACAAAGGCTGGCATAATGGCACCAAACACCATGATTAAACCGTGCATGGTTGTCATTTGGTTATAAAATTCAGGCTCTATAAGCTGCATGCCCGGTTGAAAAAGTTCAGTCCGGACAATAAGCGCCATAGCGCCACCAATAAACAACATGGTGAAAGAAAACCAAAGGTACATGGTACCAATGTCTTTGTGGTTAGTTGTCAGTACCCAGCGCATGATGCCCTTAGCAGGCCCATGATGGCCATGATCATCGTGACTAGCAGTCGCAGTTGTCATATTTCAGCGTCCTATTTTTTCGCGTCAATTATCATTTGTGGGGTTGCCATTTCGCCCGTGTCGTTACCCCAAGCATTTCGCTCGTAAGTGATCACAGCAGCGATCTCAACGTCAGTCAGTTGGGCGCTGAAGGATTGCATGGCGGTGCCAGGCTTACCATTGAGAACAATGTCGATGTGACCAGCCATGTCGTTAAGCGCCATTGGGCTACCAGCAAGAGCTGGGAATACACTGCCCATGCCCTGACCTTCGCTACCATGACAACCAGCACAACTGCGGGCATAAACTTTAGCACCCTCAGCCATCAAGTCGTCATAACTAAAGTCGCCTAAAGCTGCGGCAGCTTCTGCCTCAACACCAGCACGCTGTTCATCTAACCAAACTTGATACTGGTCCGAAGTCACTACTTCTAGCACGATCGGCATAAAGCCGTGTTGGATACCACACAGTTCTGCACACTGGCCACGGTATATGCCTTCCTCACCTTCAGGAACGATGGCCCAAGACTCGTTGATATAACCCGGAATCGCATCTTTCTTAACAGCAATTTCAGGCACCCACCAAGCATGGATAACATCGTTTGAAGTGATTAGAAAACGCAGTTTCTGACCAGAAGGCACGACTAGATGCTTATCCACTTCAAGCAGATAGTTTTCACCCTTTTCAGCACGGTCATAAATCTCGTCTTGACTGGTAGTGAGGTTACTAAAGAAACCAACATCTTCACCTAGGTAATCGTATTGCCACTTCCATTGATGACCGGTGATTTTAATATCTACATCGGCATTGGTGGTGTCATACATTTTGATCAAGGTCGTCGTAGCGGGCACTGCCATGGCAATCAAAATGACTGCGGGTATGGCGGTCCATAACACTTCTAAACCAAGACTCTCGTGAAATTGTGAAGCAACCGCTCCTTTTGACTTACGATGTTTGAAAATGGAATAAAACATGACGCCAAAAACAGCGACACCGATCCAAACGCAAATCCAAAAAATAAGCATGTGTAACTCGTAAATAGACTGACTTACTTCTGTGACGCCTCGAGTCATATTCAACTCCCAATCTGCCATTGCAGCGGGTGCCGATAATAAACCCAAAACTACAGAACTCAGGCGTTGCCAAGTTCTAGAAAACATACTTGTCCTCCGAATTGATTTTTACATCATAGATATGATTGATAGTGAAAATTTTACTGATTTTGAACAGCGCTAATTATCGTCAATTAAGGGGGTATTTAGCAAGTGTTATTTTGGTATTATGTTGACTATTTACCCACCTTTTCAATCGGGCAGCGCACTATTTACGGCGCTAATGACAATGATTAAAAATACCGCTAACGTGCCCAGTCCAACATAGATCATACGCTCTAAACCACCTTCATTGAGGTCGTCTTCACGCTTTTGATTTGACTGAATGCCGACTAAGCTTGCAAGCACACTTTGGGCATAACTTAACACGGTACGTAGAAATGATTTTTTTTCGCTCATAGCTCGATCCATAGGTGATGGTTTTAAATTTTAATGACGCTTCGACAGGCATCCACACACTGCTTGACCAAACCTGGACCTTGGTAAATTAAACCGCTATAAACCTGCACTAGCTTGGCCCCTGCTGCCAACTTTTCTAAGGCATCTGCTCCACTACTAACGCCGCCCACGCCAATAATAGGCACTTGTTCACCCAAGATAGCGAATAAGTCAGCGATGGTTTGGGTTGATTTTTGCTGCACTGGCAAACCACTCAAACCCCCGGCTTCATCACCAAACTCTAAATCAGCAACACCCTCGCGCCCTAACGTAGTGTTAGTCGCAATGACTGCATCTATTTTGTGCTCTAACAAACAATGAGCCACACCTTGAAGCTGCTCATCATCCATGTCTGGAGCAATTTTAACAGCCAAGGGGACATAGCGGCCATGTACCTTTTCCAGCACCGCCTGCTCTTGCTTCAGTACCAATAACAGTTGGCTTAAGCTCTCACCGTACTGCAGATCACGTAAACCTGGGGTATTGGGGGAAGAAATATTAACAGCAATGTAGCTTGCATGAGCATAGACTTTTTGCATGCAGGTCACATAGTCAGCCGCAGCCCCCTCTACTGGGGTATCAAAATTCTTGCCAATATTAATGCCTAACACACCCTTAAACTTAGCTTTTTTAACGTTTTCCACCAGGCGGTCGACGCCATGGTTATTAAAACCCATGCGGTTAATTAAAGCCCCCGCCGCAGGTAGCCTGAATAAGCGTGGTTTTAAACTACCCGACTGAGGTTTTGGGGTAACCGTACCCACCTCTACAAAACCAAAACCCAAGGCTGCAAGACCATCGATTGCTGCGGCATTTTTATCTAAGCCAGCAGCCAACCCCACAGGGTTTGGAAACTCAAGCCCCATCACTGAGACGGGTAAATTGGCCACCTTGGGCGCCAACATGGGCAACAGCTTCAAACGGGCTCCTGCAGCCAAGGCCTCTAAGGTGAGATCATGGGCAGTTTCTGCCGAAAATTGGAACAACACACTCCGAACAACAGAATACAAAGATACACCTCATAAATTTAACAACACACCCGTTTCACCACTAGTATAACCCATGCTTTCACAAGGTTACATTTTCATGCTGTAGATGGTGAGCAAAAAGTCATAGGCACAGCGGCCACAACATAGTCCATACACAGCCCGTACAGTGTCCATACATAGTCAATACATAGTCCATACATAGTCCATACGCAGCCACACACAGTTAGACTTTAAAAACCGTACACTAAACTGAACCCCGCAACCTAGGTTAGCCCTTATGAAAGAAGATGCGCAATTGCCCGAAATTAGCGAACACACTACAGTCAACGAACTCGCTGATATTGTGCGCAAACTAGATCATTCGTTAACCCTCAGAATATACGACGAGGCCAACCAAGTATTTGGAGCCATACGCTTAGTGACTGCTGAAGAACTGGATGAAATTGATCATATGCGTCAATTTAAACCGACTTCTGCCCACATGCATTAGTCACCTTTATCGGCTATGAGCGACCAAAGAACGCAATTCATTAAGTGTTTTTAAACGCTTACCTTGCTCGAAACAGGTGTCGGCTTGAGGGTATACCTTACCCAACAACTTGAGCCATTGCTTTATGCGCGCATGTTGGTATTTCACTTCCACTTGTGCCTCGACTAGATCGATAAAATAAAGCACCGTCGGCACTAGCGCAGCCCAATCCCACTCTTGTGCCGGATGGCCAATTTGTCGATGACGAATCTGTAAGGCTAGGTCTGGCTTCCACACTAAACCACGACCAATCATAACGTCCTCACTGCCACTGGTTTGCCTGCACGCTTCGTAGTTCTCAGGGGTCCACACCTCACCATTAGCAATGACTGGAATCGCCACCTGACGCCGAATCTTTTCTATCCACTGCCAGTGCGCGGGTGGTCGGTAGCCCTCCACCTTAGTCCTAGCATGCACCGTTAGCTCATCAGCTCCTGCATCAGCAATGCCCTTGGCATTTTCTATGGCTAAGTCTTTCGTGGTAAATCCCAAACGCATTTTGGCACTGAGCCAAGCGTCATCACCAATGGCTTGCCTGACCGTAGCCACAATGTGAGCCACCCGTTGGGGCTCTAACAACAATATAGCCCCACCTTGGCTGCGATTAACCGTTTTTGCTGGGCAACCAAAATTTAGATCTATGCCAGGTGAACCTAACTCCAAGGCTCGCACTGCGTTGGCAGCAAGCGCCTCAGGATCGCTGCCCAGCAGCTGAATGCGCACCGGAACACCCGCAGGGGTTTTGCAATGGTTAGCTAGCTCTGGGCATAAGCGTTTAAATACTTTGGGTGGTAGTAGCTGGGTAGTGACTCGAATAAATTCTGTGACGCATAAATCGATACCCCCTATGCGTGTGAGGCAATCGCGTAAGATGCTGTCGGCCAAACCT
>CAWUTT010000006.1:0-7034 GCA_963925635.1 uncultured Pseudomonadales bacterium | reverse complement strand
CTACATTATGTCTGGAGACGTGGATTATTTACTACGTGTTGTGGTGCAGTCTATAGAACAGTATGAGCAAACTCTTAAGCGTAAATTAGTTAATTTGCCCGGTGTTGCAGCGCTTAATTCTAGTTTTGCGCTGCGCGAACTGAAAAATCAGCATCTTTTACCTTGGCAGTTGGTGTCGACTGGAAACTTGCAACATTAGCCCTAAGGGGAATGCATAATAAAGTCAGGCACAATGCCAGACTGGCTAATATAGGGTGCAATATCTTGGTTGGCAAATAAACCGTGGCCTGTGACCAAGGCGGTTTTTAAGCCATAAGCTGCCCCACCAAGAATGTCTGTGTGTAAGGTATCACCCACCATTAAAATACGCTGCTTAGCAATATGCTCCAAATTGGCGCCGGCCAGTTGATAAATATTGGCAAAGGGCTTGCCAAAAAAATGCAAGGTGACGCCCGCAATGTGGCTCAATTGGTGGGCGAAATAGCCCGGTTCTAAACTAAAGTCATGTTCCCTCGGTGCCACCAAATCAGGATTACCCACCCAGACTGGGCGCGGATTTTGGGTCAGGCTTTGCACCAATAAGTTTTGTTGATGTGGGGTCCAGTGAGACGCGCCGAGCAATATAAAACCACTGACCTGATCGAATACTTTAATGGCGTTGCCCAAGGCAAGGCTGTGTACCGGTAAGGTCAGTAATTGCGAATCTGGCCCAGCCATGACCCCCCAAAGGCATGCGTCTTGTGGCTGGGGAAAAGCCGCGATAAGCCCCTTGCACAGGGCATCTCGACTAGCGACAATATTATGTAAAGCGAAGTTAAACCCCATTTTTTGCAATTTTTGCTGGGCTTCAAAGGCGGGTAGACTCGCACCATTGGTTAATACCATTACTTTTTTGCCTGCTGACTGCAGGTACTTCACTGCTGCAGGCGCACTTTTTATCGCAGTTTGGCCGACGTTGAGCACCCCAAAGGCATCCAGCAAAAACACGTCAAAGTGCTGCGCCACATCAGCCAGGCCATTAACCCACATGCTGGTCTGTGGAAAGGCTGCTCTAGGCAGGGTGTGCCGTATTGACTCATAGTGCTGGAAAGCCCATTGAGCGTTTATGTCACTGGTGTTTGAGTGGCTTTGCATCGTTAGCAGTTAAGCGACTTGGCGTTTTAAAAGGGCCTTTATTTCGGCCAATTCATTGCGTAAATCGGTCATCGAGGGCTCTCCCTCTGCCAAGCGTTCGGCAGCGTTTTCATTTTCCATGACATTAACCACGATACCAATGACCATGTTCAGAAAAGCAAAGGTCGTGAGAAAAATAAAGCTTAAGAAAAACACCCATGCGTAGCCATAGACCTCCATCACCTCATACATTACATCGGTCCAATCTTCAAACGTCATCACTCTGAAAAGGGTGAGCATGGAGATGGATATATCACCCCATAAAACAGAGTTAATAGTACTAAAGAAGGTGGTGCCAACCGCGGCGTAAATGTAAAAAATGATAAACATCAACATCAGTACGTAACCCAACTGGGGCATCGCCTTGATCAGTGAGTTAAGCAATATGCGTAGTTCTGGCACCACCGAAACCATGCGCAATACCCGGAAAATGCGGATAAGTCGGCCAACCAAAGCTAATTCACTATCTTCTATAGGGATAAGGCTGACCACCACAATAATAGTGTCGAACACGTTCCAGCCATTGAGAAAAAATCTACTTTTTTTGGGGTCACCAGCAAACCGGATGCTGATTTCTACCAAGAAAAAGATCGTAATGCCAAGGTCTAAAAAACCAATAAAGGTAATGAGCTGCGAAGGCATGGAGTAGGTCTTAGCGCCAATTACTAGTGCAGACAGCAGGATGATACTGACCACAAATAACTCAAATATTTTGTTAGATCGTAAGGTGAATAAACGAGTTTGTAAACTGAGGGGTATCATTGCAAAAGGGCTCATTGAGCCCGAAAGAAAGGGCTGTTTTAGGGACGCCGATAAATATACCTTGCTTGCTGTATGGCTACAATGGCCGCTAGGCCTAGTTGCGCAATATAATGCCTTTTTAACAGCATGCTGCAGCCCTGCGGCCATGTGTTTTTAGTGCGAGGTTTAAAGAGGAGGCTCTGTTGCGAGCTACAACGGGGTTGAGCTTAAGTATTCACTGTGCCCTCTCAGACACTCGCTTTTGCCTAGTTTTAATGGGCCTGTTGATAAGGTCCATTACCTGCCCACAATAATTACTTTAAGCAGTCTGCCATTAAGTGCAAGGGTGTGATAACCTAGGATTTGATATTGGTAATAATAGTTTACCAATTTACGGGTTATGTATCAGGCTTTACTTATGAACACCTTATCAAATGCACCTGCAGAACATGCACTTCAAGGTGGCGCCAATGTGGCGGCACTAATTAGCGAGTTAAAGAACATACTGCCAGCGTCTGGCGTGATTCTGTCAACCGAAAGTCAAAGGCCCTTTGAATGTGACGGCTTGGCTGTGTATCAACAACTGCCATTAGTCACGGTGATCCCAGAAAATGTGAGCCAAGTGCAAGCTATTTTGCGACTGTGTCATTTGCATCGAGTGCCATTGGTGCCCAGAGGGGCGGGTACTGGCCTATGTGCTGGCGCCATGCCCCATGCCGAAGGGGTGCTTTTGGTGGTGACCAAGCTTAATCAAATTTTACACATCAATCATGATACGTGCACAGCAACGGTTCAGCCTGGTGTGCGTAATTTAGCCCTTACCGAGGCTGTAGCCCCTTTTGGCCTGTATTATGCGCCAGATCCTTCATCGCAAATTGCCTGCACCATTGGTGGCAATGTGGCAGAAAACTCGGGAGGTGTACACTGCCTTAAGTACGGTCTCACGGTTAATAATCTGCTCCAAGTGACGATGGTGACCATTGATGGGCAGTTAATGACCTTGGGTGGTGAAGGCTTAGATAAACCTGGTATGGATTTATTGAGCCTAATGGTAGGTTCGGAAGGTTTGTTAGGTGTAGTGGTGGAAGCGAAGGTTAAATTATTACCACGGGCGCCCCGAGTGCAGGTGCTTTTGGCTGCCTATGACAATGTGACTGCAGCGGGTGATGCGGTAGCCGCATTGATAGGTCAGGGCATTATTCCTGCGGGTTTAGAGATGATGGATCATTTGGCCATTAGTGCAGCCGAAGATTTTGTTAAAGTGGGTTATCCCACAGATGCCCAAGCCCTACTTATTTGTGAGTTAGACGGCACCGACGCCGAAGTTGAAGAACAGTTGGCTTTGGTGAGTGAGTGTTTTAAGCAACATGGGGCTTATCATATCCGTATTGCTAAAGACGCAACAGAGGCTGCGGCCCTATGGCAGGGGCGCAAAGCGGCTTTCCCTGCAGTAGGGCGCATATCACCCGATTATTATTGCATGGACGGCACCATACCGCGTAGCCAAGTGGGCCATGTGTTAACGCGTATAAGTGAGTTGTCTCAGTTTTATGGGCTTCGAGTAGCCAATGTTTTTCATGCTGGAGACGGTAATTTACATCCGCTGATTTTATTTGATGCAAGTATTGATGGTGAGCTTGAGCAAGCAGAATTACTTGGAGGAGACATTCTTACCCTATGTGTTGATGTGGGTGGCACAATTACCGGTGAGCATGGTGTTGGTTTAGAAAAAATGCCGCAAATGCCCTATCAGTTTGCTGATGCAGAACTAGCTCAGTTCAGGCGTTTAAAGGCAGCCTTTGATAGTGAAGAGTTGCTCAATCCTGGCAAAGCCATTCCCACGCTTAAGTATTGTCAAGAATACCGGAGCTTACAACATGGGTGATTTAACTCAGCAGTTGGTACAGCAAATTCAACACGCCTATGCCACTAAAACACCCCTTAAAATTGAGGCTGGCAACACTAAAACTTACTTAGGCCGAGAGACCTCCGGTGAAGTGGTTGATATGGCTGGTCATAGTGGTGTCATCAGTTATAGCGCCACTGAATTGGTCATTCGAGCACGCGCAGGCACCAAAATTTCACTACTCAATAATTTATTAGCCGAACAACACCAACGCCTGCCCTTTGAGCCCCCAAGCTTTGCTGGAGCTGCCACCATTGGCGGCACAGTAGCAGCCAACCAAACGGGGGCTTCACGGCCCTGGTTTGGCGGTGTTAAAGACAGTTTGCTCGGTTTAGGGCTGATTAATGGCTATGGAGAGGCCATGCAGTTTGGCGGCCAAGTAATGAAGAACGTCGCTGGTTTTGACGTCACACGTTTACAGTGTGGTGCCATGGGCAGCCTCGGTCTCATTACTGAGGTGTCTATAAAAGTATTGCCAGAGTTTAAAGCAGGGCATACTTTAAGCTTTGAAATGACCGCAGAAGCAGCGTTAGAAGCTATGTTGCGCTGGGCTAACCTAAGTTTGCCCATTACTGGCATGAGTCACATGCAAGGAATACTCTACGTACGCCTACAAGGTGGAGAAAGTGGTGTGGCCTCGGCCAGCCAGTTTTTGGGGGGTGCAACCCTGACTCCCAAGGTCGCCGAACAATTTTGGCAGTCGATTAGAGAAGGTAGTGCATTGCAGCCGCAGCATGATCAAACACTTTGGCGCTGGAGTGGGTCAAGTGATCGGCCACTGCACACACTACCAAATACGGCGTTGATTAATTGGGCGGGCGCTGAACGTTGGGCCTTAACCCAGAGTCCAAACTGTCCTGCAGATGATCTGATTCAATACCAAGGGGGTGACCGTTTGGCTGAGGTCTATGGTGCCACAAGTGCTCCCCAGCAAGCCCTACAGCAGCGCATAAAGCATGCCTTTGACCCCCATGGCATTTTAAATGCAGGTCGCTTATATTCTTGGATGTAAACTATGAAAACGATAATTGCCAAAGAGTTTGCTGACCAGCCTCAATTTGCGCCGGTTAAAGATATCTTACAAGCCTGTGTGCACTGTGGTTTTTGCACTGCAACCTGTCCTACATACCTATTGTTTGGTGACGAACGTGACAGCCCCCGCGGTCGTATTTACATGATGAAGGCCATGTTTGAGGGTGCACCCGTGACTCAAGAGACGCGCCACCATTTGGATCGCTGCTTGACCTGCAGAAGCTGTGAGACGACCTGTCCCTCTGGTGTAGAATATGGTCACCTAGTAGATTTAGGCCGTGTGGTGGTAGAGCAAAAAGCGCCCCGGCCTATGGCTCAAAAACTGGTGCGTTGGGGCTTGCGACAAGTGCTGCCTTATCGCTCTAGATTTGGCCCACTGCTTAAATTAGGCCAGCTTTCTCGGCCGCTGTTGCCGCAGATATTAAAACAACACATTCCCTTGTCAACGGTCAAGCTCATGGCTCCCAAAAGTCAGCATCAGCGGATAATGTTGAGCTTACCCGGTTGCGCTCAAGCAAGTGCCGCGCCCAATACCGACATTGCTGCAGCACAGGTGCTGGATCAATTAAAAATCACCCTTAAAGTACTGCACCAAAGTGGCTGTTGTGGCGCCGTTAATCATCACTTGAATGCCCATGAAAAAGCCCTAGACCAGGCGAGACATAATATTGATTTAGTATGGCCCGAACTGCAGGCAGGAGCAGAAGCTGTGGTGGTCACTGCTTCGGGTTGCGGTGCTGCCCTGCAGGAATATGGCTACATGCTGCGGCATGACGCAGCTTATGCCGATAAAGCTAAGCAAGTGTCTGCAGCTGCCAAGGACATTGTGGAGATTTTGGGCCAAGAAAATCTATCCGCTATTAAAGCCAAGTTAACTAAAGCTAAAACTAACGGCATCGGCAAAGTGGCGGTGCATTGTCCCTGTACTCAGCAACATGCCATGCAACTACCCTACAAGGTAAAAGCCCTGTTGGACGAGTTAGGCTTAGACACTGCAACCACTGACAATGACCACCTTTGCTGTGGCTCGGCAGGTACCTATTCCTTGCTACAACCCGACTTGAGTCACCAGTTGCGCAGCCAAAAACTAAAGGATTTAAGTGTTGATAAGCCGCAACTCATCGTCACCGCTAATATTGGCTGCCAGCTACATTTGGGTGGTGCGGCAGAGGTGCCAGTTAAGCATTGGTTAGAACTGTTAGCTGAGTAACCACCCAGCAGTTGCAGTCTTTGCCCTTCTCGATGCGGCAGGCTTTAGCTGCATTGCCCAAAATCACTAGCTAGGGGGCTAATCTTAAGATAGCCCCTGGGTTTGGAGCCACAAAAAAATCGGCGGCCAATTGACGTTTGATCAATGCTTCAGCCAGCAATGTGCGTGGCTCTTTAATCTTTTCGTCGGTCAACACAAAGGTGCCCCAGTGCATGCCAAATGACTTGGCCACTTGCAAATCAAGGGCCACTTGTACTGCTTCTGCTGGATCAATATGTGAGCCTTTCATAAACCATCTGGGCTTATAGGCGCCAATGGGTATAAATGCAACGTCTGGGGTGCCCATGCGTTTTTGGGTGGCCACAAAATCTTTCGAATAGCCCGTATCACCAGCATGGTAAACAGAGAGGTTTGGGCTCTTTAAAAACCAACCCCCCCACAAACTTGTATTGCGTCCGGTAATACCGCGGCCCGACCAGTGTTGCACCGGAGTATAGGTAAACTCGGTTTGCTTAACGAGAGTGTTTTGCCACCACCTAAATTCAGACACATGAACCAACCCGTGCGATTCTAACAATGCCTTGTCGCCTTGGGCCACCAAGATCACCATTTTGGGGTTATTTTTTTGCAACTGTTTGAGACTGGGCAAATCGAGGTGGTCGTAATGATTGTGACTAATCACCACGGCATCAATGGGAGGTAGTTGCTGCAGTGACATGGCCGGTGCTATCAAGCGTTCTGGGCCTGCCCAACTTACGGGTGATGCCCGTTGGGAAAAGATGGGATCCGTTAACACCGTAACGTCTCCGGTATTAATTAGGAAAGTGGCATGACCAATCCAGATAGCGTAATGAGTGGATTCGGGGGTAAGGTTTTGCCACTCGTTAGACACTTCAATGGCGACTCTATCGGGCGATGGATCCTTGGTTATACGCCATTCAATCACATCCCCTAAGCTTTTAGGAACCACCT
>CAWUTT010000005.1:0-4879 GCA_963925635.1 uncultured Pseudomonadales bacterium | reverse complement strand
CATTTCTCAAGCCAGTGCTAATCAACGCAAAGGCCGCTGTGGGCGTATTTCGGCAGGCATTTGTATTCGCTTATATGATGAAGCCGACTTTATTGGCCGCCCTGAGTTTACTGAGGCGGAAATTTTACGCACCAATTTAGCTTCTGTGATTCTGCAGATGCACGATTTAAAACTGGGCCCAGTGGAAGAATTTCCGTTTATTGATGCCCCAGACAGCCGCTTTGTCAACGACGGGGTTAAATTACTACAAGAGTTAGGGGGGCTAAACGATCAGCGGCACCTCACCCCTCTAGGCAAACAGTTGGCGCGCTTACCGGTAGACCCGCGTATTGGGCGCATGGTGGTGGCGGCGCATGATTGGCAGGCATTAAACGAAGTGCTATTAATTGCCAGCGCCCTTACCATTCAAGACCCAAGAGAAAGGCCACAAGATAAACAACAAGCAGCAGACCAACAACATCTGCTGTGGCGCGAACCAGATTCAGATTTTTTAAGCCTAGTAAACCTGTGGCAAGACTATGAACATCAACGCCAACAGCTCACACAAAATCAATTACGCAACTGGTGTAGCAAACACTTTGTGTCATACCTGCGTATGCGTGAGTGGCGCGAAGTGCATCGCCAACTGTTATTAATGTGTCAACAAATGGGGTTTAAAACCAATACCCAGCTAGCCAGCTACGAGGCGGTGCACAGGGCACTATTAACAGGCTTATTGGGTCATATTGGCCATAAGGATGAAGAGGGCCAATTTGCTGGCCCAAGGCAGCGTAAGTTCTTACTGTTTCCAGGTTCTGCCCTTGCCAAAAAACCACCCGCGTGGATCATGGCCGCTGAACTGGTCGAAACCTCACGTTTATTTGCTCGTTGCGTTGCTAAAATTGAACCTCAATGGGTAGAGCAGAGTGCTGGGGCCTTGCTGAAGTATAATTATAGTGAGCCAGTCTGGCATAAGCGTCAAGGCCAGGTGATGGCGTTTGAACAGGTCAGTCTATATGGTTTGGTGCTTGCGAGTCAGCGCAAAGTGGCTTATGGAAAAATAGACCCAGAAGTGTGTCAACAATTGTTGGTCATGGAAGGGTTAGTGCACCATAACCTGCTCACCAAAGGCCCATTTTTAGCCCATAACCAAGCTTTGGTTGAAGGCGTTGAAGCCCTAGAAGCAAAATCGAGGCGACGAGACATTCTAGTGGATGATCAGGTGTTGTTTGATTTCTACACTGGCAAAATGGACAATGTTAAAGCACCTATTGTTAGTGCGGCAAGTTTTGAGTCGTGGCGTAAACATCAAGAAAAGTCTGAACCTGAATATTTATACTTGCGCCAAGAAGACTTAATGCAGCATGGGGCAGAAGGCATTAACCACAACAGCTTTCCAGACCGTTTAGTTTGGCAGGCAATGAGTTGGCCTTTAAGTTATCACTTTGAACCTAACCATGAGCAAGACGGTGTCACCATTCAAGTGCCCGCCAGCCAACTTAAACGGTTGCCTCTTAAACGTTTGCAGTGGTTGGTACCTGGCTTATTACAAGATAAATTAGCAGCCCTGCTTAAAGGTCTGCCAAAAGCTCAGCGTAAAGCCTTTGTGCCTGTGCCCCAATACGCCCAAGCGTTATTTGAGGCCTTGTCGCCAGACGACACAGATTTACCCGAGGCCATAGCAAAACACTTACAACGCATTAGTGGTCGGCCGTTTGATGTGCAACTTTTGCAGCAAGTCGACGTTGACAGGCATTTGTTAATGAATGTGCAAGTGATGGATGAAAGTGGCCAATTGCTTGCTCAGGGCCGAGACCCATTACAGTTATTAACGGACTATGCCACTGGCAGCGTGGTCAACCAAAGCCCCAGTAGCGTTCATCCTGTGTTAAAGCAGGGGCTTACTCAATGGGACTTTACCGAACTGCCAGCCACCATGACCCTAGACCAAGGGGCCATGAAACTGCCGGTTTGGCCAGCCATTAAAGATCAGGGTAAGGCGGTAGACATTGTGTTTACCGATTCAGCAGAAGAAGCGGCAGCCACAACGCACCAAGGGCTAGTGCGCTTGTACCGTATTGCCTTACATGACCAAACCAAGCATCTGAGCCGCTCATTGCCAGAGTTTAGGCAAGCAGAACTATTATATGCGGCACTAGGCACGGCACAAGAATTGCGCGAGCAGGTCTTTGATCAAGCGGCAGAGCTGGTATTTCTACCCCATGATTTGGCTATTCAAGCAAGGCCTGCTAACGCAGCTCAGTTCAAAGCGTCATTAGAGCAACGTGGCTATTATGCCGAGTCGGTGCAACAGGTGCTCAGCCTTAGTATCGAGCTACTTAAACGCCATCATGCCATCAGAAAAGCCTTGAAAGGGCAGTTAAATCTAGCCTGGGCCAACGTGTATCAGGATATAGCCGGGCAGCTTGACCGCTTTATGCATAAGCAGTTTATCGCCCAAAGCCCCTGGCACCAGCTGGCGCACATGCCGCGTTACTTAAAAGCCATCGAAGTGCGCTTAGAGCGATTTAAAAGTCAGTTGCCAAAAGAAAATGCGGCCGTACAAGAACTCCGTACTTGGCACCAAAAACTGGACACTGCCAAAACCCAGTGTTTGCCCTATACCCCAGAACACCAAGCCCTTAATAATTTTGCCTGGTCTCTAGAAGAGTATAGGGTGTCATTATTCGCTCAGCAGCTAGGCACACAAAAACCCATATCTGCTAAACGTTTGCAAAAACAGTGGGACCTCATAGCGCTTTAGTCTTTTATACCGACCCTGACCCTGACCCCGACCCGTCACCGCTATTGCTAATATGGTCCTTATTATCGGGGGCATGGCGCAGTAATGACATGCATTGACTAAAATATGATATAAATGGCATCTAATATAGTAAAATAAGCACTTAATTTACTGGTAACTATTGGTTTTTATCATATTTTGCATTACAATCTTTATCGATGCGAGTCCTTACTCGTGGGTCATTTTATATGACCACATTATCAGGAAAGATAAAGTGCACCTTAATATTGCTGAATTCTTACTCTCCTTTGCTAGTTAAACTAAATTTTTATTGAAGGGGAATTTCAATGAACAAAACTCTAATCGCGCTTGCGATCGCCGCTGCGCTTCCAGTAGCTGCCCAAGCTGATGCTACCATTTCTGGTACGCTGACTTCTAAGTACAAGAACACCGGTGCTATCGACACTGACGCACGTTTGTCTGTGGCTTCTTCTGAAGTGTTGGCCAATGGCATGACAGCAACCGCTGCCTTTGTTATTTTAGCTGATCATGACGATGACACTGAAAACCAAGGCACTGCTACTTTGACTGGTGACTTTGGTGCCTTAACAGTTGGCGAAATCGACGCTGACGGTGCATTCCAGGCAGGTGATGTGGGTGGAGCAGTATCAGACACCACTGAAAGCACAGATGGTACAGCGTCTACTGTTTTCGGTATTCACTATGCAGGTTCTGTCGCCGGTCTAACCGTTGCTGTTCAGGTTAATGCTAACACTGGCGCTACTGGTTCTGGTGCGGTTACTGCTGCAACAGCAAACGGTGCTGCTGCTAACTACGCTAAGAAAACTGACACCACAAAAACTAAGGGCACTCAAATGAGCGCTACTTACGAAGTGAATGGCTTGTCTCTTGGTTATGCCTACGCTTCTGCAGACGCCACTGATGCTAACACTAACGTGAAGGGTCATGACGGTGTTCATGAGGGGCAAACTGCTGTAGGCGCTGCTTACGCATTTGGCGACCTAGTGGTTTCGATAGGTAAGCAAAATCTTAAAGATACTGATCCAAGCCCAGATGCACTTGTTTCTGCAACTTACACCATGGCGATTGATGCTGTGACTATTAAGGCGCAAGTGGACAACACGCCATCAGGCGATTATCAGGTCAACATGAGTTATGCACTTAGCGATGCTCTTAGCTTTTCATCTGAAATCGATAAGGGTAAAACCACCACTTTGGTGGCAACCTACACCGCTGGTAATATGACAGCGACTGTAGCGAGGCAAGACGATGATACGACCGATGCGTCTATCTCTCTAGACTATGGCAACGCTGACCTAACCATTGGTCGTGTTGGCGCACGTGCTGGAGATGCTTCTGTTGGCCGTGATGACGACGCAGCTGAGTACTCTCACGTGACTTACAAGGTGGCATTCTAATTTAATTAGACGCTAACTCTAACTGTTTAGTCATAAAGGCTCCTTCGGGAGCCTTTTTTTATGCCTAAAATTTTTCCACGCTTGGGTGGCCAGTCTGAGGGTGGCCAGTCTTTGGGTGGCTAGTGTGATAGTAATGTGAGAGCTGATAGGGCCAAGGTGCATCAGTCGTGCTTGCGTCGCCAAACCGTGGGGTGGCTACACAAGAGTTAGCGTTACATTATTTAGTGGGTTGCCATTAACCCTTTAACCCTTTAACCCACTAACCCATCAACGCATATAAGTAAATTATAAATACCCTATTTATTAATTAATAAAAATGATTATTAATTTTAAAATAAATGAATTTAATGATACCTTTTATTAATTAAACTGAGTTAAATGCTGCCGGTTAATATTAGCGCTTAACTCATTATTTTACTCACTCTAAACACCGAGGTATTTATATAGCGCCATGGCTGTAATAAAAAAACGTCTGAGTCATTTAACTCTACTAACGAATAGACAAACCTGATGCAGGTCCTCAGCGACTCTCTTATCTATTTATTGTTTAGTAGGTTCATAGGTTCATAGGTTTATCGGTTCATCTGCAAACCATCAAACGGCATTGATAGGGTTCATGGCTGCCAACTGACACAGGTGGCGGGTGCGCTAACGCAGTTAAAGTGGATAATGCGATAGTCTTGCTGTGTTATCAGCCGCAGGGTAGCAACAGTGTCTG
>CAWUTT010000004.1:0-72428 GCA_963925635.1 uncultured Pseudomonadales bacterium | reverse complement strand
CTTTTGGCTGCCAATGGGGCTTAGGTATTGTTATTAATCTGTGGCCAGCTGATGCCCTAGGCGTCTACCCACAAACGGCCTATGCTACGGCGTGGCTCTGGGCCGTAGGGCTGCAAGTCATGGCCTTAATTTGGTTTTTGTATAACGCCATCCTGGGCAAGCTGCGCTAAGTCTGCGTCTGATAAACCCAAGATCTCAGTTAACACTTGGTGATTGTGGCTGCCTAGGTTGGGCCCGGGCCAGCGGGTGGAACCGGGGGTTTTGTTAAGTTTTGGCAGAATGGCTGGAATTTTCAAAGCTTGTCCGTTGATCTGCACGCTTTCAAATAAACCTCTGGCATTAAAGTGCTCGTCATTGACCATATCTTCTACATTATAAATGGGACCACCTGGCACTCGATGGGTATCGAGGATTTGCAGGATGCTGGTGGCATCATTATCTGCACACCATGCACGCAGGGCTTCATCGATCTCAGACTCGTGCGTTACGCGACCAGCGTTGGAAGATAAGGCTGGATCTTGGGCCATTTCTGGGTAGCCTGCGGCTATCATTAAGCGCTGAAAGATAGAATCACCATTGCCACCAATCACTACGTACTTCCCATCTAAACAACGGTAGGTGTTGGTGGGTACAATGCCAGTAACGGTGCTACCTGAAGGTTGTCGAATGACATTGGCCCCATCGTATTCGGGAATCACGGCTTCCATTAAGTTAAACATCGATTCATACAAAGCCACATCCACCACTTGGCCTGTGCCGCTGGTTTTTTGTTCCAGTAAAGCCATGCAGATACCTAGGGCGGCATGGATACCCGAAATGGTGTCACCAATGCTCAGATTAGGCCGCACGGGCGCTTCATCTGGATGGCCGTTAACATAACGAAAGCCACTAATGCCTTCACACACGGAGGCGAAACCTGGCTTGCTGGAATAAGGGCCTGTTTGACCATATCCTGAGATACGAGCATATACCAGTTTAGGGTTTGATTGCTCAAATTCAGCGGGACCAATGCCCCAGTTTTCTACTACACCTGGACGAAAATTCTCAATCACAATGTCTGCTGAATTAATGAGTTGCTTAACTAAGGCAATGCCCGCTGCGGTTTTTAAGTCGATTGTGACTGATTTTTTATTGCGAGCTAATGAATACCACCATAGCGAGGTGCCATCTTTCATTTGACGCCAATTACGAATAGGGTCGCCGCCATTGGGTGCTTCTATTTTAATAACTTCGGCACCAAAATAACCCAGCATACAACCTGCAAAAGGGCCGGCAAGCAGTTGCCCTAATTCAATCACCCGATAACCAGCTAAGGGCCCATCAGTAGGCATAATTAAGTCTCATTTATTTGTTCTAATAGTTGCTGGCACCAAGCAGTGACACGCTGATCTGTCAGTTCGTGCTGGTTGTCCTCATCCACGGCTAGGCCAATAAATTGGCTACCATCACTATTGGCCGCTTTAGATACTTCGAAGTCATAGCCCGTGGTTGGCCAGTGGCCAATGGCAGTGGCGCCTAGGCCCATGCACTTGTCATGCAATAAACCCATCGCATCTTGGTACCATTCAGGATAACCGATTTGGTCGCCACACCCAAAAAAAGCCATCTTTATACCTGTTAAATCTAACGCGTCTATTTCTGTCCAAATATCTTCCCAGTCAGCCTGTAATTCACCATAGTCCCACGTGGGGATGCCGCAAATAACGGTACTGTACTCAAGCATTAGACTCACGGAATCATCAGCGACGTTGTAAATATCAACCTTATCAGAACCTAAAGTGTCACGGATTTGGTCGGCAATGTCTTCGGTGTTGCCGGTGGTAGAACCAAAAAATAAAGCAATGGCCATAGTATAGGTCTCGATATAAAATTAAAGGTAATTATAAATGGGAGTAAAGGGGCGCGTAAAGGTGTGCGTATAGTTGCGCGTATAGTTGTGCGTATGAGTGCGCGTATAGATGTGTGTATAAGTGCATTGATAAGTAAGGCAAATAAGTTTAGGAACTATTCTGATTTTTAAGCCATTTACTTGGCAATATGAGTGGCTGTGGGTAGAGTACAAGGGCTTTCCACAGTATTAGTGGCGATTTTATGGCCTGAGTTTACTCAGGCCATTTTTTTTGTCTAGCCTTTATGCTGGTCAGTTTACCCAAAGTGCTTGCCTTGCTGGTGGCGACAGACTCCTTGAGCTGATGCTCGTCCTATAGGTGTGGGCCACTAAATGTTGATAGTAGGTCCCGCCATAGCGCTAACCCAGGGTCCTTCAGAAAGCACAGGTCCCATGTTATAGCCACTTTCGGCGCCTTCAGGGGTTTCAACGCTAATCACCAGTTTGCCTTGTTGCACTAACTTTTGCCAGTTTTTTAAAGACGTAATGCGTTCATTAAATGCCACTTGCATACGCCCTTGTTTGGGGAGCATACCAAGAGAAACAGGCTCGCCAGCATCGATGATTAACCAAAGCTCGCACACTTTGCCTGCCTCCATTGGGTCGGGGGCGATCGTGTCGATGGACACTTGGTGTTGCTCTAAGGATGCATTGATGATCCAGGCAGGAGCTTTATTGGCGTTATACATGACGTAGTTTAAGTCAGGCGACCTTGTAGGCGCCAGCGCCAGGCGACTGCTGTGATCACCAATGTTAACTGTGCTAGTCCAAGGAGATATCGCCATTACTAGGCATAAAGCCAAAGCTGAGGCACTCAACCCCTGCCATAGTTTGATGTTATTAGCCCAACGATGCCAAGGGGATTGATGGCCCAGTTGGGTGGCAATGCGGGGCCATAGTTTTGCTGGTGCGGCAACAGGTTCAAAGTTATGTAAGCCTTGTTGCAGGTGTTCTTGCCACTGAGCGACTTTAACTTGAGTGTCATGGCTGACAGCCAATAAAGCCTCAAATTGTGCTTTTTGCTCAGTATCGAGGCTGCCCAGAGCATACTCAGCGGCTGCTAAATCGATATCTTCTAGTTGACTTAAATTATATGTTTCAGACATTCTCTTAATTCCAATAAACCACGTCTAATCCAAGTTTTAATGCTACCTAAAGGCTGATCAAGTCGGGCCGCTACCAAAGGATGCGCTAAACCTTCAAAATAAGCCAATTGCAAACACTGGCGCTGTTGCTCTTTGAGCTTGGCTAAACACTGGTGAATGGCCCTTTGCTCTTGTGCCAGAGTAACTTGTTGTTCTTGGCTGGCGCTCTGGTCAGCCAGCTCGTTGAGGGTATTATCATCGGTATCATGCAGTTGCTGGTGCTTATTTTGGCGCAATAGGTCCAATGCTTGATTGCGCACAATGGCGTTGAGCCAAGTCATAGGCTTGGCTTTAGTGGCGTCAAATTGTTGAGCTTTATGCCACACTTTCACAAACGCCATTTGTAAGCAGTCTTCTGCTAGGTCCCTTTGTTTTAATATACGTAACGCAAGCGCAAATAGATGCGCATTAGTGAGTTCGTACAAACGCTTTAGGCTCGCTTCTTGCTGGTTGGCGATTTGCGCTAACAGAGGCTCGATTTTAGTATTAATGGGAAAGTTCCACAGCCATGTAATAATGATAAAGTGTAGTTTAGAATTCAATGCCGCGCTGGGCTTTAATGCCATTTCTAAACGCATGTTTAACGTCTTTCACTTCACTTACTGTGTCACATACGGCCATCAGACCCTCTGGCGCACCGCGGCCAGTAATCACCAAGTTCATGTCAGCAGGGCGCTCGCTAATCGCTTGCGCAACCTTGTCTAGGTCTAACCAACCGTGGTTAAACATATAGGTAAGTTCATCCAAAATTAAAAAATCGATGTTAGGGTCGGCTAACAGAGAGGCCGCCAGTGCCCATGCTTTTTCAGCCGCAGCTTTATCGGCCGCTTGGTTTTGTGTTTCCCAAGTAAATCCTGCGCCCATAGCGTGATAAGAGACAAGCGGCAGTTGGCTGAAAAAGAGCTCTTCACCACATTCCCAGTCGCCCTTAATAAACTGCACCACGGCACAATTGTGGCCGTAGCCTAGGCTGCGAGCCAGCATGCCAAAGGCAGAGCTGCTTTTGCCTTTACCATTGCCAGTAAGTAACACAGACACGCCTTGTTCTTTGTCGGCGTTAGCAATTTTTTTGTCTATTTGCTGTTTCACCTTAACCATACGTTGTTGGTGCTTTTCGTTGCTCACAGGTTTTTTGATAATCATTCTCCTCAATAGTTGCGCAAGTTTACCCATAGGGCCAATACCCGACAAGGGGTATCTTCTAAGATTGATTTAATCGGGTCGCTTTTGAGTATTCATAGGCATAAGATCGCGATAAACTGATGCACCAATAAGTAACACACGCTTTACGGATACTCCTTATGACGTCTCAAGCCCCAGTGCGACAGTTATTTTTAGGTGGCGCTCGATCAGGAAAAAGTGGCCTAGCCGAACAAGCGGCTATCAACAGTGGTTTAGACGTCATTTATGTGGCGACCGCTGAAGTCACTTCTAGTGATGAGCCAGGTAGCATGGCTCAGCGTGTGGCTTTGCATCAGCAACGAAGACCTCATCACTGGCGCTTAGTCGAAGAACCACTAGCGCTGAGTCAGACCCTATTAGACTTAGACCAGGCCCCGTGTTGTGTGCTGGTGGATTGCTTAACCTTATGGCTTAGCAATCACTTGTGCAGGGAGGCTGCTGATGTTGATACCTTGTTGGAGCAACTCATCGGTCAGGTAGAGCGCACCCAGCATCAGCTTATCTTAGTGAGCAACGAAGTCGGTTCTGGTATCGTACCCATGGGGGCCTTGAGCCGTCAATTTCAGGACTATTCAGGGCTCATGAATCAGCGCTTAGCGCAGGTATGCGATGTGGTGACTTTAGCTGTAGCAGGATTACCCTTAAATTTAAAAAAATAAACCGACACATTAACTGGAAGTATGCACAATTATGACTTTTGAGTGGATTAATCACCCGTTAGCAGCACTTAATAACAAGGCCAAGCAACAGGGTATGGAGCGCCAAGGACAGTTGACCAAACCACCTGGATCTTTAGGGGGTTTAGAAGCCATGGCAGTGCGCTTGTGCGCTATGCAGGGGTTAGAAAAACCCAATGTTGATCATGCTCAAGTTGTGGTTTTTGCGGGTGATCATGGCATTGCAGCAGAGGGGGTTTCGGCTTTTCCACAGGTAGTGACCGCAGAAATGGTAAAGAATTTTTCCCGTGGTGGAGCTGCAATATGTGCTTTAGCACGACAAAATAATGCCCAGTTTGAGGTCGTGAACTTGGGCACCGTAGTGCATCTATCGACCATGAAAAATGTGGTTGATAACACCATTATGCCGGGCACTGCTAATTTCTCTCAACAACCTGCCATGACTCTAGAGCAACTTTCCCATGCGATGGCTGCCGGCAAGGCTGCAGTAGATCGTGCCGCAGCTAATAAGGCTGCTGTTTTCATTGGTGGTGACATGGGTATTGCTAATACCAGCTCCGCTACCGCATTAGCTGCATGGGCTACGGGTCAGAGTGTGGCTAGTTTAGTGGGCCCCGGCACTGGTCTAGATGCCCAAGGGGTGGGTCGTAAAGGTCGGGTGATAGAGGCCGCGTTGGCCAAACATGAGGCTGCTATGACCACCCCATTAGAGGCCTTGCGCCATGTCGGTGGCTTAGAAATTGCTGCGTTAGTGGGCGCTTACATTCGTGCAGCGCAATTGGGTATCACTATTTTGGTAGATGGGTTCATTACCACTTCGGCGGCTATTTTGGCGACTAAGATGCAGCCGCAAATAACCCAATGGATGTTCTTTGCCCACGCCTCTGCTGAGCCAGGCCATCAAACCATGATGACGGCACTGGGTGCCGACACCATACTTGATCTGGGTATGCGTTTAGGCGAAGGTAGTGGCGCTGGGGTGGCTTTGTCTATTCTTAAAAGCGCTTGTGCCACCCATAATGAAATGGCGACCTTTGCAGAAGCTTCGGTTTCTGAAAAAACCACCTAGATAGGGTTTGCATGATGCGAGTGAGTTTGTTACGCCATGGCATGACCCAAGGAGGCGATATATATCGGGGCCATACGGACGTTGCACTCACCGATGAGGGGTTGCAGCAGATGCACAAGGCTAGTCTTGGTTTTGCCGTGCCGGTGGACTACCTAGTGAGTTCTGACTTACAGCGCTGTGCCGCTTTTTCTGCGATGCATGATCTGCCCGAATTGTTGGATGCGCGCTTACAAGAGATGTCTTTTGGTGACTGGGATGGGCAGTTGCGTAGTGAAGTTTGGCGCACCCATGCCGAGCAAGTCAAAGCCTTTTGGGATAACCCAATGCAGGCCTCTGCGCCCAATGGAGAGTCGGTTACCCAAGTGCAAAGCCGAGCCATGGCGTCGCTGCACGAACACTTACAGCAGGCTTTGGCGCGAGATTGTAAGCATTTACTTATGGTCACCCATGGGGGTGTTATTAGAGCCATACTCAGCGTGCTGTTACAAATGCAACCACGGGCGTTGTTTAATTTGGAGGTGCCCTATGGTGGTGTGGTGTGTTTAAACGTGGCTAGTTTTGTAGGTGAGTCAGGGCAGCCCGATTATCACATCAGCCTAGATTTTGCCGCCAAACAGGACTTTGACTCATGATCAAACAACACTTTCATGCGTTAATTCTGGCTTTTCAATTCTTAACTCGTTTACCTGTTCACCGCCTATTTGCTATCGCTAATACCATGCCATCACCACAAGTGGCAGGTAAGGCGCTGCTCTACTATCCCGTTGTCGGCGGTGTTATTGGGTTGGGGCTCATGGTGTTGCCAGTCATGCTTGGCTGGTTTGAAGTGAACGTGAGTGCACAAATGCAGGCAGCTTTGGTGCTGGTGTTTTGGGTATGGGTAACGGGTGGGCTACATTTGGATGGCTTGGCTGATAGTGCCGATGCTTGGTTGGGTGGTTTTGGTGATAAGCAACGGACCCTTGATTTGATGAAAGATCCGACCTGTGGCCCATCTGCAGTGGTGGTTTTAGTGCTGGTATTATTGCTCAAGTGGCTGGCCTTAAGTGAGGTGCTTGCACAGCTTCAAACAACACCGTCTTGGGGCTGGCTGGTGCTGGCGCTAGTGCCCGTGTTGGCGCGTTTGCAGGTGATGCTGCTAGTGGTTCACACCCCCTATGTTAGGGCTCAGGGCTTGGGCACTGAAGTTAAGAATCAAGCGCAGGAAAAATGGGTTTGGTTGTTATGCTGTTTATTAGTTTTATTCATGCTATATCAGAATTTTGGCTTATCATTGGCACTGTTACTCACCCTTGCCCTTGGCTATTACCTAATGCGTCGTTTGATGATGCAGAGAATCGATGGCTGGACTGGCGACACAGCTGGCGCAACTATTGAAGTGGCTGAGTTGCTGGCGCTGCTGGTATTATCGATGGCTTTGTAAGCCTGCGTTAAGTCGCAATAACTTGAATAACATTCATCTTTGAGGTCAAGCTTTCACCCAGACATCTCAGCCAAGCTGACATAATAGCGTTCCTTTAATTTGTTATGTTAACGCGGGAGCATGTTTTGAGTGGTCGCTATTCGTTTGAGTTTTTCCCCCCTAAATCCAATGTCAGCAGTCTGGCCCTAGATACCTGCCTTGCGACACTGGCCCCTTGGCAGCCTGAGTTTTGTTCCATGACCTATGGCGCAGGGGGGTCGAGCCAAGCGGAGAGTTTTAGCGCTATTCAGCGCCTGCAGCAGCGAGGTCAAATTGCCGCTGCTCATATTACTGCAGTGGGAGCCAGTGCCATGGAAGTTAATCAGGCCGCTCAAGCCTTTGCTAGTGCCGGGGTAAATCATCTTGTCGCCTTGCGAGGAGATAGCCCACATGGTCCATTCATTCCGCACCCACAAGGCTATGCTTATGGTGCTGATCTAGTTGCAGGCCTGCGGCATTGGTTTGAGGGTACTATTTCTGTAGCAGCTTATCCCGAGACTCATCCTGAGGCTAGCAGTGGACATGCAGACCTAGGGCATTTAGCGTCAAAGGTGGCTGCTGGAGCGAGTCAAATTATGACCCAGTACTGCTATGACACTGAGACTTTGTTTAGGTTTGCTGACCGAGTCCGTGGGCTTGCCATCGATGTGCCGATGGTGGTGGGGGTGATGCCGATTCACGATATTGCAGCCATCCAACGCTTTTCTGCGCGTTGTGGTGCGAGTGTGCCAAAGACTATTGTGACCCAATTTGATCGTTTCAGTGATTCCAACGATCAGTTTCAGTTAGCAATTGAAATTGCCCTCAAGCAGATTGAGCAGCTAGCTGAGCAGGGGCTTAATCAGGTACATTTATATACTTTAAATCGGCCCCAATGGGTGCAAGCCATTTTGCAGGCTTTGGTTCAAGTTAAGCTAGCGAAAAGTGCGTAAACACGACGCATAAGGTATACTGCGCGGCTTAATTATTTGTATTGCAGATTAGCCGCCACATGAAACCAAAAGCAGTTGTTATCTATTCCGGTGGAATGGACTCTTACACCGTATTACACCTTGCTTTAGAGCAGGGTTATGAGGTGCATGCGGTGTCGTTTAACTATGGTCAGCGCCATAGTAAAGAGCTTGATGTGGCAGTTAGGGTGTGTGCAGATTTAGGAGTGTCGCATAAGTTAGTCGACATCACCGCGATCAACCAATTGCTGCAAGGCTCATCACTAACTTCTACCGACATAGACCTTCCCACGGGAGAGTACGAAGAAGATAATATGAAGTCTACGGTGGTGCCTAACCGCAACATGATTTTATTATCCATGGCTATTGGTTACGCGGTATCTTTGGGATCGACCCAAGTGTTTTATGGGGCCCACGCGGGTGACCATGATATTTATCCCGACTGCCGCCCTGAATTTGTTGACGCCATGAATGTGGTATCTGCTATTGCTAACTATGATGACGTGCAGATTATCAGCCCCTTTTTACACGCCAGTAAATTGGCCATTCTGCAAGCTGGCTTGGCCATGGGTTTAGATTATCGGCAGACTTGGACTTGTTATTTGGGCCAACAAAAAGCCTGTGGTCAATGTGGTTCATGTGTTGAGCGCTTAGATGCCTTTTCTCAAGCGGGTCTTACCGACCCAGTACCCTACGTGTCACTCTAATGTTGTATTCTGTTAAAGAAATTTTTTATACTCTACAAGGCGAAGGCCGACAAGCAGGGCGGCCTGCGGTATTTTGTCGTTTTGCAGGCTGTAATCTGTGGACTGGCAGTGAAGCGCGCCGTGGTGCTAGCATCTGTGATTTTTGCGACACTGACTTTGTGGGTGTCGATGGTACTTTAGGCGGCCGTTACGTGGCCCAAGAGTTGGCTCAGTTAATTACCAGCTGTTGGCCAGAAGGTATGCCGGGTCAGCCCCTTGTGGTGCTCACGGGGGGTGAGCCGATGTTGCAGGTAGATCAAGCTTTGGTGCACGAGTTACATGACCAAGGTTTTGAAATCGCCATAGAAACTAATGGCACCATACCCGTACCTGCGACCATTGACTGGATTTGCGTAAGCCCTAAAGGCAGCTCTAAAGTTGTGCAAACCACGGGTCACGAACTTAAGCTGGTGTACCCACAGCGCCAGGCGATGCCAGAACAATTTATTGATTTTGAATTTGAACATTATTACCTGCAGCCTTTAGATAAGTCTTACATAGCCACGTCGAATGATGACGATAACTATGTGCAACAAACGGTTGATTATTGCTTGCGCCACCCTCAATGGCGTTTGAGTTTGCAAACCCACAAAATTACAGGCATCCGTTAATGGAAATATACAAAGACTTCAGCTTTGATTCAGCGCACTTTTTACCTAACGTTCCCGCAGGGCATAAGTGTGGTCGTTTGCATGGCCATACCTTTCAGTTACGCATTGTGGTGACGGGCCCTGTAGGTGAAACAACGGGTTGGATTATGGATTTTGGCGATATTAAGCAGATTTTTAAACCCCTTTATGAACAGTTAGATCATAACTACTTAAATGACATTAAAGGCTTAGAGAACCCGACTAGCGAAGTCATGGTGCAATGGATTTGGCAACAGCTGAAACCACTACTGCCCCAGCTTGCACGCTTAGAGTTGAAAGAAACCTGCACCTCTGGTTGTGTTTATATAGGTGAATAATGTATGGCTATTGACGGCTTAACCAATAATGATATTAAACACATTCGTGATCAGGTAAAAACCATTGCGGTGGTAGGCTTGTCCCCCAAGCCTCACCGTGCCAGTCATCAAGTGGCTGTGTACCTGCAACAGCAGGGCTACCATATTATTCCGGTACACCCTCAGCATCAGACCATCTTAGGTTTAACCTGCTACCCAAACCTTGCGGCTATTCCCATGCATGTGGATATGGTGGATTGTTTTCGTGCCAGTGAAGCCATGCCAGATTTGGCTGATGAGGTCATTGCTATTGGCGCTAAGGTGATGTGGATGCAGTTAGGCATTTACCATGCAGATGCGGCCACCAAGGCAAGGGCTGCTGGCATTACTGTGGTGATGGACCGCTGTCCAAAAATTGAGTTCCCTCAGCTTAATTAGTTTATGCCAGTTAGCTTCTCTGGCGGCCTTTAATCTTGCATGATTGTGCGTCATGGTATTGCAGATGGGTAGCTTCTTAGGAGCAAAGGAGTGCCAATGTCTTGGTCTCACAAATACTTTTTGCGCGACATAAATCCACCAAATAAATACATTTTTTTGATAGTCAGCCGATGGCTACCTAAAAACCAATGATTTTGAGCAGTGGTCATTAAAGTTGCTAATAAAGACGCCTATAAAGTGATGGGGAAACGGTGCCAAAAATCACCACTATCGGGTATAATGCCGCCATAAATTTGTACTAACTAGAGCGCCTGCTTTGCTGGTGATGCCATAATGTTTGAAATCAATCCCTACATCCAAGCCATGAAAGACCTAGCTGAGCGCACCCATGTGCTTAGGGGGTATCTTTGACTATGTTGGCAAACAAGAACGTTTAGTTGAAGTAGAACGTGAGCTTGAACAACCTGATGTATGGAATGATGCTGACCGAGCTCAGGCCTTAGGTAAGGAGCGCTCTTTGCTTGAGGGCGTGGTGAATACCATCGACACTATGGACTCAGGCTTAGTAGACGCCCGTGAGTTACTTGATCTGGCGGTTGAAGAAAACGACCAAGATACCCTCAATGAAGTGCAGCCGGAGCTGGATGCCTTAACCGCCAGCTTAGAAAAGCTTGAGTTTAGGCGCATGTTCTCTGGGGAAATGGACGCAAATGCAGCCTTCTTAGATATTCAATCGGGATCCGGTGGCACCGAAGCTCAGGATTGGGCCAGTATTATTTTACGTATGTACCTGCGTTGGGGCGAACAGAAAGGCTTCAAAGTAGAACTCATGGAAGTGAGTGATGGTGACGTTGCCGGCATTAAAAGCGCCACTATCCGCTTTGAAGGGGACTATGCCTTTGGCTGGTTGCGCACAGAAACAGGCGTGCATCGCTTAGTGCGCAAGTCTCCGTTTGACTCGAGTAGTCGCCGTCACACTTCATTTGCATCGGTGTTTGTATCGCCAGAAATTGATGACAATATTGATATCGAGATCAATCCTGCAGACTTGCGGGTAGACACTTACCGGGCCAGTGGCGCGGGTGGCCAGCATGTCAACAAAACTGATTCTGCTGTGCGCTTAACCCACGCGCCTTCGGGCATTGTGGTGCAGTGTCAGAATCAGCGTTCGCAGCATCAAAACCGTGATTCAGCCATGAAACAGTTACGTGCCAAGTTGTACGAGCAAGAGATGCTTAAGCGCCAAGAAGCCTCTCAAGCGCTAGAAGACACTAAATCTGACATTGGGTGGGGCAGCCAGATTTGCTCCTATGTACTCGATGATCAGCGCATTAAAGACCTACGGACCAACGTACAAACCGGCGGTTGTGATAAAGTATTGGATGGTGATTTAGACCAGTTTATTGTGGCCAGCTTAAAAGCTGGTTTTTAAAGGTCACCCAATTAACCGCCCAGTAAAACAACATTACCCAATGATAGAACCTAGACCTATGAATGATATCAACGAAAGTTTAATGCAAGACGACAACAAATTGATTGCTGAGCGTCGTGCTAAATTAGCCAAACGCAGAGAAGCAGGCAATGCCTTTCCTAATGATTTTCGCCGTGACAGCTACGCCCAAGACCTACAGCAGGCCCATGGTGAAAAAGATAAACCTGAGTTGGAAGCCTTGGCACTGCCAGTTAAAGTTGCCGGTCGTATTATTCGCAACCGTGGTGCGTTTATGGAAATTCAAGACGTGTCTGGCCGTATCCAATTGTATGTCAACCGCAAAGGTTTGGCGCCTGAGCAGTTAGCCGAAATCAAGACCTGGGACCTAGGTGATATTGTAGGTGTAGCGGGTATTTTACAAAAATCTGGCAAGGGTGATCTGTTTGTCGATATGTCTGATCCTCAGTTACTAACTAAAGCCTTACGTCCGCTACCTGATAAGCACCATGGTCTTGCAGACCAAGAAATGCGCTATCGCCAGCGTTACGTCGACCTTATTGTCAATGAAGAATCGCGTAACACGTTTATCATTCGTACGCGGGTGGTCGAAGCCATTCGCCAGTATTTAATCTCCCGTGAGTTCATGGAAGTAGAAACCCCAATGATGCAGGTGATCCCTGGTGGTGCATCGGCGCGGCCGTTCATCACCCATCACAATGCCTTAGACCGTGATATGTACCTAAGAGTGGCGCCAGAACTCTACCTTAAGCGGTTAGTGGTAGGCGGTTTTGAGCGGGTGTTTGAAATTAACCGTAATTTCCGTAACGAAGGCCTTTCTACGCGCCATAATCCAGAATTCACCATGTTGGAGTTCTACTGGTCCTATGCGGATTACCGTGACCTAATGGACTTAACAGAAGGCATGTTGCGCCATATTGCTGAGTCTGTATTGGGTAATAGCACAGTCACCTATCAGGGCAGTGAATATGACTTCGCCCAGCCGTTTACACGCATCTCGGTATTTGATTCGATCTTACATTACAACCCTGATATTAAACCTGAGCAGTTGGCCGACGAGGCGGGTGCCAGAGCGATTGCCGAAGGTCTTGGCATCCCCCTTAAGCCATACTATGGTTTAGGTAAAGTGCAAATTGAAATCTTTGAAAAAACGGTTGAAGATCGTTTGGATCAACCCACCTTTATTACCCACTACCCCGCTGAAGTGTCTCCTTTAGCTCGCCGTAACGACCTCGATCCGTTTGTGACTGATCGTTTTGAGTTTTTCGTAGGTGGTCGTGAGATTGCCAACGGTTTCTCAGAACTTAATGATGCCGAAGATCAAGCCGAACGTTTCTTGGCCCAAGTGGCCGAAAAAGATGCAGGTGATGATGAAGCCATGCATTATGATGCAGACTACATTGCGGCCCTAGAGTACGGTATGCCGCCTACGGCAGGAGAAGGCATTGGTATTGACCGTTTAGTGATGTTATTTACCGATGCCCCTTCAATTCGTGTTGTGTTGTTGTTTCCACACATGCGTCCTGAAGCTAAATAGCTCCTCTGGTTAAGCATTGGCTCATTCAATTTGGCAAAATGCACACCTAGAACAGCTAGATGAAGGTTGGCTCAAGGTGTTGCAGCCCTGCTTAAAAACCCCCCAAGCAGAGGCCTTAGCCAGCTTCCTCGAAACTCAGTTAGAGTTGCAGGGTGGGGTTCTACCCCTGCAAGAGCATTGGTTTAAGGCCTTTAAGCTCACCCCCTTCAAACAAGTCAAAGTGGTTATTTTGGGTCAAGATCCATACCATGGTATGGAGCAAGGTCAGCCTCAAGCTCATGGCTTGAGTTTCTCTGTTAATCAAGGCATTAAAACGCCACCATCATTGCGTAATATACTCAAAGAATTAACAGCAGACTTAGCCATTCAAACGTCTACCCATGGTGATTTAAGCCAATGGGCCCTGCAAGGGGTGCTGCTATTGAATACTGTGCTCACGGTCGCCCAAAGCCAGGCTGGTGCTCACCAAGGCAAAGGTTGGGAAGCTATTACCGATGCCGTTATTAGAACCCTCAGTGAACAGAGTTCAGGGCTGGTGTTTATGCTGTGGGGCAAACCTGCGCAAGCTAAGGCGGCCCTCATCGATACCAACAAACACTGGATTCTACAAGCGGTTCACCCGTCACCTTTATCGGCCTACCGCGGCTTCTTTGGCTGTGGTCATTTTTCTAAGGCTAATGTTCATCTGTCAGAGCAGGGCTTAAGTCCTATCGATTGGCAGCGCACACCCCTACTAAAAGAAGCGCGCCAAATTCAATTATTGTGAAACCTGCTAAGCTAAGCATTCGGTTAATTAAGGGTTTAATTATGCTAGACACACCAAAGTATCAGGGCTGGCTCTATTCTGTGCTTATTGCCATCGATCAGTTAGGTAATGCCTTAGCCGGTGGTTATGCAGATTCTACTATTTCTGCCCGAGTGGGTTACAACGCTCATCATGCTGGCCCTGCGATGCAAAATTATTGGCGTTTACTGGAGTGGGTCATTAATTATACCTTCTTGCCCCTTGATGGCCCCAACCATTGCTATCAAGCTTACCTAGCGGGTAACAAGCAACACTTCCGAGACGGCAGCGACTTGATGCGGGTTATATTGAGCAGCTTAATTTTTTTCAATGCCATGCCTATCGCTATCGTTACTCGTATACTGGCGTGGCGCAAAAGCGCACATCAAGTTTAATGTTAAACCTATCTCATTCACTTAAAGCGCCTTAAAAACAGCGTCACATGGGCTCAGAGTGCAAGCCCATGTGAGTGATGAATAGACTTCAATGAATGGGGTTGATGAAACTGTAGTCCTTGTTTAGGTATTGCAATAATTGCGTGTTTGCTACCAGTTTCATAGAGGCTTCTTGAGTCAGCGCCTCAGGCGAGAAACTGTAGTTGATGGTGTGCGCAATGGCGCGCCATGAATAGGTTTTTCCAGGTGCTAGATTGAGTCTGAGGCCCTGCAAGTTTTGTTGTAGCAAAATTTTTGTAATGCTGACGATGTCGTCTACATGTATCAAATTAACCGCTTTATTGGCGTTCTTGATACGCCCTTTTTCAAGCCAGTTTATAGGACTGCGGTCAGGTCCTACAATGCCACATAGGGTGAGTAGGCAAGCTCCCTGATGGCGATAGTCTTCTTCGGCTATGGCTCGATTTTTAGTGTGATCAATGGCGCTCATTTCATCCATGATTTGGCCATAGAACTTATGCTGGTAAACGGAGCTGGTGGAGTAAATAAAAACCTGTTCACAACGTTGTGTTAGGAAGCTAAAAAATTGCTTTTCTAAAGGGCTGTTGTTACAAGCAAAGGTCCACAAAACACATTTTGAGAAGGGAATGTTAGGCCATGACGCTGGGTCATCTAATTTGAAATAGAGCTGGTCGTCGTGGGTAGGCGTGCGGCTGGTTATGGTGGCTTCATCATAGCCTGCATAAAGCCTCGAACCGCAGTAGCCGTTGCCCAATATAGTCAGTTCAGTTGTAGGTGTGGGCATGGATCATCCTATGATGACTTTTTGGTGGAGAAGCCGTGGCTAACATTTTAGAGTTTAATGCGCTCGAACACTTGTGGGTCAATTTCATAGGGCAGTGGCGACAGAGAAATGGCAGTGTTGTCGAGTTCATGCAGGTGTAACTCATCCTCCATTGCCTCCGTCCGATTAATCACTGCGGTAAAGGTGTAAGTGTTTTCACCGCTAGCCGCTGCACTGGTAATACGCCCCACATTTTTGCGTTTACTGGCGTCAATTTGTTGGCCTATGTGTAAGCCTTCACTGGTGTTGACTTGGCCGATAAATAAATGACGTTTGAGCTTGCCCAAATACTGCATACGAGCCACAATTTCTTGACCCGTGTAACAGCCTTTTTTAAAATCGATAGCCCCCGTCGCTTGCAGGTTAAGCATCTGTGGTACGTAGCTGTCACTGATGTCGGCAGTCACATACATCAACCCCTGATTGATTTGCAGCGCTTCCCACTTATCCATACCAGCTAAGCTGGCACGCTGCTCTAGCAGCCCTATGACCTGTGCTTTGGCCTCTGGGCGACAATAGGCAATAAATTCACTAGCGGCTGATTGAGTTCCCCAAACTAAGCTGTGTGCCCCTTGAGCGCAACTCAATTGACGATCTGGCACTGCGCCAAAAGCGTCTTTAATACACTCTTTAGCCTCGTCGCCCCACACGGCAAAACGACACCAATCGTTACTGCTATCGGAGAGTTCCGCTTTAGAAAATACGATGTATTTGGCCATGGCCTTTTGCACAACTTCCACCATACCTAAGGGCATGTGAAGTAACAAAGTGTCGGTATGTGTCACTAGATCAAAGTTGGCAATGACATTGCCTTTAGGCGTGCAGTAAGCGCCTGCTTGGCCCTGTGATTGGGTGACTTTATTGACGTCACAAGTGATTTGGCCTTGTAAAAATTTTGGTGCATCTGGGCCAGTTAAGCTGACGCTACCAAAATGATCTAATGGGCTAAAATAGGTATGTTTCATAATGTTAAATGATCTAAATAGGGATGCCTGACGGGCATGTTTTCACGGTTTGCGCTAAAATGATAGCCTAGTACCTATGGTAGGGGTTAAGACGGAGGAATTCAATGTTGAATAAAACAGAATTAAAGCGACAGGTTTGGCATAGTCGCCGCGGTATGTTGGAATTAGACGTTTTGCTAGGGCCATTTGCCGCTCATGCGCTGCCGTTAATTAGTGCAGATCAGCAACAAGTCTACGTGCGTCTGCTCAGTCAACAAGACCCAGACTTATTTACTTGGTTTATGGGTCATGCCACTAGTGATGATAAAGAATTAGCGTCGATGGTAAAGCAAGTCAAAGACTATGCTCAGTCGAGCCAAGTTCCAGCTTAAAGCGTCAGTCCATCTTACTCGATGGTCGATGATGGTTTGGCTGGCGCTAAGTCTGTGCGGCGCAGGTGTTTTTGGCGACTCTTGGTGGGTGCTCGCCTACACGCTACTGGTAGGCCTAACCATAGGCTACTGGGTGTGGCGTTACGCTTGGCTCAAAGCTAACACAAGTGTGGTTGCTATTAGCTGGACACCAGAACAATGCTGCTGTTATCTAAGGAATGGTCAGCAAGTGAGGGGGCAGATTATGGCTAAGTCTGCGTTTAACCCTCACCTCATCACCCTGCATGTTGCCGTGAGCGGTGGGGGTAAATTTTGGTGGCCTCTGATGGCAGATAGTGGTCCAGCAGAGGGGCTGCGTAAACTTAGAGTGTTTGGCCGCTGGACTAACCAGCAACCTATTGCCAATCAAAATTAGCCGGTGTCAAAATGGTGTTGCGGGCTACGGGCAAAGACTTAGGGTAGTCTAAGGTGTAGTGTAATCCTCGGCTCTCTTTGCGTTGTTGCGCGCTGTGAATAATAATAGACGCGACCAAGGCTAAATTACGCAGCTCAATGAGGTCGGCACTAATGCGGTAATTGCTGTAAAACTCATTAATTTCACTCAACAGTAGGTCAACGCGGTGCTGCGCTCGAAGCAACCGTTTGTCCGTGCGTACAATGCCCACATAATCCCACATAAAACGACGTAACTCTTCCCAGTTATGGGAAATAATAACATCTTCGTCGGAGTCTTTAACTTGGCTTTCATCCCACGCTGGAATAGCACTGCCCAACGTATTTTGGGTCCAATTAGTTTCTATATGCCTGGCTGCAGCATGGCCATAGACAAAACATTCCAGTAGTGAATTGCTCGCTAAACGATTGGCACCGTGCAATCCGGTAAAGGCCGTCTCGCCGACCGCGTAAAGACCTTCGATATCGGTCATGCCATCTTGGTTGGTGATAATGCCGCCGCAGGTATAATGTGCCGCAGGAACCACAGGGATTGGATCGGTGGCAATGTCTATGCCAATGTCCATGCAGCGTTGGTAAATATTGGGAAAGTGAGATTGCACAAACTCTCTACCCCGGTGGCTGATGTCTAAATACACACAGTCATCACCAAGGCTTTTCATTTCATGGTCTATGGCGCGGGCCACAATATCTCTTGGAGCCAGCTCTAAACGCTCATCAAAACGGTGCATAAAAGGCTCGCCATTAGCTAGCACGAGTTTGCCTCCTTCACCACGAACGGCTTCAGAGATTAAAAATGACTTGGCTTTTGAATGATACAGGCAGGTGGGATGAAATTGGTTAAACTCCATGTTGGCCAATCGGCAGCCTGCTCGCCAAGCCATAGCAATGCCGTCGCCTGATGAGCCGTCTATGTTGCTGGTATAGAGGTAAACCTTACTGGCGCCACCGGTTGCTAAAATGACACACTGAGCCTTAAAGGTATTCACGTGACCCGTTTTCTGATCCAATACATAGGCACCTATGCAGCGGTTACCGGGCAAGCCTAACTTCGCATGGGTGATTAAGTCGATAGCGACTTGGTGGCTTAATAATTCTAAGTTTTCTGCTTCCGTTGCCCGCTCAATCAGCGTGCTGGTCACTGCCAGCCCGGTCCAGTCTGCGGCATGAATAATGCGTCGATGACTGTGGCCACCTTCCTGGGTTAAATGGTAACCCGTGGCATCATCCTGGTCCTCGGTAAAGGGCACTCGTTGTTCAATAAGCCAGTCAATGCTGGCCTTGGCTTGTTCTACCGTAAATTGTATGGCTTCTGGATTACCCAGGTTGGCGCCCGCAACAAGCGTATCTTGGATGTGGTTGTCGATACGGTCTTGTTGGTCTAATACCGCTGCAATGCCACCTTGGGCTTTTGCTGAAGCGCCAGCGTCCAATTCGTCTTTGCTAATAATAGCTACTTTTCGGGTGGCTGATAACTGTAAACCTAAACTTAGGCCAGCAGCGCCCGAACCAATGATAAGTACATCGTATTGAAAATCGTGTTGCATAGGGAGGCTTAAGTTATGCGACGGGTAACCTATTATAGCTCGGACATCAGCAAGGTTAAACTATTATTACCATAGAATATAATAGTTTAACTCGCCAACTAGGGCTAGAATTCCGTGCCAGTCGGGCTAATCTGTTGTACCCTTGTAGTCTTGTTTAATTGCATACGAATCGTCTTCTGCATAAGGAAATTTAAGTGCCTGATATAAAGGCTGTGACCGCACCCACCCTGTCAGACCAGCAGCTTGTTGAGCGCGTGCAAGCTGGGGATAAGCGAGCCTTCGATTTATTAGTGCTTAAATACCAGCATAAAATTATTAGTTTAGTCGGTCGCTATGTTAAAGATCACCACGAGGCCATGGATGTAAGCCAAGAGGCGTTTATTAAAGCCTACCGCGCGTTGGCTAATTTTCGTGGTGATAGCCAGTTTTATACTTGGCTTTACAGGATTGCCATCAATACCGCAAAAAACTACCTAGTGGCCCGTAACCGCAGGCCACCGGATGTGGATGTGGAAGTTAATGAATATGGTGATTACGGCAGTGCAGATGTCATGGCAGACGTTGATACCCCGGAAAACCTTATGGCTCGTGATCAATTACAGGATAAAGTGTTTGCCACTTTAGAGAAATTGCCAGATGATCTGAGGACAGCATTAACCTTGAGGGAATTTGAAGGCATGAGTTATGAACAAATTGCTGAAGTGATGGATTGCCCTGTGGGCACTGTGCGTTCGCGCATATTTCGCGCCCGAGATGCCATAGACAAAGAAGTGGCTAAGTTGATGAACCATGATTAATGAGCTACTTCATCCCATTAAAAATAAAATTGAACCAATTGGGCCTACTGGCGTCCAACTTGGGTAAGTTAAACTTAGGAAATGACATTTTGACAGCCCCTCAGATCAATGCCGAGTCAATACGCGAATCATTATCAGCCGTGATGGATGATGCCGCCCAGCCATTAGAGCTTCAGCGGGTGCTTAAAGCCAGTCAAGACCATGAGCAAGTACGCCAGCAGTGGTCACGCTATCAGCTAGCGAGCGCGGCCCTAAAACGTGAAGCAAGCGATGCATCACTCACTGTAGATTTGGCGCACCGTGTGCGTCAGGCCATTGAGGCAGAGCCCACTTATACCCATATTGCACCAAGTAAGCCTAAAAATATAGCTAGGTTCGATCGTATCTGGCAACCTGTCGCTGGTCTAGCGGTAGCCGCAAGTGTGGCTATGGTTATGGTGTTGGGTGCCCAGCGTGTGGGTGTGGCGGTGCAGCCCCAAGTGATGCCTGCGCAGCAAGGTGTGGTTTTACTAGAGCCAAGGCATAGCAATAACAGTATTGCGTTATCGAGCACTGGTTCATCCCGCCCGGTAGTTAAAAACGTTAACAACATTATACGTTTACCAACGCCAGTGCAGGCGCTTAATGCTGCACAAGCGGGCTGGGTGGTAGAAACCTTGCCAGCAGGATTTGTGTTAACTCAGCGCAGTTTAGATACGGCAGGCCAAGCCGCAAGAGAAGTGCTGACCTATAGTGATGGAAATGCTAGCTTTACCCTTTATATTGAAGCGCTAAATGGCCGTACTATTGCTGAAGGCCACGCCTTTGCAGGCTCTAACTTAGTGTTAGGTCAGTCGATGGCTGACGATGGTAAACAGATATTTGTGACCTTAGTCGGCCAATTAAGTTTAGCGCAGGGTGAGCAAGTGGCTGGCTCTGTGGTATCATTCAAGCCTAAATAAATGCCTCGAAAGAGCGCAAGGCTGCATCATGTCCAACCCACAAGATTCTATGATTGAGCAAGTCGCTCATGTCCAAGCCATTGACCAGACCTCGGTCTGGCTCGACACCCTGCGCCTAAGTACCTGTAATTCTTGCAGTATGAAAGGCGGCTGCGGCCAACGTCTTATGAACCAAGCCACCAACTGCAAGCGCTCGCGTATTGAGCTGCCTGTGCCGAGAGATATGCTTCTCAGTGTAGGCGATGAAGTGGTACTGGGCATTCCTCAAAAAGCTTTTATAAAAGCCAGCTTGCTCACCTTTGCTATGCCCTTAATATTGATGTTGGTATTTGCTGCGGTGGCGCAGTGGTGGACTGTTTCTGAACCTGCAGCAGTGGTAGCTGCATTATGTGGTTTAGGGTCTGGTTTAATGCTTTTACGTTGGTATAGTCAAAGTGAAGCGGTATTAAATTCTAACCAGTGGCAGCCAGTCATTTTGCGCCAGCAAGGTGCACCGCAAGTACAAGAGTTGCATTTTACGTCAGTCTGATTTTTTTCAGCGTGAAAAGCGCTGCTAAAGGATGTAATTAACTGCAAAAATGTGTAAAGCACGACTCTTCTCGTCTCCGGCTCTGCAAAACTAACGTATGCTGTTGACTATTAATTTAGCTAGTAGAGGAATTGCGCTATGACGCATCTAGTATCCATAAACTATAAAATGACTGCAGCGTTGTTGGTGAGTTTGCTTTGGTCGAGTCTCAGCTGGTCTGCAAGATTGCCAGACTTCACCCAACTGGTCGAGCAAGCCTCTCCGGCTGTAGTAAATATAAGCACCTCCCGTGCCGCTACTCAAAGGCCGTCAGGCAAACAATTTGAAATTCCTGGTCAAGAACAGTTACCAGATATATTCAAACATTTCTTTGAGCGTCAGTTTCCTCAACAAAAATCACCACAGCAAGGTCAGGCACCCAAAGCGCGCTCATCGGGTTCAGGTTTCTTGATTAGTGCAGACGGCTACCTTTTAACCAATCATCATGTGGTAAAAGACGCTGATAAAATCATTGTTGCTTTGAATGACCGTCGTGAGATGGAGGCAGAACTGATTGGCTCTGACCCACGTTCTGATCTGGCTTTATTAAAAATTGATGGAGAAGATTTGCCCTACCTGAAGATGGCAGACTCAGATAAGCTCAAAGTGGGTGAGTGGGTACTGGCTATTGGGTCTCCTTTTGGGTTTGACTATTCGGTCACGGCAGGTATTGTGAGTGCCATAGGCAGAAGTTTGCGCTCAGAAACTTATGTACCCTTTATTCAAACAGACGTTGCCATCAACCCGGGTAATTCAGGTGGGCCTTTGTTTAATTTAGACGGTGAAGTAGTGGGTATTAACTCACAAATCTATACCCGTTCGGGTGGCTTCATGGGCCTAAGTTTTGCTATTCCTAGCAACACAGCCATATCAGTAGTGGCTCAGTTAAGAGCGACAGGTGAGGTGGCGCGAGGTTGGTTGGGTGTGCAGATTCAAGAAGTGAGTCAAGACCTGGCTGAATCGTTCGGTTTAGATAAAGCTTCAGGGGCGTTAATTGCCCAGGTGTTTGATGATAGCCCCGCCCAAGAGGCAGGCCTGCAGTCAGGTGACGTTATCACTCAAGTCGACGGCCACGAAATCGTTATGTCTGCTCAAGTGGCTCATTTTATAGGGGCTATAGCACCAGAGCGTTCTGTGGTTATCCAGTTGGTCAGAGATGGCGAAAGTATAGACGTGGATGTGATGATTGGACGCCTACCTAAAAATATGGCGGCTATGAGCGCTACTGAACCAGGCAAGTATGTCAAGCGCATGGGCTTACGCGTAGTCACCTTATCAGCCGAAAAGGCAAAGGCTTTAGGTATGCGCAGTGGGGTAGACATTGCAACAGTGGATGCTGGGGTAGCTCAGGAATTGGGTTTAAAAGCTGGAGATGTCATTACTAGTATGGCCAATCAGCCTATTACTAGTGTCCAGCAGTTTGTTGAGTTGGCAGCAGCCTTGCCCACGCAGCGTTCAATTTCGCTGCGTATTGTGCGTGAGGGAAGGCCACTGTTTGTGGCGTTTAGACTGAACCAATAATATAGGCCCAGGTGTTACTGAATACGATTGCCCACGCGCACTACCTTTAGCGTATTCGTGCCGCCGTGGGCTTTCACATAATCGCCTTTGGTAATCAGTACAATATCACCGTCTTCAACGACGCCTAATTCTCTAAGTTGCTCCACGGCAATATGGTTGACCTCCGAGTTATCTAATACTTCGGAATCGAAGGGGTGAGTAATCACTCCCCGGTATAGGCATACTCGACGCTGTGTTTCGGCTTGAGGGGTAAAGGCAAAGATGGGGATGCCTGAGCGTATGCGTGACATCAGTAGGGGTGTTTTGCCCGTCTGGGTCATACAGATAATGGCTTTCACGCCTTCAAGGTGATTGGCTGCATACATGGCGCTCAAAGCCACGCTTTCGTCAATACTGTGCACCGTTATATCAAGCCGATGTGATGATCGGTAAGCGTTCCTGTGTTGCTCGGCACCTAAGCAAACTCTTGCCATGGCCTCTACGGTCTGAGCTGGGAAGTCGCCCACTGCAGTTTCAGCCGACAGCATGACTGCATCAGTGCCGTCCATTACGGCGTTGGCCACGTCAGATACCTCTGCACGGGTAGGCATGGGGCTGGTGATCATAGATTCCATCATTTGTGTGGCGGTAATAACGATACGGTTAAGACGGCGTGTGTGCTTAATAATGTCTTTTTGCACACCGACTAACAGAGCATCACCAATTTCTACAGCGAGGTCCCCTCGGGCCACCATGACTCCTTCAGAGGCTTCAATAATGCCTTCAAGGATGATCGGGTCTATGGCTTCGGCGCGCTCTATTTTGGCAATTAAGCTGGCTTTGCTGTTGGCTTGCTCAAGTAAGGCTCTTGCTTCATGCATGTCTTCTGCATTGCGCACGAAGGAAATGGCGATGTAGTCTACGCCAATTTCTGCAGCAGTAATGAGGTCGGCACGGTCTTTATCTGTTAATGCCGGTGCAGATAAACCACCACCTTGTAAGTTGATGCCTTTATTGTTTGATAATGGGCCACCGATTTCAACTCGAGTATATACTTTATCTTCGCTTACGCGCAGCACCTTAAGCACTATGCGTCCATCATCTAACAGTAGAATGTCATCGGCATGGAGGTCTTTGCCTAATTCAGGAAAGTCCAAACCCACGGCCTTTTCAGTGCCCGATTCTAGGTCCATAGAAGGGTCTAGTAAAAAATCCTGACCTTCGTGTAACTGTACCTTGTTGTTGGTAAAGCGAGCGACGCGAACTTTAGGGCCTTGTAAATCTGCCAGTAAGGCAACGTGGCGGCCGACTTCTTTGGCGGCTTGGAGCACTGTTTCGGCTCGTTGTTTATGATCCGCTGGACTGCCGTGCGAAAAATTAAGCCTTACGACGTCGGTACCCGCTGCAATAATACTTTTGAGAACTTCTGGGCTACTCGTGGCAGGGCCTAAAGTAGCGACAATTTTAGTACGTCGTAATTGCATAATATAAAACTCTATTGCTTGGTAATGAGGGGTGCTTCAGCTGTTGTATGTCAGCTAGGGGTTAATGTTGCATTAGGGCTAGGCTAGTGTCCAGCATTCTATTGCTAAAGCCCCATTCATTGTCATACCAAGCCATTACTTTAACCAAACTGCCTTGAGCTCGAGTGTGATTAGCATCAAAACTACAAGACTTAGCACTATGGTTAAAATCGATAGACACTAAGGGTTGGCTCACGTAGTCCATAATATAGTTAAGTTGAGGGTCGTTAGTAATAGCCTCTTTGACATAGAGGTTAATGTCTTTGGTGCTCGTTTCTTTGCTGGCCACAAAAGTAAGATCAACCAGTGAAACATTAATGGTGGGGACGCGAATGGCCATACCATCTAAGCGGCCATTGAGTTGAGGTAAGACCAAACCAACCGCCGCTGCCGCGCCCGTTTTGGTGGGAATCATGGAGCTGGTAGCAGAGCGAGCTCGGTATAAATCGCTATGCATGCCATCGGTCAGTAACTGATCGTTGGTATAGGCGTGAATGGTGGTCATTTGTCCTTGCTTGATGCCCACCGCTTGATCCAGTATTTTAGCCAGTGGCGCAAGGCAGTTAGTGGTGCAAGAGGCGTTGGAGATGATGCGCTCTTGTCCCGTGAGCGTATGCTCATTGACACCGTAAACAATAGTGGCGTCTAACTCTTGTCCGGGGGCAGAGATTAATACCTTGTGTGCACCGGCATCGATATGGGCTTGGGCATCTTTGCGATGGGTAAATAAGCCAGTGCATTCAAGCACTATATCTATGTTTAATGCCTTCCAGGGAAGTTGCCTTGGGTCCCTTTGTTGGAAAAGTTTAACCTTGTCTTGATTGATGTATAAATACTCATCATCGTGCTCCACTTGGCCATTAAAGCGGCCATGGACGCTGTCAAACTGCAGTAAATGGGCGTTGATTTGTGGGCTGCCTAGGTCATTGATGGCAACAATCTCAAAATCCTGTTGATAATTAGTGGGGCCGTTCTCATAAATAGCGCGGACGATGTTGCGGCCAATGCGGCCAAAGCCGTTGATAGCGATGCGGATGCTCATGTAATTCTCCCAACTTATTTTGTAGTAATATTACTAACATTATTGCACTAAATCAATTAAATTGATTTATTTGTGTTCCAGATAGGGCATATATTTGTTAATATTACGTAATAAAGTTAAGTAAGAAGGGAATTTATTATGAATGGTGTCATGCACAGTAAAGTCGCGCAGGTAACCCAAGCAATTATTGAGCGTAGTCGTGCATCCCGGGGTGATTACTTGCAGCGCATTGATGCCGCTAAAGGCACCATAGTGAGTCGCTCTAACCTTTCGTGTGGTAATTTGGCCCACGGATTTGCAGCGTGCCCTCAACCTGATAAAGACCGTTTAACCATGATGGACGAGGTCAACGTGGCTATTGTCTCGTCCTATAACGATATGCTTTCAGCGCATCAGCCTTTTGAGCGTTTTCCTCAAATTATTAAGCAGGCGGTGAGGGAAATGGGCAGTGTGGCCCAGTTTGCTGGGGGAGTGCCAGCCATGTGTGATGGCGTTACTCAAGGCCAGCCAGGCATGGAGTTGAGCTTATTTAGTCGAGATATTATTGCCATGTCGACGGCTGTGGCATTGTCTCACAACATGTTTGATGCAATATTGTGTCTAGGTGTGTGTGACAAAATTGTCCCTGGTTTATTAATAGGTGCACTGAGCTTTGGTCACCTTCCCGTTGTGTTTATACCAGCAGGGCCAATGTCTTCGGGTTTGCCTAATCCGGAAAAGGCGCGCATCCGTCAACTGTATGCCGAAGGTAAAGTGGGTCGTGATGAATTATTGGCATGCGAATCTGAGTCTTATCATAGTGCCGGCACATGCACATTTTATGGCACAGCGAATAGTAACCAATTATTAATGGAAGTCATGGGCTTGCATCTACCAGGGGCTTCGTTTGTACCTCCTGATGGTGAGTTCCGCGACGCATTAACCCGTTATGCAGCCCAGCAAGCCGTTAGATTAACCCATTCTTCGCAGCAGCAGAATATGGCTCAAATCGTTTCTGAAAAAACCATGGTGAATGCCATAGTGGCTTTGTTGGCTACTGGCGGTTCTACCAACCACACCATACACCTGATTGCCATTGCCAAGGCTGCAGGCATTATTATTAACTGGGATGACTTTGCTGTGCTGTCTAGCGTAGTGCCCAGTTTGACGCGCATCTATCCCAATGGACAAGCCGACATTAACGTTTTCCATAGTGCGGGTGGTGTACCCTATTTAATTAAAACCCTTTTACATGGGGGCTTCCTGCATGAAGACGTGGAAACCATTATGGGCCATGGCTTAAACCAATACTGTCAGGAACCAAAATTACTGTCGGGTAAGTTAGTTTGGCAACCGGCACCAGAACATAGTGCTGACCTTGAAGTGCTGACCAGCGTCTCTGCACCCTTTTCAAAAACTGGGGGCATGGTGACTTTGCAGGGTAATTTAGGCCGCAGTGTGGCCAAGGTGTCTGCCGTTAAACCAGAACACTGGCTCGTTGAGGCCAAGGCTATCGTGTTTGATTCACAAGCAGGCTTTGAAGAGGCGTTTAAACGCGGGGAATTGGAACGCGACCTTATTGCAGTGCTGCGCTTTCAAGGCCCTCAAGCCTGCGGTATGCCAGAATTACATAAATTGACACCCTATCTGGGGGTCTTGCAAGATCGAGGCTTTAACGTGGCCCTAGTCACTGATGGTCGTATGTCGGGTGCGTCGGGCAAAGTACCGGCTGCTATACATCTTCATCCAGAGGCTAAAGCAGGCGGCTTAATCAGTAAGATAGAAAATGGGGATTTATTGCGCCTAGACTGCCATAATGGGAGCTTAGAATTATTAGTAGATGATCACGTTCTACAAGCTAGACCGGCGGCTCAGCAGGCGCAGACGGAGACATACGGCATGGGCCGAGAATTGTTATCCAACTTGCGGCAGCAGGTGACTAGCGCTGAACTGGGAGCAAGTGTTTGTTCCTAAATGGGTGCTGCACTACAAGAGAAATTAATACCTATGTCTAAATATGACCTAGTCGCCGACATTGGTGCCACCAATGCTCGTTTTGCTTTAACACACGGCAGTTCGCCAGAACTGCTGCGTATTAAGGTGTTAGCCTGTGCAGATTACCCCAACTTACAAACCGCTGTGGCGGATTACCTCGCCAGTGCCAACGCGGTGGGTTTAATTAGCAAAGCTTGTATTGCTATAGCAGGTACCGTGCATCTACCAGAATTTTCCCTGGCTAACAATCATTGGCGGGTTAACAAAGCCCAAGTCAATGCTGCCCTTAAAGTTGAGACCCTGTGGGTTAATGACTTTACCGCCCAAGCTTGGGCGATGTCAGAGATTACCCCTGAGCAACTATTGCTTGTGAAGCCGGGCCAAAGTGAAGCTCGGGGTAATCGACTGGTGATGGGTCCCGGTACTGGCATAGGTGTTGCAGGATTGATTGCCCATGATCAGGGCTGGTTACCCGTCATGGGTGAGGGTGGTCATGTGAGCTTTGCACCAGCCAATCAGCTGCAGTCCGAAATACTGGCTTTCATGTGGCGCCAGTATGGCCATGTCTCAACGGAACGTTTGTTATCGGGTTCAGGTATGATGGATCTATATGCTGCGGTGGCTCACACCAACGCCACTGCGCCGCGCCTAACAAGCCCTGCTGACATTTTACAGCAAGCTCAGCTGGCAACACCTGACGACTTGGCGCAACAAACGTTACATATTTTTTGTGACATGCTGGGTAATGCTGTGGCTAACGGTGCTTTGATGTTTGGTGCAGTGGGTGGGGTTTATTTGACGGGTGGCATTTTACCACGCATGTATGACTTTCTTTTAGCGAGCACGTTCAATCAGAGTTTCATTGACAAGGGCCGGACCTCGACCTATTTGCAGCAGATCCCTATTTTCCTTTGTACGGCTGAGCAACCAGGCTTGCAAGGTGCAGCCATCGCTTTACAACATGAATCAGGACGCTAAGATGTTACAACTTGAAAAATCCGAACACTGGAAAAACTTGCAGCAACTGGCAGTGCAATACCGCAGCACGCACCTGCGAGAATTGTTTGCTCGTGAGGGTAATCGGTTTAACACTTACTCTATCCAATTACCTAACCTATTGCTGGACTACTCCAAGAATTGTCTAACCCCTGAAATCATGCAGGCATTATTTGGTTTGGCTGAAGACATGGACTTAGCTGCTTCCATAGAGCGTATGTACCGAGGTGAGAAAATTAATACCACCGAAGATCGTGCGGTATTACATACAGCTCTGCGTAACCGCAGTAACGCGCCGGTGTACGTTGATCACATCAACGTGATGGATTTGATCAATAAAGAATTAGCCCATATGCGCGGCTTTGTTGAAAAAGTGCGCAGTGGTGAGTGGCATGGTTACTCGGGTAAGCGTATTACTGATGTAGTTAATATTGGTATTGGGGGGTCTAATTTAGGCCCTAAAATGGTCACTCAGGCGTTACGTTCGTACGCAGATTCGACCATTCGAGTGCACTTTATTTCTAATGTAGATGGTGTGGAAATTGCTGAAATTTTACGCCCACTTAAGGCTGAGCAAGTCTTGTTTGTGGTGGCATCTAAAACCTTTACCACCAGTGAAACCATGACCAATGCTCAAACGGCACGCAATTGGCTCATGGCGTCGGCTTTTGATGAGCGCGCAGTACAACACCACTTTGTGGCCGTATCATCCAACACTGAAGCGGTGCAAGACTTTGGTATTGATAGAGAGTTTATGTTCTCTATGTGGGATTGGGTGGGTGGTCGATATTCTATTTGGTCGGCCATTGGTTTGCCCATTGCGCTGTATCTGGGGTTTGACAGGTTCGAAGAGTTGTTAACCGGCGCCCATGACATGGATCGTCACTTTAGAGATGCGCCAGCACCAGAAAACATGCCTACGGTTATGGCTCTAGTGAGTATTTGGAATGGACTGCTGCATGGGGCTCAAAGTCATGTCATCTTGCCTTACGATCAACCCTTATCTACCTTTACTGCCTATATTCAGCAGGCGGATATGGAGAGTAATGGTAAACATGTGGACCGCCAAGGTAATGCAGTGGGTTATCACACGGCCTCTGTTGTTTGGGGGCAGTTAGGCATTGACGGGCAGCATGCATTTTATCAATTGTTGCACCAGGGTAACGTCATCGTGCCAGCAGATTTTATTGGCTCTTTAGCGAGTTCTACTCCCGTTAAAGGTCATCATGAAAACCTTATGGCCAATTTCTTTGCCCAGACTGAAGCCTTAATGAATGGTATCAATGCGGCAGAAGTTGAAGGTCAATTGCAGGCTCAAGGTTTAGATCCGCAGGCAATTGAAAAGCTGTTGCCCCATAAGGTTCACCAAGGCAATCGACCTAGTAACACCTTGTTGCTTAAACAGGTAGACCCAAGAAACTTGGGGGCCCTAATTGCCCTCTATGAACACAAGATATTTGCCCAAGGAGTCATTTGGGATCTGTGTTCTTTTGATCAATGGGGAGTTGAGTTAGGCAAAACCCTTGCTAAGGGTATCTTACAAGAAATTGAAGGCGAGGCAGGCCATCTTCACGATGACTCTACCAATGCCTTGATTGATTATTTTAAGGACTCTCGCGATTAGTGGCTAGGTTGCTGCCAGTTCAGCAGCCTGTCTAGCTAATGCCTCTATTGCTTGCCAATCGCCTTGCTCCACTAGCGCTGCTGGAGTGAGCCAGGTACCCCCTACACACATCACGTTACTTAAGGCCAGGTAGTCTGCTGCATTCGTTGGCTTAATGCCCCCCGTTGGGCAAAACTTGAGTTCACTAATAGGGCCTCCAATGGCCTTTAAAAAGCTAGTACCACCCACTACTGCCGCAGGAAAGAGTTTAAACCGTCGATAGCCTAATGCCATAGCTTCCATGGCTTCGCTGACACTGGCGATGCCGGGTAATAATGGTACTTCGCTTTGGCTGCCGTGGAGTAAAAGTTCTGCGGTAAAACCTGGGCTCACAATAAAATCAGCCCCGGCTGCAACACAGGCCTCATATTGTTCTGGTGTAAGTACAGTGCCAGCACCAATAATGGCTTCGGGTAGCGCCTGCTTGAGTTGTTTAATGGCGCTTAAGCCGTACTCGCTGCGCAGCGTGATTTCTAACACATTGAGGCCACCCTTAACCAGTGCACTGCAAATGCCTAAGGCTTGCTCTGGGTTTTCTAGCGTGAGTACAGGGATTACCGGCGCACTCTCACAAATGCTGTCTATACGGGCAGTATTGGCACGCATGAGTTGGCTTTGGTTACTGCCTCGTTGGTCGGTTGAAGACATTTATGGACACCAGTGAATAGTTAGTGGGGTTTCTAATACTGCAAAAATAGGCATGTTAAGAGGGTCTGCTAGGGTTATTGCCTGTTGCAAAATCCGTTGCTTTTCTGGGCCCTCGATGTGCAAGTGTTTGTGTCGAGCGTTGAGTAAGGTAGGTCCGGTTAAAGACATGCGTTGGGTGGGTTCAACGGGGGCCTGAGTACTAATGCAGTGTTGTGATAGGGGCGCAGCCAAAGCCTCATCAAGGTGGGGACAATGGGGGAATAATGAGGCAGTATGGCCATCATTTCCCATGCCCAGAACCAACACGTCCAGGGGCCATTGCATGCCTTCAAGGGCAGTTTGGCAGTCTTTTTGACCCAAGTGAGCACTGCCTTGTTGGTTGAATAATGGAAAAAAAGTGGCGCTCGTGGCATTGTTTTGCAATAAACTTGAACGCAGCAGCGCAGCATTACTAAATGAGCTGTGCTCGTCTACCCAGCGTTCGTCAGCCAGGGTAATGTCCACTCGATGCCAATCTAACTGCTGTAAGCTGAGCTGTTTCAACATGGCTAATGGTGTGCGGCCACCGGAAACTGCAAGGCTTGCTCTTGGCTGAACAGCTAGCGCTTGGGCTAATTGTTGGGCTATTTTTTGAGCCAAAGAAAGTGCAAGTAATGTTGAGTTTTCGCAGTGGATCCATTGTGTGTTGGGTGCAAGAAATTCTGGTCTAGCAGTCTTCATACCATCGATGTCCGTGGGTTTCTATCATGTTGCAGGCCTGTTGTGGCCCATTAGTTCCTGCAGGGTAATCTTCAAGGGGAAGCTCGGCACTGTGCCAAGCTTGACGCACTTGGTCGCACCACTGCCACGCAAGCTCGACCTCATCGCGGCGTACAAATAAGCTTTGGTTGCCCTTGAGAGCTTCTAGTAATAGCCGCTCATAAGCGTCTGGAATACGCGCTTCAGATTGGGTTTGGGCAAAGTCTAAATGTAACGGATCGCGGCGCAGCTGCATTTGTTTACCGATGCCTTGTTCTTTGGTCAGCACCTGTAAAGAAATACCTTCATAAGGCTGTAGCCGGATGACAAGTTGGTTTTGTGCAATGTTGGCTTGATCTGGGTCAAAGATATAATGGCTGTTGGATTTATAATGAATAATGATCTCTGTGACTTTGCTGGCCATGCGCTTGCCTGTGCGCAAGTAGAAAGGGGTGCCAGTCCAGCGCCAATTAGAAATATCTGCACGCAGGGCAATAAATGTTTCCGTATCGCTGCTGGTGTTAGCGTCGTCTTCGTTTAGGTAACCGGGCGCTGGCTGTTGCTGAAACTGGCCATCGGTATACTGTCCCAATATTAGGTGAGTCGCTATTTTTGCTGGTTCGATGGGCTGCAATGCGCGTAATACCTTGACCTTTTCGTCACGGATACTATTAGCATCAAGTTGAGACGGTGGATCCATTGCCACCATGCAAAGTAGTTGGAGCAGGTGGTTTTGAACCATGTCTCGCATTTGACCCGCTTTATCAAAATACCCCCATCGGCCCTCAATGCCTACGTCTTCGGCGACACTAATTTCTACATAATCGATGTATTGGTGATTCCATTGGTTCTCAAATAGCGGGTTGGCAAAGCGCAGTGCAATCAAGTTTTGTACGGTTTCTTTACCTAAATAGTGGTCGATGCGGAAAATCTGTTGTTCTGCAAAATATAAAGCCAGCTTGTCGTTGATCACTTTTGATGAAGCAAGGTCATGGCCGATGGGTTTTTCCACTACAATGCGACTCTGTGGGTTGATCGCATTAGCGCTGTGTAAGTGCTGACATATATCGCTATATAGGCCGGGTGGTGTGGCTAGGTAGTAGGTAATCTGAGGGTGCCAAGAGACCAGCTTTTGCTGCAGTGCTATGTAATCAGCCGCTTGGGTAAGATCCACTTGGCAGTAGTTTAGGCGTTGTAAAAACCGTGACAATGAATGCGCGTCCAGTTGATCTGCGCCTAGGTATTGGATTAGGGTATGCTCAATGCGCTGCTTTAGTTGGTCGATACTTAGGACGCTGCGAGCTACAGCCATGATGTTTAAGTCTTCGCTCAAAAGTTGAGCGTGGTCGAGTTGGTAGAGGGCAGGCATCAGTTTGCGAAGTGATAAATCACCTAATGCGCCAAACAATACAAAACTATGGCTTAATAGGCCGTTCGCTGTTGTATGCTCACCTAACGAGTGACTGTCTGACATGTTCAAAAAACCCTTTTGTGTAAATTAGACTGGTAATAATACTCTTAAATCTAAATAAAAGTCACAAAAATATATAAAATGTTGGTAATATTACGGACATAATATTAATTAATCACCTAAATCTGATCTTACTATGACCATTAACAGCAATTTACTTCAACGCCTATCTACCCAGCAGGAGCAGCTCAATCGATCTGAGCGTAAAGTTGTGCAAGTGATTGTGGCTGATCCGCAATCGGCAACTCGCATGAGTATTGCGGCTTTGGCAGAGTTAGCTCAAGTGAGTGAACCTACGGTTAATCGCATGTGTCGCAGTTTTGGGCTTAAGGGTTACCCAGACTTCAAATTAGAACTGGCTCAAAGTATGGCGCGTGGTACGCCCTATGTGAGCCAAAGTGTCAATCAAAATGACACTGCAGCCCAATACACAGACAAAATATTTACCAGTACCATGGTCAGTTTAGATGCCGCCAGGCAGCAAGTTGACAGCAAAGCTATTGAGCGAGCTGTGGATTACTTAAGTCAAGCTCAGCAGATATGTTTTTGTGGCATGGGTGCTTCAGGTGCGGTCGCTCAAGATGCGCTCCACAAGTTTTTTCGTTTCAATATTCCGGTTGTGGCGCATAATGATTCGCTGATGATGCGCATGATGGCTGCGGCCTGCAAACGGGGTGATGTGTTGGTACTATTGTCCTTTACTGGCCGCACCAAAGAAATGGTAGAGGTGGCTCGCATTGGTCGTGCTGCAGGTGCAGTGGTCATTGCAGTGACGGCCATCGGTTCACCTTTGGCCCAGCAAGCGACTTTGGTGTTAGGTGTTGAGGCGCCAGAAGATACCGACGTGTATATGCCTATGCAATCTCGTACCATCCAGCTCACCTTGATCGACGTACTGGCTACTGGAGTTATATTGCGTCGCGGGGAAGATTTTCATGAACACTTAAAAACCATTAAGCAGAGTTTAGCCAGCACGCGTTTACCTTTAGTGGAGGAGTAATGACCTTTCTATAGGTTGAGTTTGTTGCTAGCTGAGTAACTGGCTTAGCAGTATAACGCCGCAGACGCGCATAAAAAAACCGCAGCTGGCTTTCGCCAGTGCGGTTTTTTAATTGGCCTAGAGGTTTATAAGCGGTCGAGCTGGGCCCGAATCTCCGCTAACTTTTCAGTCATTATGCGTTCTAGGTGGATGAGATTCTCAGTAATGGCTTCTTTACTATCCACTACTTTCTTCTCTTCATGGGCGAGCTTATTGAGCTCAGTCAGCGCCCGCAGTAGGAAGGGAGAGATTTCACTCACTTCTTGCCATTGCTGGCGCCCAGAGTCGACCATTACCGTGCGGGTAGCACGACCAAAGCGAAATTTCTTACTGCGGGGCAAAAACGAGCCTTTTTCGCGCTTGTAGTAAATTTTGAGGATATCAAAGTCGCCTTCCTGGCGCAGGGTGTATTTGCTAATAGATTCAAAGCTGGTGATGCCCATTTCCATAAGCGTGGTGTGTTGAGACATAATTTTTCTCCTTAGAGATTAAAAGTTAAAATTTTCCTATGAAAATCAATGACTCAACAAATTATTGTAAGGTAGGCTCTGGCGGCCCTGCCTTGCTGGTCTGACGGCTTGTGAATAAAACGATCAATGTCGACACAAATCATCATGGGGGTGGTTTTCAGTGACACTATTATAACCGATTAGTGGTTAAATAGTAACCAAAAACACGGCGATATGGCAGCAAGTCAGTGCATAAGCCGGATTGATTCGATAAATAGTTATATGAACTTCACCTAAGCATTTTTTGCGGTATACTCGAGCTTAAATTATAGCTTTACCCATGAGTGTGGTTGCCACAAGCTGCACTAAATAAGGATCTTCCTTCTTATGTCTGGTGTCATCCCCATTGATGAAGGCGTCGAGCGTCTACCTCTCAAAGAATATACAGAAAAAGCGTATTTAGATTATTCCATGTATGTCATTTTAGACCGGGCATTGCCTCACATTGGTGATGGTCTAAAGCCAGTACAAAGGCGAATAATTTATGCAATGTCTGAATTAGGTTTAAAAACCTCGGCTAAGTATAAAAAATCAGCGCGTACTATTGGCGACGTATTGGGTAAGTTTCACCCCCATGGTGATAGTGCCTGCTACGAGGCCATGGTGCACATGGCTCAAACTTTTTCTTACCGTTACACCTTGGTTGACGGCCAAGGTAACTGGGGGTCTGCAGATGACCCAAAATCGTTTGCCGCTATGCGCTACACAGAGGCCAAACTCACAAGTTATGCCGATGTATTGCTGGGTGAGCTAGGGCAGGGTACGGTAGATTGGGGTCATAACTTCGACGGCACACTACAAGAACCTTTAGTGCTACCAGCCCGTGTGCCTAACGTCCTACTTAACGGGGCCACTGGTATCGCAGTGGGTATGGCCACCGACATTCCACCACACAACTTGCGTGAAGTGGTGTCGGCTTGTATTCATTTACTAGACAATCCTGGTGCCACTACGGAGCAATTGTTTGAATTTGTACAAGGGCCTGACATGCCCACTACGGCAGAGATAATCAGCCCACGCAGTGACCTGCTGCAGATGTACAAAACTGGACGTGGCAGTATTCGTATGCGCGCGGTGGTGGAATATGAAGATGGTGACATCGTTATTACCGCATTGCCTTATCAGGTGTCTGGCGCCCGCATATTAGAGCAAATTGCGGCGCAAATGCAGGCGAAAAAGTTGCCCATGGTGGCAGATTTACGTGATGAATCAGATCATGAAAAGCCCACTCGTTTGGTGATTGTGCCGCGTTCAAATCGGGTAGATACACAGCAGCTATTAAGCCACTTGTTTGCTACCACAGATCTAGAACGTTCTTATCGAGTTAACTTAAACCTCATTGGCGTGGATGGTAAACCCCAAGTTAAAGGCTTAAGTACTATTTTGACAGAGTGGTTGTCGTTTCGCATGGAAACGGTGACACGCCGTTTGCAGCATCGTTTAGATAAAGTGCTAGAGCGGTTGCACCTATTAGAAGGTTTGTTAATTGCGTATCTCAATATTGACGAAATTATCGCCATTATTCGCGAACAAGAAAAACCCAAACCAGTACTGATGCAGCGATTTGACTTATCCGATCGCCAAGCTGATGCCATTTTAGATTTAAAACTGCGCCATTTAGCGCGACTAGAGCAGCATCGTATTCAAGCTGAGCAAGATGAGCTAGCCACTGAGCGGCAAAAATTAGAGTTGTTGCTGAGTTCTAAGGCGCGTTTAAAAACCCTCATAAAGCGTGAACTAATAGCCGATGCTGAAGCCTTTGGTGACGATCGCCGTTCACCTATGGTGTTGCGTCAAGAAGCTAAAGCGCTGTCAGAGCGCGACCTGCTGACCACTGAGCCTGTGACTGTGGTGCTGTCTAAACAAGGCTGGGTTCGGGGCGCCAAAGGCCACGATATAGACCCGTCTAACATGAGCTATAAATCAGGCGATGACTTTTTGCTTATGGTGCAAGCTAGAAGTAATCAAAGTGTTGCCTTCCTTGATGAAGGTGGCCGCAGTTATTCACTAGAGGCCCATACCTTGCCCTCTGCCCGAGGGCAAGGTGAGCCATTAAGTGGTCGATTTAATGCACCTAGTGGGGTGCAGTTTTCTACGGCGGTTAGTGCCACGGTGGATCAATTATTGCTGATGAGCACAGACGCAGGTTATGGCTTCATTGCCACCTTTGAAGACTTGCTCAGTAAAAATAAAGCTGGCAAGGCTGCCATGTCGGTGCCCAAGGGCGCTAAGATTATTACGCCTCAACATATTGCCAAGATGGAAGACACCTGGTTGGTGGCTGTGAGTAATGAAGGTCGAATGCTAGTCTTCCCACTACAAGATTTACCCCAGCTGGCACGCGGTAAGGGTAATAAGATTATCAGTATATCGGCCACTCGCGTGGCTAGCCGAGAAGAGTTTATGGTGGCGTGCGCATTGGTCACCGAGAGCTGTGAGCTATTAGTGCATTCTGGTAAACGCTACCTGCGTTTGAAGGCGTCTGATTTAGTTCATTATCGTGGTGAGCGGGGCCGTCGGGGTAATAAACTACCGAGGGGCTTCCAAAATGTCGATAGTCTGGCCGTTGAGGGCAAAACACCCGTTGCGGTGAACACCGGGCCGATCGACCCAACCGCCTAGTCCGCCTCTTTACCCAGTGCTTAAGGTGCTGGGCTAAAGTGGCTGATTTGCATGTCTAATAAATCTTGGTAATCGCTGCTTAAACGGGCCAAGCTCACCGCCCCACTGGCTAATGGCGTGCAGTTGTTAGCTTGCAATACCCGTTGTTGTAATTCTGGGTGGTAGGCGACCTGGCGGCTGATGACCATATGGTCTTGCCGTTCACGACGAGACAACTCTGCTGCTGCTTCAGTGAGTTTGCTTAAGTCTTCTAAATTGCCCGTGTGAACCACAATTTGAATATTTAAGCTGGTCTTACCACTGGCCGCCCGCTCGGTATTAAAAGCCTTATAAAGACCGAAGAAAAACTGCGCAGCGCAAAGGGCGTTGACACAATGGGTCATGTGCTCATGGGGCTTGTCAAAGGTGACCAACACATCGTGGTTGTCTTCTGTTTCAATGGTTCCCCCATAAATTGCACACACTTGATCCACTAGCCGTTGGTAGGATTTAAGTAGCAGGTGTTTTTCAGCGGCTTCCATGGGCCCTTGGTCCCGAGTATTGACGTTGATATAGAACAAGCTTACCAATGGGTCATCGTGCAAAGGGGCGCGAGTCGCTGTTGGGGGGGCGCTAGTGGTCTCAGGTTCAAGAGGGGGCGTTGGCTGGGTTAATGAGTCTGCAGTATCCTCAGGAATGGGCGTAGGTCGCAAGGGTGTGGAGTTATCGCTATTACGTAAGTCATCCATAGTGAAGATGGGTAAATGGTGTTCATCGGTCGCACTTAATGCGGTCAGTTTGGGGGCAAATAAAGGATCGCCTAGGTCACCTAATAGCGGTCCTGAGGATAATTCACGAGCCAAATTGTGCAGTTCATGATTAAACGGTTCTTGTTGGTTAGGCGCCTCCAGTTCTGGCTGGTGGTCTTGCTGGTCATATTCAGTTGCGGCAACTACACCTTTACCAGCAGGCATCTCCAATTCGTATTGATGTTCTGTTTGAGTATGCAGTAAGCGTTCTTCGTTAATCGAGTTGAAACCCAAATTAATAATGCCCCACTCATCCAGGCGAGCATCATCTAGGGGCTGTGCTTTACCATATTCCAATAGCTGCTCTTGGGCTTCGTGTAATTGGTGCAACGGTTGGACTAATCGGGCACCGAACCACCAGCCAAAAACAATGCAAGCCAGTAGGCCAAGGCCTGCAGTAGGCCATAACAAGAGCACTAACTGAGTGAGGCTGGGGTGCAAATCTATATCGGTATGGCGTAAGTGCAGGCTGCCAATATTTTGCTCATCTAGCTTTATAGGCAGAATTAGATAGTTGGCATCGTTCAAAAAACCAGTCTTTGCGAGCATTTGACCGTCTGCGTCATACACTGCTGCTCCAACAATGGCTCCTTGTTGCCTGAGCTTTGCCAAGGTGACATTGAGACTAATATAGTCTTGTTTGACTAACAAAGGAGCACTTAAGCTCGCCAGTTGTTGGCCCATTTTTTGGCCGATAAAGGCGTTCTGTTGGCTCGTCACTTGGCTAAGATGTTGGTATGTCATTAACCCCAAAGATACGCTAGCAAGCAAAAAAGTGGCGATGAGCAACAGCACCGTTTTTTGCACTAAGGTGAGGCGAGATTGCATTAAATGTCTAAAAGAAAGAATTTTATTGGGCATTAGGTGTTAATCAGCACAGTGTCGAAGAGGTAAAATCAGCCCCATTCTAACCCACTAATGATAAAATGCTAAGCCCAGCTAAGGAGTTGTACCTATGTTTCATCGTCTCACCCTATTTGATGCCAGCAATGAACCCATTGTTGCGGCTATCGATGAAATTTTTGGGGCACGCTACGTGCCATCTTATGAGCGTCCACACAGTGCTAACGCTAACTACGCCGTACATCAGTGGCAATGGCGTAGCCTTAGTGATGAAAATGGTAGTGAAAATGGTAGTGAAGATGGTAGTAAAGGCGCTGGAGCGCCTGCGACTGACCCCACCTTAGCCCTTAAAGTGGCACTGCAAACATGGTCTCAACAGCACTCTGGGGATTATGTGTTGCAGTCATCGCAACAACCCATTCCCACAATCAAGTTAGCCGTATTTGATATGGACTCCACCTTGATCCAGGCCGAAGTGATGGATGAATTGGCTTATAGCATGGGTATTGGCCCACAAGTGGCCCTCATTACTGCCAGTTCAATGGCTGGTGAGCTAGATTTTGAGCAAAGTTTTCGTCAGCGGCTGGCTTTATTAAAAGGCTTTGGTACTGACCAACTGGCAGCCATTAATCAGACCCTTAAATTAATGCCGGGTGCAGAACAGCTTATGAAAGGCTTACAAGAACAGGGCATCTACTGCGTAATTTTATCTGGTGGCTTTAGTTACTTTGCTGATCGATTGGCCCTAAGGCTGGGCATGCAAGCCGCCTTTTCCAATCCCTTAGAAGCAATCGATGGTCAGCTCACTGGGCAGGTGGCAGGGTCAATATTAGACGCCAATCGCAAAGTGGAGTTGATGCATCAGATACGCCACACCCTTGGTTTATCATTAAACCAGTGCCTTGCTGTAGGCGACGGGGCTAACGATTTACCCATGCTTAATGAAGCCGGTTTAGGGGTGGCTTTCCACGGTAAGCCATTGGTTAGGCAGCAGGCGCCCCATCAAATTAACCACGTCAATTTAGAGGTTTTACTGCACTTGGTTTAAGCTTGCGAATATAAGGTTTTACTATTTTTTCCAGGCTCTTCGCGCACGAGTTTAGGCACCAGATAGCCAGACATGCAGTCCTGCATCTGTGCAACTATAGATTGCCCGCGCTCCAAACTCACAAAGAAGTGAGTCGTGCCCGCCACGTGATCTGGCAAGTGTAGGTAATAAGGCATAATCCCTATCTCAACGAGGCGCTCGCTTAATTGCTTTAAACTGGTTAGGTTGTCGTTCACTTGGGCCAACAGTACACTTTGGTTAAGTAATTGCACCTTGTGTTGGCGCAATAGTTGGCAGGCTTGAGCGACATCTGCAGCGAGCTCGTTGGCATGGTTAGCATGCACCACCATAACGCAGGTCAAGCGGGAAGCGGCTAGCCTTTGGCACAGTGCTAAGGTGATGCGTTGGGGTAAGACGATGGGCAAACGGCTGTGAATACGTAAACGCTTAACATGGGGAATGGCTTCAATAGCGCTGATTAACTCAAATAAATGGGTATCAGTTAAGGCCAGAGGGTCGCCCCCGCTGAGGATGATTTCTTCTATATCCACACTTTTTTGAATATAACTAAGGCTTTGTTGCCACTCATTGCGAGCACGTTTTTGATCGCCATAAGGATAATGACGTCGAAAGCAATAACGGCAGTTAATAGCGCAGTGGCCTGCTGCAATCAACAAAGCGCGCCCTTGGTATTTGTGAACCACGCCAGGTGTAGGGTTAAATTGAGCCTCTTGTAATGGATCATCATTAAAGTCGGGATGCTCTAGAGCGTCTTGAGCCTGAGGTAATACTTGTAATAATAATGGGTCTGTCGGGTCTTGTGGACGCATTTTTTGGGCAAAGGCCTGGGGCACAAGGGTAGAAAAACCTTGGTCATGAGCCAACAGATCGGCCTGTTGTGTCTGGCTAAAGCCTAGGGCGCTGAGCAGTTGTTGAGGCGTCCGGTAAGCGTCACGCAGCTGTGTGCGCCAATCTTCTGCTAGGCTTGTGTGTTTAATCAAGTTTAAAGGCTCAACTTGCGCAGCGCTTTGCGGTATCATATGTGGCATATTCCCCGATGTTTATTTCATTAGAGCGAAAAGATGGCTAATTATAGCAGTAACGAATTTAAACCTGGTCTTAAAGTAATGCTCGAAGGCGACCCATGTGCCATGGTTGATGTGGAGTTTGTTAAACCAGGCAAAGGCCAAGCCTTTACCCGCGTACGTATGAAAAACCTGAAATCAGGTCGGGTCTGGGATCGAACCTTTAAATCGGGTGAGTCTATAGAGATGGCTGACGTGATGGATCGTAACATGGAATACCTTTACACCGATGGTGAGTTTTGGCATTTTATGATGGCCGACGGTACTTTTGAGCAATATGGTGCAGACGTGCATGCCCTAGGCGACTGTATCAAGTGGCTTAAGGAACAAGAAATATATCTGGTCACCTTATGGAATGACGCGCCACTAGCGGTTGCTGCACCGAACTTTGTTGAGTTAGAAGTCACAGAAACGGACCCAGGCCTAAAAGGGGATACCGCCCAAGGGGGCAGTAAGCCTGCAACTTTAGCAACGGGAGCCACTGTGCGTGTGCCTTTGTTTATTGAGCAAGGTGAGATGCTCAAGATCGACACCCGCACTGGCGACTACGTTAGCCGTGCTTAGGCCTAGGACCTAACACTGATGCCATGGCAACCCAGTGCTGACATTGAGCAACTGCAACACCGGGCCAAGGTCATCAGTCAAATACGGGCATTTTTTGCAGCTCGTGACTTACTTGAAGTCGATACCCCAGTCATGTCGCACTATGGGGTTTCCGACCCTCATATCGATTCTATAGCCGTAGCCTTTGCTGCCCATGGTGATCTGTCAGATCAGCGTATGAGACAGCCCATGTATCTCATGTCGTCTCCCGAATATGCAATGAAGCGTCTGTTAGCAGCAGGTAGTGGTAATATCTATCAAATTGCTAAAGCATTTCGCAATGGTGAGGTGGGTCGCCGACACAATACAGAATTCACCTTGTTAGAATGGTATCGCCTCGATTTTGATCTACAGCAGTTGATGCAGGAAGTCGCAGAGCTAATAGATACGGTATTAAAAGGTGCAGTGCTAGAGTGGCACTTTTGGAGTTACCGGCAGGCTTTTGAAACCATCCTTAGCATCAACCCGCTCACTGCTAGCGATGCAGACATTAAAGCCAAGGCCTTGGCCCACGTTGATATTCAAATGGACGCTTGTGCCCCGCGAGATACCTGGTTAGATTTGTTAATGAGTCATTGTATTGAGCCCAAACTACCAACGGCCTGTTTTATTTTTGATTACCCTGCCAGTCAGGCAGCTTTGGCGCGTCTTCACACAGATGAGCTTGGCCATCAAGTGGCGCGTCGTTTTGAAGTGTATGTTAACGGAATAGAGTTGGCTAATGGCTACCACGAACTTAGAGATGCCCACGAACAAGAGCGCCGTTTTGCGTTAGACAATGCCACCAGATTGACCATGGGTAAAACCCCAATGGCTGCTGATGTTCGGTTATTGCAGGCCTTGCAAGCCGGTTTGCCAGAGTGTGCTGGCGTGGCTTTAGGTATAGAGAGGCTATTAATGTTGACCTCTGGTGAAACAGACATTGCTAAGGTGATGGCTTTTAACCACCCCCTAGCCTAGGTTAATCGAGACCTAATTCAGTTCGGCAAACATTTGTCCTAGGCGCGTAGTCGTGCCAGCGCTCAGTTCAGTGGGCCATTGACTGACACCTTTAGGCAGACACATAACCACCGTAGAGCCTAATTTAAAACGCCCCATTTCAGCGCCTCTCTTTAATACAATAGGCTCTTGGTTGGCGTAGTTGAACTGGCTTACAGCCTGACCTTTAGGGCACACTAAACCGGCCCACACCGTTTCTACACTAGCCACAATCATAGCGCCTACTAGCACCATCGCCATAGGCCCAAACTGGGTGTCAAAAATAGCCACTACCCTTTCGTTGCGAGCGAATAAACCGGGCACTTGCGCGGCTGTGGCTTGGTTGACCGAAAATAATTGACCGGGCACATGTACCATGTGAGTTAAGGTGCCGTCACAAGGCATGTGAATACGATGATAGTCTTTAGGGGCTAAATAAATTGTTGCAAATTGACCATCGATAAAAGGCTTAGCTAGTTCACTATTACCCCCTAACAAGCTAGTGAGATTAAACTCATGGCCCTTGGCTTGAAATAGCTTTTCGCCACTGATTTTACCCAATTGGCTAATCGCGCCATCGACTGGGCAAGCGAGGTGCTTTGGATTGTTATCCAGAGGGCGTGCATCAGCTTTTAGGCTGCGCGTAAAAAAGTCATTAAAACTGTCAAATTCACTGGGGTGCTGACGCTCAGCTTCATCCATATTGACCTTGAAGTATTTGATAAAAGTGCGAATAAGAGGGTCCTTAATCACTGGCATAGAGCTACTAGCTAACAGGCCCACTAAGCGCGATATCAAGTGATGTGGTAATAAATATTGCGCGAATACAAATAGACGATCGCCCATGATAAATCCTTAGTTGTGTGTGGTGAAGTCGTTTAAAGACGCTTTAATATGTTGGAAACTGGCCATACGAATAGGGTCGATATGGCCTTCTTCTAGAGCCTTTAACAAAGCGCAGGCGGGCTCATGTTCGTGGCTACAATCGCTAAATTTGCAGTAACCCAAATAGGGCCTAAATTCCACAAGGCCCTCTAGTAGTGTGGCCGTGGCCATATGCCAAAGACCAAATTCCCGTATGCCTGGCGAGTCAATTAATTGGCCACCATTGGGGATGTGAAATAGTTTAGCCGTGGTCGTGGTATGAACCCCTTTATTAGTTTGCTCAGACAAGGCACTGGTTTTGATGTCTACCCCCGGCAGCAGAACATTCACAAGGCTCGATTTGCCAACCCCAGACTGGCCCACAAACACACTGACTTTATTATTTAACTCAGTATAAAGTGCTTCAAGGCCAGTTAAAGTTTGGGTAGAGGCGCGAATAATGCGGTAACCCAAGGCTTGGTAGCGAGATAACATAGGTTCAAGGTGCTCTTGGGCCTCTGCGTCTAGTAAGTCGGTCTTGTTGAGGAGCAGTATGGGCTCAATATCGCTGGCTTCAGCCGCCACTAGATAGCGGTCTATTAAATTAGCATGGGCGTATGGCTTAGGTGCAAAGGTGACTATGATTTGATCGATGTTGGCCGCCACGGGTTTAAGGTCGCCATACTTGTTGGGGCGGTTTAAAATGCTATTACGCTCATCACGGGCCACAATAACACCACTTTGATCCGCTGCTTGACGCCAAGACACTTGGTCACCAGTGACCAAGAAACCCAAATTAGAGCGGATTTTGCAGCGAAATACTTGGCCTTGGTGTTGACCGTGTAAGGCTTCAACATCAATTAAAGAACCATAGTGGGCAATAATTAACCCCTGCTGTTCGGCAGATAAATCACCATGTTCAATAGCCTGTTCGATGACCCCATCTTGCTTGTTAGCGCGCGCACGACGCTCTTCTTGAACTTTATCAATTTGCCACTGCTGGTGGCGGGTGAGTTTGCGTTTAGCCATTGAGAATTAATATACTGTGTTGTCAGTAAAGGCTTCATTCTACCGCGAAGTGAGGCATAATTCAGTGAATCAATATCATTTGGAGCATTTTTCTTGTGAAACACCCACAAAATTTAATTTGGCTAGACCTCGAAATGACCGGTCTAGACCCAGAACAAGACGTTATTATTGAAATTGCCACCATTGTCACCGATGCCCATTTAAATATTCTGGCCGAAGGGCCATCCATAGTTATCCATCAAAGTGATTCGGTATTGGCGTCGATGAATGCTTGGTGTATTAAGCAGCATGGTCAATCAGGCCTAACCCAGCGGGTGCGAGACAGCATCGTCACCTGTGCCGAGGCAGAACAGCAAACGATTGCTTTTCTTAAAGCCCTGGTCGATGGTGGACACTCACCTATGTGTGGCAATACTATTGGTCAAGATCGGCGCTTTTTAGTTAAATACATGCCTCAGTTAGAGGCGTATTTTCACTACCGCAATGTGGATGTGAGTACCCTAAAGGAGCTCGCTCGTCGCTGGCGCCCAGAGCTACTGAACGGCCTTAAAAAAGAAGGCAGCCACCTGGCTTTGGATGATGTGCGTGATTCGATCGCTGAAATGTCTTATTACCGAGACCACTTTTTGAAGCTAAGCTAAGCTAAGAGTAACCTGAGTCTGAGTTAACTTTAGGTTAAAGGCACTTAGATTAAAGGAGCTTAGATTAAAGTAGCTTAGATTAAAGGAGTTTAGGTTAAAGGAGCGTAAAATAGCCCCTGTATTGAAGTCTAAAGCAAACATAAACCGCCACTAAAAAAGTGGCGGTTTATGAGACTACAACTGATGAAAGAAAGAGCCTATGAGGCCAAGCTATCGCCAGTTGAGTCGGACGGTGCAACCTCGACTGCGGCCTCTTCCTGATGCCTGATTCCGTCTCTGTATAACGCCTTAAGCAACGAAATGCCCATGAGAATCATCATAAAGGAGAAGGGTATAGCACCAATAATCATGGCGGCTTGAATGGCATTTAAACCTCCAGCCAATAACAGGGCACCGATAACAGCGGTTAAGATAATACCCCAGACTATGATATGGGCTTTACCCGCAGACCCAGTTGATCCGCCCGCACTAATAGTGTTCACCACCAGAACCGCCGAATCGGCTGAAGTCACCAAGTAGGTCAATAACAATATAACGATCAAGAAAGACATTACGCCCTTACCAGAATCGAGCATGACGTTGATCACTTCGTAGAGCTGTGCGGTGAGGCTTTTAGCAAATATCGCACCCTCTGCAACACCACTCAATTCTAGGTCAATGGCGGTGCCCCCCAACAAGGTGAACCAAAGGAAACACATCAATGAAGGGGCAATGATGGCACCCACAGCAAACTCGCGAATGGTGCGGTTCTTAGAAATACGAGCCAAGAAAATACCCACAAAAGGAGCGAAGGCAATCCACCATGCCCAATAGAAAATTGACCACCAGCCTTGCCACTCACCTGGGCTACCAGGGCCATCAGCAGGGAATACAGTGAAGGTGAGTGCAGGTAAGTTAATCACGTAAGTGAAGATACCTTTGCCTAATAATTCCATCGCCAGCATGGTAGAGCCAAAAATCGCGAAGAATATTAACAAGCCCATGGAAAGCACCATATTAATGTTGCTTAACCATTTAATGCCTTTACCCACACCAGATAACGCAGATAGGGTTGAGCAGATCATGACCACGCCTAAGGCAACCAATAAGGACGCTGTCGAAGGCCCTCCTTCGGTGATTAGCCACTGTGCACCTGTAATGTTGTACAGACCTGATGAAAATGACGCCAGACCTAAGCCTATGGTTTGACCAATGCCCAAGATGGTTGCCACGATTGCAGTGACGTCGACAATGTGACCCAGATTACCTTCCAAGGACTTACCAAACAACGGCGTCAGGGTGGATCGAATCGTTAACGGCAGTCCACGGGAGTAGCTAAAGAAGGCAAGAGAAATGCCCACTAGGGCATAACAGGCCCAAGCCCCCAAGCCCCAATGCAAAAAAGAGTACATAAAAACTGACTCAAGGGCCGATTCAGTTTTAGGCATAACCAGGCCATCAATCGCCCCCACGGTCCCCGCAGCAACCTGCGTCCCGTACTCAGTCCAAATATCAGCACCATCAGCTAACACAATATTGGCCGCAGTAAAGGCCTCTTTGATAGCCATCGCGCCCATGCGAATGTCCGGGTTATCAGCAATGTGCCACATGGGCTCTCCTGCAGCATAACCTAGCATGCCAATACCAATACCGGCACCAAACATCATTGAAAACCATGAGAAGTTAGAAAACTCAGGTTTTTCGTCAGCAACACCTAACTTAATTTTGCCCCACTTAGGATGCACTGAGATGATAATACAGACCACAATAAAGAATGCTACAGTGTAGGTATAATAGTAATTCAGATGTGAAAATGACCAATTTTTCATATCACCTAGAACTTTTCCTGCGGCTGCAGGATCAACAACACACCAGATAACGATCAAAGCAATAATGAGTTTTGACCCCAGTGTAACCAAACTATTAAACCCAGTGTAGAACCCGTCTTTCGACAGGGCAATATTGAGCTCTTTTAACGGTGGTGAAATAGCCAATGTGCTTTCCCCTTTAATAATTGAATTAACGAATAATTGATTTAAAACCAATTTATTTTAATTATTTTATAGTGCTGCTTTCATAGGTCTGAATCATTGAAAAATGCCTGCGCACGAAAAAACCAAAGCAAGATCTGCAAAAGCACGACCTCCATAAAACTTTAGTACAGATAATTAATATCGCCACTTTTTTTTGGCAGCAGGGAATATTTAGGCAAGCACTGTCTGGGTGTGGCTATTATGGGTATTAATCACGAGGTTGGGTCTAACACAGGTGTTTTAATTTATGACCCAAATGATGGGCTAGGGGCACTGGGGTAATAGGGATGATCTGCGCTTGGCGTTGCCTTAATTGATCCAATGCCCAGTCTATGTGTTCCATTACCATCGGTGTGGCACTGCTGCGCTGTTGTTGCAATGCGTGCAGTGTGGCTGGTGTGGCTGGGCCATTACCTAAACCAATGGCTAGATTGCGTTGCCAACCTTCAAAACCTGCACGTCTGATTGGCGATCCTTCGGTACGGGTTAAAAACTCGGCCTCTGTCCACATGAACAGTGCGGCCAATTTTGCTTGGTCTAGGCCGTGACGAGGTTTGAAGTCATCTTCTTTGGTGGCGGCAGGTGCGCGATTCCAGGGGCAAGCAAGTTGGCAGTCATCACAACCGAATACCCGATTGCCCATCAAAGGCCTAAGTTCAAGGGGGATGCTGCCCTTGTGCTCAATGGTTAAATAAGCGATACACCGGTTGGCATCTAACACATAAGGTTCTGGAAATGCTGAGGTCGGACATACGGTCATGCAGGAACTACAGCGACTGCAATGGTCTTTGTCGTAAGGTGGGTCTATGGGGAGGGCTAGATCAACAAAGATTTCACCGAGTAAAAACCACGAGCCTTGCTTACGGTTAATGAGCAGTGTGTGTTTGCCTTGCCAGCCTAGACCTGCTTTTTGGGCAAGGGGTTTTTCCAGTACCGGCGCACTGTCAACAAACACCCGATGACCAAATGGCCCGATCAAGGCTTCAATGGCTTTGCTTAGTTGAGCTAAGCGTTTGCGCACCAATTTATGGTAATCCCTGCCCAGGGCATAACGGGCAATATAAGCCTGCTCTGCATCTTCTAAAGTACTTAAGGTGGTTAATTTCGGGTCTAGGTAATCCATGCGCAAACAAATAATGCGTTTGGTGCCTGGCACTAGTTCGGCAGCACGATAGCGTTTACTGCCGTGTTTACTCATGTAGTCCATGTCGGCATGGTAGCCCAGATCTAACCACTGCTCTAAACGTTGGCCTGCGCTTTCGTTGTCAGTATCAGTGATGCCACAATCGGCAAAGCCAAACTCACTAGCGAGCTGTTTGATGTTGATGGCTAAATCTGCAAGTTGTTGCGAAGTTAGCGCAGACGTTGGGCTTAATGGTGGTGAGTTTTGCGTTGGCATGGGTGTTATTCTAACCTAGTCGAATCTCCTGAATCTCTAAAAACCAAAAAAATCAATCAAATACCTACTCGATAGGCGGTTTTTATTGTGCTTTTAGGCTATATTGCATTCTAATAATTAACCTATTAAGTAGGATTGTCGAGTCCATGCCCCAAGAGTATCAACTACAAGCCCACGGCGAAGATGCAATGGTGGCTCTGGGCATGCAGTTTGGACAGGTGTTAAGCATAGGGGCACAGGGTGCTACGGTATTTTTACAGGGCGACTTGGGCATGGGGAAAACCACTTTTACACGAGGTGTTATGCGCCATTTTGGTCATCAAGGCGCAACCAAAAGCCCGACCTATACCTTAGTCGAGCCCTATCAGTTTGAACAGCAAAAACTACATCACTTTGACCTGTACCGATTGGGAAACCCAGAAGAATTAGAATATTTAGGCATTCGAGACTACTTTGATGGGTGCGCTATTAATTTAATCGAGTGGCCTGATAAAGGCTTGGGCTATCTACCCAACGCCGATATTGTATTAACCATTCATCCCCTAGACCGTGGACGCCAACTCACCTTTGTGGCACATTCTAGTATGGGTGATGCAGTACTGCATGGCCTAGGTAAGGTTCAATAATGAAGCCGTATTGGTTGCTTATATTGACGTGTTGGTGCAGCGCTACTTGGGCTGCGACCATCGATAACATCCGCATTTGGCCAGCCCCAGATAACACCCGTTTAGTGTTTGATGTGAGTGCGGCAGTGACCTTTGAGAAAATCACGCTCACTAACCCAGATCGTTTAGTCATAGACATTGACGCCAGCGTGTTGTCGACCTCTGTGGCCAAGCTAGACTTTACTAACAGTCCTATACGCAGTATCCGCTCTAGCCAGCGCAGTGATAATAAGTTACGCCTGGTGCTAGATTTAGTCTACCAAGCCAATCACAAAATTTTCACCTTGGCGCCTAATGCCAGTTATGGTCACCGCCTAGTAGTGGACTTATCTAACTATAAAGCGACGCCAGTAAAGCCTACCAAAGGAGCGGTGATCAAACCATCGCAGCCACAAACCAAAACCCTAAGCAGTCTGGACTTGCTAGATAGCCAAAGGGATATTGTGATTGCTATTGATGCTGGCCACGGTGGTGAAGATCCAGGTGCTCTAGGGCCTAGGTTTGGTGGCAAAAAGCTGCAAGAAAAGCGTGTCGTTTTAAGTATCGCTAAACACTTAGAAGCGCTGCTCAAAAAGGAACCTGGCTTTGAATCCCTGCTCACTCGTACAGGTGATTATTACATACGCTTAAAAAATCGCACTAAAAAAGCTCGGGAAGCCAAAGCTGATTTATTTATTTCTATACACGCCGACGCTTTTACAAACCCTCGAGCTAAAGGGGCATCAGTGTGGGTGCTGTCAACCAGAGGCGCGTCTAGCGAATTGGGTCGGTTTTTGGAGAAAAGTGAAAATAGCACTGACTCAGCGGGTAGCTACATTGGTAGTATAAACTTAAATGACAAAAGCCCTGACGTGGTCGAGACCTTGGTTCATATGTCTATGGGTTACAGTCAAATTACCGGCAGGGGTGTGGCTGAAGAAGTGCTCAGCAATATTGGAAAAATTGCTAAGTTACATAAAAAACAGGTTGAAAAAGCTGGTTTTGTGGTGCTTAAATCACCCGATGTGCCTTCTATTTTAGTGGAGACGGGGTTTATTTCTAACCCTAGTGAGGCTGCAAAATTGCGCACTGTAGGCTATCAAAAACAAATGGCCAGGGCTATTTTTAAGGGTTTGAAAAGCTACTTCTACAGCCACCCTATAGCCAATACCTATGTTGCCGCCGTGGTAGAGGCGAAACGCAAACTCCGATACCACAAGGTGGTATCTGGCGATACCCTTTCTGGTATTGCTCAACGCTACAGTACCAGTGTCAAGCACCTGCAAAATGCCAATAAAATGACTAATAAATCCATATTATTGGTGGGTAAAACGCTTATTATTCCAGCAGGCTAGTTGGTCTGCCCATTATTGATTACGAGTACCTTAATGACTACAAAAATCCACCAACTCACTCCGCGTCTGGCTAACCAAATTGCCGCCGGTGAAGTCGTAGAGCGTCCGGCCTCGGTGATTAAAGAACTGTTGGAAAACTGCCTTGATGCGCAGGCCAATAAAATCGATGTTGACGTAGAACAAGGCGGCGTAAAGCTGATGCGCGTGCGTGACAATGGCACTGGTATTGGTGAGCAAGATTTAGGCTTGGCCTTAAGTCGTCATGCCACCAGTAAGATTTCGAGTTTAGAGGATTTGGAGTCAGTGCAAAGTTTAGGTTTCCGCGGCGAAGCATTGGCCAGTGTAAGTTCCGTATCACGCCTCACATTGACATCAAACATCGAAGGTCAAGACAGTGCTTGGCAGGTGATGACCGAAGGGCGCGACATGACACCTCAATTACAGCCCGCTGCTCACCCAGTAGGCACCAGTGTTGAAGTGAGGGATTTGTTTTTTAATACGCCCGCGAGGCGTAAGTTTTTACGGACCGAAAAAACAGAGTTTGGCCACTTAGAAGAAGTCATAAAGCGCTTAGCGTTAAGTCGTTTTGATGTGGCTTTTAGCCTTAAGCACAATCAAAAAGTGATTCACAACTTGCGCCCGGCAGACACCCAAGCTGCCCAAGAAAAGCGCGTGGCTAGTGTGTGTGGGCCAGCTTTTATGCAGCAAGCGCTGCATATCGAAATGGAAGCCCCCGGATTAAAATTATGGGGGTGGGTGGGTCTGCCGACCTTCTCTCGAAGCCAAATGGATCTGCAGTATTTTTTTGTTAATGGTCGCGTGGTGCGAGACAAATTAGTCGGCCATGCCGTGCGCCAGGCCTACCGAGATGTGCTTTATCATGGACGTCATCCAGCCTTCGTGCTTTATCTAGACCTGGAGCCAGCCAACGTGGATGTCAATGTTCATCCCACTAAAAACGAAGTGCGTTTTCGTGATGGGCGTTTAGTGCACGATTTTATTTTTCGTAGTTTGCACAAAGCCTTGGCTCAAGTGAGGCCTGAAATGCCTACGGGTGGAGGTATTGAGCAATTAGGCGTAATGCAGGAACAGCCCTCAATAACGCCCCAGGGAATTGAGGCGGGAGTATTTGCTGGCCAAACACAGGTCGATCTGGGGCAAGTTGCAGGCAACCCTTTAGCCTCCCCCATGCAGCAGGTGCCTTGGCAAACGGGATCATTAAACCCGCACTCACCGCGGCAAATGCAGGAACAGGCCCAAGTGTATGGCAGCCTGCATGATCATTCAGAAACCTTAGCAAGTTCGGCAACAGAGGCGGGTCAGGTGCCGCCTTTGGGTTACGCTGTGGCTCAGTTGCATGGCATCTATATTGTTGCTGAAAATGCTAAAGGTTTGGTATTGGTCGATATGCATGCAGCCCATGAGCGCATTGTTTACGAAAAGATGAAAGTTTCCTGGGCCCAGCAGGGTATTAAGGCCCAACCTCTGTTAGTGCCCATTGCCATGGCAGTCAGTTCCCGGGAAGCCGATCAGGTTGAGGCGCAGCAGCAATTGTTTGCTGAGTTAGGTTTTGTCATCGACCGTGCGGGCACGGAGAATTTAGTCGTGAGGCAGGTGCCTAGTTTGTTACAGCACGCCAATGTTGAACAGCTGGTACGTGACGTATTAGCCGATGTGGTCACCTACGGCAGCAGTGATCGCATTAGGGCCGCCCATAATGAACTTTTGGGTACCATGGCTTGCCATGGTGCCGTGCGGGCTAATCGCAGGCTAAACCATGTGGAAATGAACGCCCTGTTGCGGGATATGGAAATTACTGAGCGCAGTGGCCAGTGCAACCATGGGCGCCCTACATGGACCCAGCTGAGCTTGTCTGAGCTGGATAAGTTGTTTATGCGGGGGCAATAGTCAGTGCCATCTATGCCGTTGCCAGAAACTCAGCTACCCCCCGTTATTTTTCTTATGGGGCCCACTGCCGCAGGTAAAACAGATTTGGCGATAGAGTTGGTGCAGCAGCGTGCCTGTGAAATTATTTCGGTAGACTCGGCGCAAATATACCAAGGCATGGATGTGGGTAGCGCCAAGCCAGACGCTGCTACTCTGGCTCTGGCACCGCATCACTTAATCAATATTTGTGATCCCCTTGAGGCCTATTCGGCAGCTCGGTTTCGCACCGATGCTCTGGCCCTTATGGCGCAAATTACTGAGCGCGGCAAAGTGCCTCTGCTGGTGGGGGGTACCATGATGTACTATAAAGCCCTCATGGACGGCTTAGCGCCATTGCCTGCCTCAGAACCCGCTCTACGTTGGCAGTTAGAGCAAGAAATACAAGACCAGGGTTTAGCCGCCATGCACGCGCGCTTGTGTGCCATCGATGCGGTAGCTGGAGCACGGATTAATGCGGCCGATCCTCAGCGCATTACTCGGGCCATGGAAGTGTTTTTACTGAGTGGGGAAACCCTAACCGCCCATTGGGCGAGGCAAAAGCAACAACCTTTACCTTATCAAGTGACCTCAATTGGCGTGTGGCCGCCCGATCGGGCCTTATTGCATCATAGAATTGAGCAGCGTTATGAAATAATGTTGCAGCAAGGATTTAAGCAAGAAGTGGCGTCTTTAATGGCTCGTGGAGACCTGAATATTGATCTGCCGTCTATGCGCTGTGTGGGTTATCGCCAGATGTGGCAGCACTTGGCGGGCGAGTATGACTATGCCACTATGCAATATAAAGGCATTGTAGCCACTCGTCAATTGGCCAAAAGGCAGTTGACTTGGTTGCGTAGTTGGCCAGAATTACAGGTGTTTGATAGCTTGGATACAAAATTATTATTCAAAGTTTTGCAATTATTCGATAGAATAGAACAATAGCGTAAAGGCTATGTAAAACGACTTGCATCTATAGGTGCATTTGAGCATTATCATTTTCCGGCCTTAAGCCGAAGTTAGATTAACGACACAAGGAGTTATCATGTCAAAAGGGCAAACGTTACAAGACCCTTACTTAAATGTACTGCGCAAAGAGCGAGTGCCAGTATCCATTTTTTTGGTCAACGGTATTAAGTTACAGGGCCAAATTGAGTCTTTTGATCAATTTGTAATTCTGTTAAAAAATACGGTTTCTCAAATGGTCTATAAACATGCTATTTCAACTGTCGTGCCTTCGCGCCCAGTTAAAATGCCAGCCGAAGACGAGTTAGATTAGTTTTTTGGCTTTTGTGAATCCCCAACGAGCACCACTAGGTGCTCGCTTTGATTTAGGTTACTGTATTGTTTTTTGAACGTCATCAATCAGGCGAACGTGCGATCCTTGTCCATCTTGAAATGGGCCAAGAAGGTGAGCGTGAAGATGCCAATGAATTAAAAGAGCTGGTTTATTCAGCCGGCGCAGACCCCCTGCAAGTCATAGGTGGCTCACGCGCAACCCCTCATCCAAAAACCTATGTAGGTTCAGGCAAAGTCGAAGAGATTAGGCTGGCTGTGGAACAGCACGAAGCTGAAATAGTCATCTTTAATCATTCGCTAAGCCCAGGCCAAGAAAGAAACTTAGAACTTGAGCTGCAGTGCAGGGTGCTAGACCGAACCGGTTTGATTCTTGATATTTTTGCTCAACGTGCGCGCACCCATGAGGGCAAGTTACAAGTTGAGTTAGCCCAGTTAGAGCACATGTCCACGCGTTTGGTTCGAGGATGGACCCATCTAGAGCGCCAAAAAGGTGGTATTGGTCTGCGTGGTCCAGGTGAGACCCAGTTAGAAACTGACCGTCGTTTATTGCGCGTGCGTATTAACACCATATTGAAACGCCTCGGTAAGGTGCGTAAGCAACGTGAGCAGGGGCGTCGTGCCCGTCGGCGTGCAGAAGTGCCCACCATCTCTTTGGTAGGTTATACTAATGCGGGTAAGTCCAGCTTGTTTAATCGCATTACTATTGCCGACGTGTATGCCGCAGATCAGTTGTTCGCCACTTTGGATCCAACCTTTAGACGTCTTGAAATTAAAGATGTTGGCCCCACTATATTGGTAGACACAGTGGGCTTTATTCGGCATTTGCCACATAAACTCGTTGATGCCTTTCGGGCCACGCTGCAAGAAACTGCAGAAGCCACATTGTTGTTGCATCTGGTTGATGCGCATGATGAAAAGCGCGATGACAATATAAAAGAGGTTGAGTCGGTACTGGAAGAAATTGGCGCCGATGACCTGCCGCATTTGTTGGTATACAACAAAATTGATATGTTGGAAGATTGCCCAGCGCGAATCGACCGTGATGGTTATGGTGTGCCAAGACGGGTTTGGTTAAGCGCTTTAACGGGTGAAGGTGTAGACCTTTTGGTGCAAGCCATTAGTGAGCGCCTAGGTGGTGAGTTGTTTGCTCAACAAATTGTGCTGGAGCCTCAGTATGGTAATTTGAGAGCGCAGCTATACGCCCTAGACGCGGTTGAAAAAGAAGACATTAATGACCAAGGCCATATGGTGTTGGACGTGCGCTTACAGAAGCGTGATTTTTTACAAATATTGAGTCGTATAGGAATGGATGCCACACCTTTTGTAGGTAAGGCAGCTAATCCGTGGGACTCGTAAGCGATTTAATAACTGCAATAGTGGGAGAAGATTATGGCCTGGAATGAACCGGGTAATAACGGTAAAGACCAAGATCCATGGGCTGGCAACCGTCGTCCAAATGGACAAGATCAGGGGCCGCCTGATCTTGATGAAGCCTTAGGTAAGCTGATTGAGAAATTCAATGGCTTGTTTGGCGGTTCTGGGAATAAGAATACCTCGGGTTCAGGTGGTGATTCTCCAGTACCTTCAGGTAAAATTATTTGTTTTGGTGCCGCTATTGTTTTAGTTTTGTGGGCAGGTATGGGTTTCTATACCGTAGATCAGCAAGAGCGCGCAGTGGTTTTGCGCTTGGGCAAGTTCAGTGAAACTGTGCAGCCTGGTTTGCATTGGAACCCGCCGATGGTTGATAGCGTTAACAAAGTTAACGTAACCGCAGTGCGTAACGTCGATCACCGTGCGCTGATGCTCACAGAAGACGAGAATATCGTTGAAGTGGGTTTGTCGGTGCAATACATTGTGTCAAGTCCTAAAGACTTCCTATTGGAAGTTAGGGATCCTGAAAATAGCTTATTACAAGCGACGCAGAGTGCTTTGCGTCATGTGGTAGGTGGTTCAGAAATGCACTCTGTGTTGACTGAAGGTCGTGCTCTTTTGGCTTTAGATATCGAAAGCCGACTACAGGCTTTGCTGAATGACTATAAGACTGGCCTAGAAGTAATTAAGGTCAACATAGAAAATACGGCTGCACCTTCACAAGTACAAGATGCGTTTGATGACGTTATCAAGGCGCGTGAAGATGAGCAACGCGTTAAAAACGAAGCCCAAGCCTATGCCAATGGCATTGTGCCCGAGTCTCGTGGTCGTGCTCAGCGTGTAAGCGAAGAAGCCAGAGCCTACCGTGAGCAGGTGGTGGCCCGTGCAGAAGGTGAAGCAACTCGTTTCACTAAGCTACTAACGGAATACCAAAAGGCTCCGGAAGTAACGCGCGAACGTCTTTACATTGTGGCTATGGAAGATGTACTTTCCAATGCTTCTAAGGTCATGGTAGACGTTAAGGGGGGTAATAACATGATGGTGTTGCCTCTAGATCAAATCATGCAGAATCAATCCTTGCGTTCTGCAACGGGTGCCGGTGGTAAAGTTTCTTCTAGTGTAGTGGATGAAATAACCAGTCGGGTGATTCAGCAGTTAACACAAGGTGCCTCAGGTTCATCTTCAAGGGAGTCTCGTTAACATGGCTACTCGTACTTTAGTGACCCTAATTAGCCTATTTGTGGCGCTGCTTATTGCTTCATCTTCGTTGTTTGTCGTGAAGGAAACAGAGCGTGCAATTATGCTTCAGTTTGGTGAGGTGGTGAAGTTTGACATCCAGCCTGGCCTCCATGCGAAAGTGCCCTTTGTGAACACCGTGCGTATATTTGATGCCCGTGTGCTTACTTTGGATGCCCGCCCGCAACGTTACTTAACCCTAGAAAAGAAGGCTTTGATTGTTGATTCCTTCGTTAAATGGCGTATCTATAACGTTGCCGACTTCTATACAGCAACGTCTGGTGACGAATTTACTGCTGCTAAGTTGTTAGCGTCTCGTGTTGATACCGGTTTGCGTAACCAGTTTGGTGAGCGTACTTTAACCGAAGTGGTTTCTGGTGAGCGTGATGACCTAATGGCTGAGTTGCTCATAGAGCTTAATCAGGTGGTTAAGTCGGACATGGGTATTGAGGTAGTTGACGTGCGTGTTAAGCGTATCGATTTACCCCAAGAAGTCAGCGAGTCGGTTTACGGTCGGATGCGCACGGAACGTGAGCGTGAAGCTCGTGAGCTACGCTCTCAAGGTAAGGAACTGGCTGAAGGTATTCGTGCCGATGCAGATCGTCAAGAAACGGTTATCGAAGCTAATGCTTACCGTGATTCAGAGCTTATTCGTGGTGATGGTGATGCCATTGCAGCAGCAACGTATGCCGCCGCTTTTAATCAAGACCCCGAGTTCTATAGTTTTTACCGCAGCCTTGATGCTTACCGTAAAACCTTTGGTGCTGGTGGCGACGTGATGCTGATAGAGCCTGACAGTGAGTTCTTTAAGTACATGAACCAGTCTACTTTGAAGTAAGCTTCTGGTTGGCTTTGAGTAAGACATTAAAAGGGCCTCTTGAGGCCCTTTTTAGCATGCGCTTTTTAACCCCAAAAGCTGGCCATTTGTGGCTAAAAGACGTACAATTGCGCAACCGAGAAGTAGGGTCCAAAACTGGCCGTATGATGCTCGGTTTTTTTGTGTTTGAAGCATTAGTAGAAAAATCATGAACGAGTTGGTCTATCACTTACTGCTGGCATTTTGCTTGATGCTGATAATGGAAGGTATTTTGCCTTTTTTATACCCGCAAAGATGGCGTAACTTAGTGCTTCAACTGGCTCATATAAGTAACCGAAATATGCGTTTTTTGGGCCTGGCAAGTATGCTTTTAGGGCTGGTTTTGATGCTTTTGGTCGGTTGATTTAATGCAATTTTTGAGGAAATAGTAACTCACATGAGTCGTGTAAACCGTTGGTTATTGCCAGATGGCGTAAAAGAAGTATTGCCACCAGAAGCCGCTCGCATTGAAGGCTTGCGCCGCACTGTGGTCGATTTATACCAAGCTTGGGGTTACGACTTAGTGATGCCGCCGCTTATTGAATACATTGATTCCTTGTTAATAGGCACTGGGGATGATTTGGACTTAGCCACCTTTAAAGTGATCGATCAAAAAACGGGCCGCACCATGGGTATCCGGGCCGACATTACCCCCCAAGTTGCCCGTATTGATGCCCACAGTATTGATTGTGATGGCATCAACCGTTTGTGCTATTCCAATACCGTATTACACACCAGCGCAGCCAATGCCTTAGCCTCTCGCAGCCCGTTGCAAGTGGGCGCAGAGCTCTATGGTCACGCGGGCATTGATAGTGATCTTGAAGTCATTAGTTTGATGCTAGAAACCCTCACTAGCGTTGGTATTAAACATCCCATTACCTTGGATTTAGGTCATGTGGGTATTTATCGCGGTCTAATTGAAGCCGTCGGCTTAGCCGATGATGATGAAAGGGAATTGTTTAATCTACTGCAAAGCAAAGCAGTAGCCGATATAGACAGCCTGATTTCAGCCATGGACTTGACTGACGAGGCGAAAACCATCTTGTCGCAACTGCCTCGCTTATACGGTGAAATCTCAGTCTTGCAGCAGGCTGAACAAATATTTGGCAAGGTCTCTGCACCGGTCTCTGCTGCGATTGCTTACTTACGCGAATTGGCCGAGGCAGTTAATGCTCGATTCCCACAGGTGACTTTGTACTTTGATTTAGCCGAACTGCGTGGTTATGAATACCACACTGGAGTGGTTTTTGCCGCGCTTACCCCGGCTTTTGGTCAAGCCATTGCTAAGGGAGGTCGTTATGATGATATTGGTAAAGTATTTGGCCGAGCCCGCCCTGCAACGGGATTTAGTGCCGACTTAAAGGTGCTGTCAGAGCTGTCAGAGGCGCCTTTGGTGCACGCTGATGCCATTGCCATGCCCATTGAGGCAGACTTGAGCGCTGAGCAACGTCAAAGTCTATGGCAAATGCAGTCTCAGCTGCGCCAACAAGGCGAGCGCCTGGTTGCACAGTTGTGTGACAGCCCTGCGCCGCAGAACTGTTCTCGCCAACTGGTATGGCAAGATAATGCTTGGAAGATGATTCCAGCATCCTGAACTAAAAATTTTAATTGTGCGTGATTTCACGTGTAGCAATCATAAACTAGAGCAAAAAATTATGGGTAAGAATGTCGTCGTTTTAGGCACCCAATGGGGTGATGAAGGCAAAGGTAAGATCGTTGATTTACTCACCGATCAGGCCACGGCAGTGGTACGTTTCCAGGGTGGCCATAATGCGGGTCACACGTTAGTGATTGAAGGCGAAAAAACAGTTTTGCATTTAATTCCTTCAGGTGTTTTACGTGACACAGTGACCTGCTTTATTGGTAACGGTGTGGTAGTGGCCATGGATGCGTTATTGAAAGAAATGGCAGAGCTAGAAGAGCGCGGCATTCCCGTGCGTGAGCGTTTGCGTATTAGTACTGCTTGCCCATTAATCTTGCCTTACCACGTTGCCCTAGATCAGGCGCGTGAAATTGCCCGTGGCGATGAGAAAATTGGTACTACAGGTCGCGGTATTGGCCCAGCTTACGAAGATAAAGTAGCGCGCCGTGGTTTGCGTTTAGGCGATTTGCTAGACCCACAGCGCTTTGCTGCTAAGTTAAAAGAAATTATGGTTTACCATAACTTTGTACTAGAGAATTTTTACAAAGTTCAGCCGTTAGATTATAACGAAGTATTAGCAACTGCATTGGCTCAAGCAGAGCAGATTAAAGGTATGTTCACTGATGTCACAGCAGAGCTTCACGACTTACGTCGTGCAGGTGCAGACATCTTGTTTGAAGGTGCTCAAGGTACCTTGCTAGACATTGACCATGGGACTTACCCATACGTTACCTCTTCTAACACCACTGCAGGGGGTACGGCTACGGGTTCTGGCTTTGGTCCATTGTATCTGGATTATATTTTAGGCATTACTAAAGCCTACACCACTCGTGTTGGCAGTGGCCCTTTCCCCACAGAATTGTTCAACGACGTTGGTGAAGGCCTTGCTGCGCGGGGCCATGAATTTGGCGCTACCACAGGCCGTGGGCGTCGTTGTGGTTGGTTTGATGCCGTAGCACTTAAGCATGCTATTCAAATTAACAGTGTGTCTGGCATTTGCCTAACCAAGCTTGATGTCTTGGATGGTATGGACGAGATTAAGCTGTGTGTGGCTTACCATGATGCCAACGGAAATGAAGTCTCTTGCCCCAGTGATGCAGAAGGCTTCGCCGCGGTTACCCCTATTTACGAAACCATGCTAGGCTGGACTGAGTCTACCGTAGGTGCGCAGACAGAAGCGCAATTACCCGCCGCAGCATTGGCCTATATTGCCCGTATTGAAGTCTTGATCGAAGCGCCAGTGGATATTATTTCTACTGGCCCCGATCGCATTGAAACTATTGTTAAACGCCATTCTTTTGGCAGCTAGGAAAAAATGACACAAATCGACGATCCACACGCTCAGCGTGAGGCGCAAAAGTACGAAAACCCCATCCCCAGCCGTGAGTTCATTATGGACCACTTACGTGAGCGCAGCGGCCCAGCAACACTTAATCAGGTGAGTTTTGAACTGGCCTTATTCGAGGCCGAGGACGTAGAAGCACTGCGTCGTCGTCTGCGTGCTATGGAGCGCGATGGGCAGCTTATCAGTGACCGCAAAGGCGCCTATGGCGCCATTAACAAAATGGACCTTATCCATGGCCGCATTATTGGCCACCGCGACGGCTTTGGTTTCTTAAAGCCCGATGAAGGGGGTGATGACTTGTTCCTCAGCCACCGTCAAATGCGGGCTGTGCTTGATGGCGACAAGGCCCTCGCTCGGGTGACTGGAGTCGACCGTAAAGGCCGCAGTGAAGGGGCTATCGTTGAGGTGACTGAGCATAATACTCAGCAAGTGGTAGGCCGCTTAACCAAGGAAAATGGCATTTGTTTTGTGCGCCCAGATAATCAGCGCATTAGCCAAGACATTCTCATTTCCAGTGATAGCATACTTCAAGCCAAGCATGGCCAGTACGTCACTGTGCGCATTACTCATCAACCCAACAAACGTAATCAAGCGGTGGGTGAAGTGGCGGAGATTTTGGGTGAGCACATGGCTCCAGGCATGGAGATTGATGTGGCCATTCGAACCCACGAAATCCCCTACCAATGGCCCGCAGAAACCAGCCATGAAGCAGCGCAGTTAGCACCAGAGGTGACTGAAGCCGATAAGCATGACCGCATAGATCTGCGTGACATGCCTTTTGTTACCATTGATGGTGAAGATGCTCGCGATTTTGATGATGCCGTATACTGTCGCAAAAGGACTCTGGGTGGCTGGCGCTTATACGTCGCAATCGCTGATGTAAGTCACTATGTCCGCACCGGCACGGCTTTAGATACAGAAGCCCACCGCCGTGCAACATCAGTGTATTTCCCTGAACGTGTTATTCCTATGCTGCCCGAAGCCATCTCCAATGGCTTGTGTTCTCTTAACCCCCATGTTGATCGTTTGGTCATGGTGTGTGAGATGACCATCAGTGGTAGTGGCAAACTCAGTGGTTACCAGTTTTATGAAGGCCTAATTCACTCCCATGCGCGTTTAACTTACACTAAAGTAGGTGCAATGTTGGATGCAAGTGATGATCAATGCCTACAGTTACGTGAAGAATATGAGCATGTGGTGAAGCCCGTAGACCAGTTGCATAAGCTTTATGCAGCCCTACGTTCAGCCCGCGATGCCCGCGGTGCGATTGACTTTGAAACGCAAGAGACACGCATCGTCTTTGGTGAAGACCGTAAGATAGATGCCATAGTGCCAGTGCACCGCAACGATGCCCACAAACTCATTGAAGAGTGTATGTTGGCCGCCAATGTGAGCACCGCTAAGTTTTTAGAGAAGCATAAGCTGGATGGTTTGTTCCGCGTCCATAAAGGACCTAAGCCTGGTAAACTAGAAAACCTACGCAGCTTCTTGGGTGAAATGGGGCTGTCTTTAAAAGGCGGTGATGAGCCACAACCCAAGCACTATCAAGCCTTGTTAAGTTCTATTAAAGATCGCCCAGACGCAAACCTAGTGCAAACGGTAATGTTGCGTTCCTTAAGTCAGGCGGTTTACACGCCCGAAAATGAAGGCCACTTTGGCTTGGGTTACCAAGCCTATGCCCACTTTACATCGCCCATTCGCCGTTATCCTGACTTGCTTGTACACCGTGCAATCCGCAGTGTGATTCAAAGTAAGCAGTCAAGCCGCTATGTTAAGCGCATTAAAGCCACGCACAAGCAACCTGAGTCGCCTTGGTATCCTTATTCTACTGCTAATGTGGTGGTTTTTGGCGAACATTGCTCAACTGCAGAACGTCGTGCAGATGCTGCAGTGTGGGATGTAGAGGGATGGCTTAAGTGTGAATACATGCAAGGCCATATAGGTGATTACTTCTACGGCACCATTAACGCGGTGACTAGCTTTGGTTTGTTTGTTGAACTGGAAGATGTTTATGTAGAGGGTCTTGTGCATATTAGTGCGCTACCCGGTGATTACTATCATTTTGATGCAGCGAAGCACCGCCTTCAAGGCGAGCGCAGCGGCAAAAGTTTCCGCTTGGGTGATACCATCGAAGTGCAAGTGGTGCGGGTAGATCTAGACGAGAAGAAGATTGACTTTGAACTGGCAGATGCGCCACCAAAGCCTAAGTCAAAGCCTAAACCTAAAGCCAAGCCTAAAGCTAAACCTAAAGCCAAGCCCAAAAAAGCTAATGTGGATAAGGCTGCAGATGCCACTGCCACTGCAAAGGAGCCTTTGTTTGACGACAAAGGTAAGCCGTCTGGCAGTGTAAAAAAGCCTCGTCGTAAAAAACCTGCACCGAAATAAGCGATTTGAGACGGGTAAATTATGGCGAACATTGAATATGTTTTTGGCATTCATGCGGTGCAAACCAAACTGCAACGTAACCCCGAAAGGGTGCAGGAAGTCTGGTTTCAAGAAGGTCGTGAAGACCAGCGCTTGAACCAAGTCAAAGGTTTGGCAGACGAGCAGGGTATCGAATGCCAAGTTCTGCCGCGGCGTGAGCTAGACAATAAGGTCAAGGGGCGTCACCAAGGTGTGGTGGCGGCTTGCACCCCAAATCCAGCCAAGGATGAGCACTTTTTAACGCAGTTGTTAGAAGGCTTAAACGAACCCGCATTTTTGTTGATCTTGGATGGCATCACCGACCCCCATAACCTAGGAGCGTGTTTACGCACAGCCGATGCTGCTGGCGTGCATGCCGTAATTGCGCCTAAAGACAAGTCGGCATCACTGAGTAGTACGGTCAGTAAGGTGGCTTGTGGTGCTGCTGAGAGTGTGCCTTTTGTGCAGGTTACTAACCTAGCTCGGTGTCTTAAAAGTTTGCAGGATGCAGGGGTTTGGATTACCGGCACAGCTGGCGAAGCCACTCAGCACATTCACCAAGCCGACCTTAAAGGCAGTATGGCTTTAGTCATGGGTGCCGAAGGTGACGGTATGCGCCGTTTGACTCGTGAGGGGTGTGATCAACTGGTTAAAATCCCTATGGCGGGCGAAGTCAGTAGTCTTAATGTGTCTGTGGCGGCAGGGGTGTGTTTATTCGAAGCGGTGCGCCAGCGTAGCTAGCGCCTTGCTTTAACTCGCTTGGCGCCTGCAAACAGGGCTAATCTTTAAGTAACACGTCTTTAGCTTGATTGATTTGACTCGCAATATAGGTGCTACCGCCTTTATCTGGGTGATTTTTAGCCATCAAGCGTTTGTGGGCTGAGATCACTTGTTCATCACTCGCCTCATCATCCACCTCTAAAACCAGCCTAGCTTGGGCTTTATCCATTACCGATGAGTTGTTTATATTGCTGCTGCTACTTTCTTTGTCAGCACGGCTTTGGCTGAAGCGTTTAATGGTTTGCCAGATGCCAAATGCGCGCAGCACGGGTCTACCATAGACCACTAGACCGCCTAATAGACTCATGGCAACCGGCCATAAACCACTGATTGCTAAGCCAATAGCCAGTAATAAAGTGACCACCACCGCAGCTCTTAGTAAAAAAGGTTTGCCATTGGTCGGTGCCCGGTTAAGTAATGAGCGAATCAGTAGGGCTACAATTACCACACCTAACACCCATAATATTAAAATCATCTTACTCTCCATTTAATCAATTGCTCGTACCCCTTAAGCAACACTCAGCGCCAACATCGATTTACGCCCATGGGGCCGCAAAAATAATGCCCCGTTGCTTGCTGTTAATTATAACAGCTTCAGGCATATACAGGTTGATGGTAGGCTAATTTTGCCCACAAAAGCCAAGTGCTTAGCCCCGTCGTATAATGCGTCACCGTGGCAAAATAGATTTGGGTTTAGTTGGGTTGGTGTAACTTTTTTGACGCTAAATTGAGCCGTTTTAAGTTGCCTCGCTCACGCCATGCGAAATAAATCACCACCAAAAAAGCCACCATATCAGCGATTGGAAAGGAGTACCAAATGCCATTAATGCCGTACACCTTTGGCAAAATGAGGAGTGCAGGGATAAGCACTAGATAAATCCTTAACGAGGATAAGAAAATCGCATGGCGAGCCTTGCCTAAGGCTTGAAAAAGCGAGCTAATGACACTGTGGGCATTGGATAGTGGGAATAATAAGAAGGACCAAAAGGCGATGCCTGCGGTAGTGGTCAGAAGGGCCGTATTTTGGGTGAAGATGCCGATGATTAATTCAGGCACAAGCAGCATTATTGTGCTCACACCCAAGCCATAACAGAGGCTTGAAATAACCCCTAGTTTGACCATAGCCAGCACTCGATCATAGTGTTTAGCACCATAGTTATAACCGGCGATGGTTTGAAAGGCGATGGTCATGGCAATCGCGGGTAAGATAAAAAAGATCATTAAGCGGCCAATTAGGCCATAAGAACTCACATACAAGTCGCTGTCCACTTCGGGGAACTGGGTCACAGAAAAGTTGGTTAAAGCAATAAAAACCGATACCCCTGCATGGGAAATTAAAATGGGCACCCCCAGTAAACAGATGCCTTTAACAATAGACCAGTCCATCGTATAGGCAAATGGGCGTAATTTTAGCTGGGTTTTACCGCCTAAAATAAAGTACAGCATTAACACTAAAGCAAATAGTTGAGAGATGATGGTGGCATAAGCCACGCCTGCCACACCCATGTCCAGTAGGAAGATAAAGACCGCATCTAAGGCAATGTTCAATACTGCAGACGACACCATACTGGCCATCATTAACATGGCTTTACCTTCGGCTCTGAGTAAATCGCCAGGCACGCTGCTAATCAGCACAATGGGGAAGCTCATCAAGACTAAAGGCACCAGATAGGCCGAGGCGTATGGCCATAAGGCTTCTGATACCCCCAGTAATTGCAGTAGGGCATCAACATTAAGATAGATGCCAAGGGTAATCGCTAGCGCCATGGCCAAGCCAAAACGGAAGGCAATGTCGATGGTCTTGTTGGCAGCGCTGTCCTGCTTTGCGCCGAGTTGCCTAGCGACGATAGACGCCATACCGCTGCCGACCAAAGTGGCCAAAGCAAAAATAAACATTTGAATTGGAAAGACAATAGAAATGCCGCCCATGGCATTGACGCCAATGGCGCGGGTGACAAAAATAGCATCCACCACATTATAAAGGCCATGGACCATCATGCCCACAGCAATAGGAGTGGCCATACCAAAGAATAGCCCAAGGATGGGCTTAGTGCCTAGGTGGCCGGTGTTTTGGCTCATGGGTGCTTCCTTACTGATAACATGGTGGTCTTTGCGAAGGCTAAAAGCTGGCGGCAGCCTATAGGTCCGCCGGTGGTGTTAATTTTAGCGGGCCAATAAAGGCGCACCTATCGGTCCGCGATCATCAAAGGGTAAGCCATTATTGGGTGACGTGTTGAAGGGTAGTGATCACTTGATCAACATCCGCAGCCCAAGCCATCGCTGCGGCGTTGACTTCCTTGAGGGGGTGAACAATGTCTTCGCTATGTAAGGTGATGAAAGGCGTGCCCATGGCGGCGCAATAACCCGCGTCAAAGGCAGCATTCCACTGCTTATATTTATCACCAAATCTAATAATAGCAATGTCAGCTTGAGCAATAAGGTTCTTAGTGCGAATGGCGTTCACTTTAGCCGATTGATGGTCGCGCCAAAAGCTGGTCGCTGTATCTGCTAAGTGGTCACCGGCGGCGTCACTGGCTTCGTGGTCGGTGCAGGCGGAAGTGAAATTCACCGGCAGGTTAAGCGCTGCACAGCGGCTAATAATTTGCTCGCGCCAATCCGTATGTATTTCGCCAGATAAATAGATGTTCCACATAATTTTGTCTCATTTTAGTGTTAATTTTTGCCTAGGCCCTTAACCTCTGTTGTATGGGTTTGGGCACCAATACTTAGCTTTTTCATGGTCAAGGCCGGCGGGTGGTTTTGGCATGGTTACCACAGTGATTAGGGCCCCCAACTGCAAACGTAATATAGCAGTCACCACCGCTCTAGTCTCGAAAATGCCCGTGCTAATCAACAAACTTTTCGACTTTAATTTAGACGGTGTTCTGGCGCTTGCGCTATGCTTGGCTAGAGTGGCTTAACCTAGTTAATTAAAACGCCTTAACTTGTGCCTAGCAAAAAGTTTACGTATAATCTGCCTTCACATTTTTAGTGTGAATTTCCTCCTTGCTTTAAGGTGGTAGTTCAATAACGAATTACTAAACGCTTAAGGCTATTTAACCCATAAGGAGCAGCAATGCGTCATTATGAAATTATCTTTTTGGTCCACCCTGACCAAAGCGAACAAGTACCCTCTATGATCGAGCGCTACACCGCGACTATTGAAGCCGATGGTGGTGCAATTCATCGTTTAGAAGATTGGGGCCGTCGTCACTTGGCATACCCAATTAACAAAATCCACAAAGCTCACTATGTACTCATGAACATTGAATGTTCAAACGTTGCCTTAGACGAGCTAGACAGCAACTTCCGTTACAACGATGCGGTTATCCGCAACATGGTTGTGCGTATGAAAGCTCCTGAAACTGGTGATTCTCCTGTTAAGGCTGCTGAAAGCCGTGAAGACCGTCGTCGCCAAGAACGCGCTCCTCGTGCCGATGCTCCTCAAGCAGACGCTCCTCAAGTAGAAGCCCAAGCTGAAGAAGCACCAGCCGCCGAAGCCGCAGCTGAATAACTAACTGGAGATATTGACCATGGCACGTTTTTTCCGTCGTCGTAAGTACTGTCGTTTCACCGCTGAAGGTGTAACTCAAATTGACTATAAAGATATCGAAGTTTTAAAAGGCTACGTGTCTGAAACTGGTAAGATTGTACCTAGCCGTATTACTGGCACTAAAGCCCGCTATCAGCGTCAGCTTTCTACCGCTATTAAGCGCGCTCGTTACGTGGCATTGTTGCCATACACTGACGCACACCAGTAAGCTGTATTAACTGATGCGCGGACTCGCTCAATACGCCATGCGTGGCAACAAACAAGCCATCATGGCGGCCGTGTTGTTTGCTATTATTCCTGTTTTGTTTTGGATAAGCGCGGCGATTGTGGCCCTGGTAATCTTGCGCAAAGGTTATCGGGACGGTGCTCAAGTGTTTATGTGGAGCCTATTACCTGCCATAGCTTGGTGGAGTAATAGTGATCCAACACCTGCACTCACCTTAATTGGTGTGGCGGTCTTGGCCAGCGTTTTACGCTACAGTGCCAGCTGGGCTTATGTGTTAGTGGCCAGCTTATTGGCTGCAATAGTATCGATGCCTATTTTGGCGAGTTATCTGCAAGATGTAATGGTGGCCTTTGCCGAAGCTGGACTCCAGCTAGAAGCGCAACAGAAGTTGCCTGAAGATTTTGATAAACAGCTGCTGCAAGCCCTCATGGAGGGCGTGTTAGCTGCGGTACATATGGGTATATTGTTAGCCTGTGTGGTTTTGGCGCGTTGGTGGCAGGCGGCTTTGTATAACCCAGGTGGTTTTCAAACCGAGTTTCATCAGTTGCGTTTACCCCTATGGCTTACGGGAACACTGGCTTTAGCCGTCTTTGGCTTAAGTAGTATTACTGATATGACACAGTGGTTGTTTGTATTATCGGTACCCTTATTATTTGCAGGCTTAGCCTTAATACATGGGCTGGTTGAACAATTAAAATTAGGCCGAGCTTGGCTGATTGCTACCTATTTAGGGTTGCTACTCTCAAGTGCAGTGGTCTTTACTTTACTGGCAATCATGGCCACCTTGGACAGTGTGTTCAAGTTGCGGCAACGTTTGCCCGTTAGAGTAAAAAAATAGAATTAGACTCTTCGTGTATACATGTTGAGCAAATTAAGGAATTAAACATGAATGTAATTCTTCTTGAAAAAGTGGGTAAGTTAGGCGCCTTAGGCGATACTGTTTCAGTTAAAGCTGGATACGGCCGTAACTTCCTCATCCCCAAGGGCAAAGCGGTACCTGCTAACAAAGCTAACATTGAAGCTTTTGAAGCACGTCGCTCAGAACTCGAAGCTGCTGCTGCTGAAAAGCTAGCTGCTGCTCAAGCTCGTGCAGACGCAATTGGCGCATTGACCATTTCTATCCCGGCTAACGCTGGTGAGGAAGGTAAGCTGTTTGGTTCAATCGGTACTAACGAAATCGCTGCTGCCTTATTGGAAGCTGGCCATGTTGTTGACAAGACTGAAATACGTCTACCTGAAGGCACCTTGCGTGCATTGGGCGAAACCGCTGTTGCCATCCAACTTCACAGTGACATCACTATAGAAATCACTGTAGCGCTGGTTGCTGAGTAAGACTTAACCCTCGTTGCTACGGGCCGTTGGCCGGTGTAATGAGATGGCTTAAGAGCCTTCACAAAGCAATTTCAAAAAGCCCCGATCAAGGGGCTTTTTTGTGCCTGTGGTAAAGGTTATCATAGGCCAGTAATCACCTTATTAAATTGATATTTCAATGCTACCAGCCTCACATTTACTTAAGTCCGATCCTCAGCTTGATGCACTCAAGGTGCCGCCGCAGTCGTTAGAGGCGGAGCAATCTGTGTTAGGGGGGTTGATGCTAGATGAAATGGCATGGGATCGAGTGTCTGAAGCGGTGGCCGAAGTCGATTTCTACCGTCATGACCATCGCCTCATTTTTCGGGTGATGACCAAGCTAGTGGGTGACTCTCGACCGATCGACGTGGTGACTCTGTCGGAAGAGTTGAGCCGCATTGATGAATTGTCTAATGCCGGTGGTTTAAGCTACCTTGGTGAGTTAGCGAAAAACACGCCCAGTGCATCCAATATTACAGCTTATGCCAATATTGTGCGTGAAAGGGCCATTTTGCGTCAACTGATTGGTGTGGCTAATGAGATCGCTGATTCTGCTTTCCATACCGACGGCCGCTCATCAGCTGATGTGTTGGATGAAGCCGAGCGCAAAGTGTTTGAGATTGCTGAGGACCGCCCAAAAGAGGGCGGACCCCAATACGTTAACCCCATCCTTAAAGGTGCGGTAGAACGCATTGATGAACTATTCCGCTCAGGCAGTGCCATTACTGGCATCAGTACAGGTTTTACCGACCTAGATAACCGCACCGCAGGCATGCAAAAATCCGATTTAATTATCGTCGCAGGTCGCCCTTCAATGGGTAAGACCACCTTTGCCATGAACATCGTTGAAAATGCCGCTGTCATTGGTGATGCACCGATACTCGTGTTCAGTATGGAAATGCCAGCCGAACAGTTAATGATGCGTATGTTGTCATCCCTTGGCCGTATTGATGCCACCCGCATGCGAACCGGTAAACTGGAGCAAGATGATTGGCCCAAATTGACGGGCGCGGTAAACTTATTAAAAGATAAACCCTTGTACATTGATGACAGTGCGGGCCTAAGCCCAACCGAAATGCGCACCCGGGCTCGGCGTATTGCCCGAGAACATGGCAGTGTGGGCATGATCATGATTGATTACCTGCAATTGATGCAGATTAAAGGTCATACGGAAGGCCGTACTGCGGAAATTTCCGAAATATCTCGTTCTCTTAAAGCCTTAGCAAAAGAACTTAAGTGCCCAGTGATTGCCTTGTCACAGCTTAACCGTAGCTTGGAAAATCGTCCTAACAAACGCCCTGTCAACTCAGATTTGCGTGAGTCTGGCGCCATCGAGCAAGACGCAGATTTGATCATGTTCATCTACCGTGACGAAGTCTACAACGAAGACAGTGAAGATAAAGGTAAGGCCGAGATCATTATTGGTAAGCAACGTAATGGCCCCATTGGCACCTCACGCTTAGCTTTCATTGGTAAATACACCCGTTTTGAAGATCTCGTCCATAGCTATGATGGTTATGACGACATAGAATAACCGCAGTGGCGGTATAACCTGTGTAGGTGAGATGATGAGTGACTGGTTTGATGATGACGAAACACAGGTCAGTATGGGCATTAGCGCCTCTTTGCTAAAGCACTTACCCATTGGCTACGAATTGATTACCACAGCCAACGACCTGCGCTTATATGGTGATCACAACATCGATCTAATGCAATCCCTGCACTTGGCCGGCGGCCATTGGGACCCAGAGCTACTGGCTTATACGATTCCCCTTGGGCGTCATGCTCAGCTTGAACATGCCCTCAAACACTTCACTCAACAGCAACAAGGCATGGCCGATACCATGAGTATTTTGGCAAGCCACATGGCTCCTGATCAACATCAGGTAGAAGTGCAAAGGCGCAAACGAGCAGTGGAACAGCGCATTAAAATAATCGCTGGCCGTTACCATGCAGGAGACCTGCTTAAAGGCCATGAAATTTTAAGTTTAGGTAAGCACTGGCAAGAGTTTCCAGGGTTGCAATGGAAAGCGGTGGACAAAGCCAAATGTGGAATGTGCGATAAGTTTGCTCGGGTATCTTCTGCCAAAAAATGTCAGCAGTGTGCAGCCAAAGGCAGTGGCCTTGAGCCTATTACCTATTGCTATGCTTACTTTGATTAGTTCGTTTGGATTAGTCCGATTTTTGAGAAATTAAGCTAAAGCATAAAGGCGGGCAGTGTGCCTGCTGTTCTAAAGCCCAAGAATGCCACCTAGCTTATGCTGAAACCAATAGCTTGAAGATTCTATTTTGGTGGTTGGGTCCATATAGTCATTCTCATCTTCGTCTAAAGAAGCGGTACGGTCAAAATAATCTGCAACCACGGTGCTGCCTGTTTGTGGTTCAAACATCACCATAGCAGGGTGCATTTCATACATGAATAACTGGTCTATACATAAGCACCCACATCATTGCTATCGATCGTCATCAACTGCATAAGCTTAGGATGCACAAAGAGTTTTTCTTTGCCCACACTAATTTCCCGCAGCACACCTATTTGCGCCAACTGCTTAAGGTAGACAGACGCTGTTTGTCGTTTAGCGATGCTTCGTTGTACGAGGTCAGTAATGCGACAATAAGGCTGTTCGAAAATAACCTGCACTAGCTCAAAGCTGTATATCTTGGGCAGCTGCTGTTTGATATAAGCACTGGTGTACTCCATTAATGCTTTAATCGCTGCGATTTTTTCACAAGTCCAAAGTGATGTTTGTTCCACTCCTTTAAGCATAAATATTAACCAATCTTGCCAGTTTTGATCGCTGGTTACTTGGTTCAATAATCGGTAGTAGTGTTGCTTGTTCTGAACAATGTAACGGCTTAAATACAAAATAGGTAAGGTTAATAGCTGCTGCTCTATTAAGTACAGCACGTTTAAAATTCTACCAGTACGGCCGTTACCGTCATAAAAGGGGTGGATTGCCTCAAATTGATAATGGCTAACAATCATTTTTATAAGCGGGTCTATGTCGTCATTGGTGTGTAAAAAACGTTCCCAATTGGCAAGTAGGTCACGAATAACGGTTTCCCCTACGGGAGGGGTATAAATAATTTTGGCAGTGGATTGATTACCAATCACAGTGCCAGGCAGCGTTCTAATGTGCATATCAACATTTTTGAGTGTGCTGCACACTTCAATCGCCGTGGCAGTACACAATGGTTTGTGGGCGAGCTGAGAAAACCCTTGATGTAATGCTGTACGATAGCGTAGCGCTTCTCTAGTGGCTGGGTCTGCACCGTCACTTTGTTGGGAGAATTTAAAAAGCTGGTCTGTAGTGGTGACGATATTTTCTATTTCAGAGCTGTCTTTGGCTTCTAGCAGGGGGATAAGGTTGATTAACATACCTTGATTGGGCAGCAGGTCCCCAGCTTGTTTTAGCTGTGCAAGAGCAGCCCGCGCAGTGATGCACGCTTTCAAAACAGGTGTGGTTTCGAGACTTTCCACTGTGGGTGGTAATAGGGGTATTTGGTTATATGGAACATCAGCCTGCCAACTCATGTTTAAATTCCTTCATTTAATCGACATGTGGCTTAGTATAGGTCGATGCTACCGACATATCAATATTATGTGTCGATACGTGTCGATGATAACCGTAAATATCGACATGAAATGATTGCGCTCGTAGGGATGTAGGTTAGGTAAGTATATCTAACAACCCCTGAGGCATCCGCACAGGCTTTTGGCGCTGGTAATCAAAACAGCCCATGCGTGTTTCACCGGTGGCGACCAAGTGGCCCGTTTTTTGATCTTTTAGTTTGTACAGCAGGTTGAAGCGTGCCTTGCTTATGCAATTAACACTGAGAGATAGCGTTAGTTTTTGATGCAGATACCCTTGCTTTAGGTATTCAATACTGGCACCAGTCATAATGAGGCCGCAGCCGCCTACATCTTGCTCACTGAGGTTGTGGTGACTAAGCCATAACACTCTAACCTCGTGGAAGTAGCTTAAAATACGATCATTGCTTAGATGATTACCGTAGTTTAAATCAGCCACTCTAACATCAAGATGACAGTCAAACAGGGCTGTGAAGTCGGGGTCAATTTTAGTCTGTGGCATGGTCTTGCCCAAAGTAGCGTGCCAGTACCCTTAACATGCCTTCACACAGCAGGGCTAAGTCTTGCTGGCTCATGACGTAGGGGGGCATAACGTACACCAATTTACCAAATGGCCGCACCCATATACCCTCTTCTACAAACATTTTTTGTATGATGCCCAGATCTACGGCTTGGGTGACTTG
>CAWUTT010000003.1:0-9127 GCA_963925635.1 uncultured Pseudomonadales bacterium | reverse complement strand
CGATGCTTCAAAGCTTGAAGCATATCAGTCATTTCTTGTCCGATGTTTGCACCGCCCGCCTTCTTATGGATAAGGCCTGCAATACCACACATGGTCGCGTCTCCTAATATTTACTTTTAGAGTAGTTATAAAATTGGCTGGAAGGTGATTAACCTTGCCAGCCGAGGTTTTCTGAAGACTTGCCGTTTATGGCAAGCAATCAAGATAGGTTTCTGTGTCCCAATTAGTCACAGTTTGATTAAAGCGTTCCCACTCATCGTTCTTATGCGCACTGTAAACAGTGTACATTTCACCAGGCATTGACGACTTAACCACTTCGTCATTAGCCAGTTCGATCATGGCGTCGCCTAAAGACATAGGTAACTTTTTAACCATCTTACCGGCTTCCATGGCCGCGTAGATGTTACGTTCTTCTGGATCACCCGGATCCAAATCACTGTCGATGCCATCATCAAAGGCTTTTAAAAGTGCAGCGCCCATTAAGTATGGATTCACCATAGAGTCCACCGAACGGTACTCAAAGCGACCTGGCGCAGAGACGCGAAGCGCACAAGTACGGTTCTGGTAACCCCAGTCAGCAAAAATAGGTGCCCAAAAGCCGGTATCCCATAAGCGACGGAACGAGTTAACCGTTGATGAACCGATGGAGGTGAGGGCTGGTAAATGGGCGATAACGCCACCAATACATTGCAGACCAATGGGACCTGGCTTAGAGGCATGAATCTCTGGCACTGGCATAAAGGTATTATGGCCACCTTCACGATAGGTAAATGGCCCAGGCATGCCCGGCAGCGTATCACCACCAGCAATTTCTGGATGACAGACGTCTTCGCCACCTGACCACAAAGACATGTTGTGATGGCAACCTGACGCCGAAACGCCCATAAATGGCTTACTCATAAAGCATGCAATCAAGCCAAATTCTCGTGCCACTTGTGCACAAATTTGACGATAAGTGGTTAAACGGTCGGCATTTTGCAGCACATCATCGTACTGGGTGTTGAGTTCTAACTGGCCAGGTGCATCTTCGTGGTCGCCTTGAATAATATCCAAACCCATTTGCTCAGAGTATTCAATAACGCGCATAAATACAGGGCGTAATTCTTCGAACTGGTCAATGTGGTAACACGTTGGCTTAGTCACACCACCATTGGGCTGGCCGTCTTCACCCTTCTTCAACCACATCATTTCTGGCTCGGTACCACAGCGCATTTCTAGGCCGTGTTTTTCTTTAAATTCTGCGTGGATGCGACGCAAGTTGCCACGACAATCTGAAGTCAGAAACTGTCCTGGATTGACGCGTTCTTCGCGGTTACGGAACAAAGTACAAAAAACGCGTGCCACGCGTTTATCCCATGGGAGCTGCATAAATGTATCTGGATCAGCAATACCCACCAACTCAGAGGCTTCAGGACCGTAGCCGATATAATCACCGTGGCGATCGATGGCCAAGTTCGCAGTTGAGCCATAAACAAGCTGGAAGCCTTTAGCCGCCGTACGCTCCCAATGACGTGCTGGGATACCCTTACCTACAATACGGCCAGTGACCGAAATGAACTGATAATAAACGTAAGTGATGCCTAATTCGTCAATTTTAGCTCGCACTTGTTTAACCAGATCATCACGACCTGGAGCGTCAACATATTGCTGTAAATCTGTCATCAATGCCTCCTGATATTATTATTTTTCGGGCTTAGGACCTATAACTGACGACCAAATTACTAATTTGGTACATAAAAGGTCTACATAAAGCACGGTAAATGTATACCATTTATGAAATTAAAGAGGCAAGTCTTTTTTTGTAAACGATTTAAACAACTCTGTTGTTTTCTAATTAAATAATTGTTTTTAATGAATTTTTTAATTTATATTATTAACTTAAAAATAAACTATATTTGAACGTAAAACCAATGGTACATAAATTAATACCAATAGATGTACCAATTATGAAATTATTTATGCTAATCTAAAGACCAATATTCACCAAAATCAGTGAAAGACCATGTTTCCCAGCACAGCACCCTTAAGCTACCAAACCTTTGACCGACGGCAGTCTAAACCTAACGGTGCACGGGCTTTGGCTAGAGCTATTGCTGAAGCAATACGTAAAGAGGTGTATAGAGTGCATGAGCGCCTCCCCGCAGAGCGAGAACTGGCCTCACACTACGACGTCTCACGTGGCACCCTAAGAAGCGCCCTTGCTCTTTTAGAGCAAGATGGCCTGGTTGAGCGCAAGGTCGGCAGTGGCACGTTTGTACTGCCCCAAGCCATTGATAACGAGGCCAGCCAATTCGCCGACACGACCAGCCCCATGCAGCTAATGCAGGTGCGCAACATGCTCGAGCCAGCGATTGTAGATTTGGCGGTGAGCCATGCTGCAGGCCGTGACCTTGAACAACTAAGAAAAGCCCTCGAAAGAGTGGAGTCAGCCACCACCGCTGAACAGTTTTCCATTGCCGACGAAGCCTTCCACCAAACCATAGCCCAAGCCTGTGACAATCCACTGATGATGTGGATTTATGAGCAAGTCAATGAAGTCCGTCGTCATCAATTATGGCGTGCGAGCCGCGGCAAGGTATTGAGCACTGACAACATGGCCCAATACAACATTCAACACCGTGCCATATTCGAGGCCATAAGCCATCGCGACGCGCAAACAGCGAAAGCCTGCATGGCTGATCATCTTGACAAGGCACAAAAGGATTTAGTGCGTTAATCTTGGGCCTGATATGGCCTAGAGATTACAAATGTAAAAAAAAATTACAAAATACTACATTCTATTCATACTGCAGACAAAGGCTGTTCATATCAAGTTGTTACTCTGAGGTCTCAAAGCTCGCTGCGCTCAGCGATACTAACCAGACTATTTTGAACCTCGTGCCTATGAAACCGCTTCGCTATTATAGTGCCAATCCTATGCCGCAGCCTGTTTTGGGTGATGACGGTACCCAGCGCTACAGGGTGCCCGCACAACATTTGATTTCGTTGCAATTGGCGGCCGGTTCAATCTTAACTTTGAATGACCCCGAAGGTGGGCAAGAAATTCAACTTACCACCTTTGACTGCAATGGCCAGCCTAATCTTGCAAGCTTGGGTGTCGCCGCCAATAGTGACATTGCCGCGCTAGGTCAATGGATGAACGCTAACGACCACAGCAGCTGCCAAGGTATTTCTCTGTTTGGCACCGACTCCAAAGCACTAAGCAAGCAAAGCTACACTGTCGTCAATGACTGTTTATGTTTAATCGCTGCGCCGGGCGAGGATATGAGCCAAGAGCAACCTTTTCCTCCGACCGATATTATTGTGGGGGTTAGTGGCGCTAAGGTCATGGTGGATGATGAATTACCAGCCCCTCTAGGGGTGGTAGATCGTGAAATTCGCATCCACAACAGCACTGCCGAAAGTTATCTCGTCAAAGCTGGTGAATACATTCAAATCATCGACGTGGCTGGGCGCCAATGTTCAGACTTTGTTGCCTTAGACGCAGGGCGTTTGGCCGCAGGGGTCGAGAAACCCATTTGCGCCGTTACTACCCGCACTTTAATGGCGTCTGCCTTTCCAGGCCCAGGCTTGCATGACAAGTTCTATACCGATGATCAAGTCAATATTGTTAATGTGATCCAAGACACGGTGGCCCGCCACGACACCTTTAACCTAGCTTGTAGTGCTAAATATTACGATGACACGGGCTACCCAGGTCATGCTAACTGCACAGATAACCTCAATGCTGTATTTAGCCCTATGGGTATTGCACCTCGCAAAGGCTGGCCAGCCATCAATTTTTTCTTTAACACTGGCTACGACGATTACGATCAGCATAGCTCCTGCCAACCTTGGACTCGCCCTGGTGACTATGTGTTGATGCAGGCTCAGGTAGACCTCATCTGCGGCTCTACCGCTTGCCCAGACGACACTAGCCCAGCCAATGGCTGGAATCCAACCGATATTCACGTGCGTATTTACGCCGCTGATAGCAACTTTAGCAAAGGCAACGCCTTCCGTAAAAACGCAGTAGCAGACTCCACTATGACTAAGAAAACAGCATTTCACGACCGCTTTGCCACCATGACTCAGCATTTTGTTGATTACAATGGGTACTGGTTGGCCAATCATTTTAGTAACTATGGAGCTATAACCGAATATTGGGCGTGTCGTGAAAAAGTGGTACTGATGGACCTCAGTCCGTTACGTAAGTGTGAAGTTTTGGGCCCAGACGCAGAGAATTTATTAAATTATGCGGTGACCCGCAATATTCGTAAGCTGGCTATTGGCCAAGTCATTTATACCGCCATGTGCTACCACAACGGTTGCATGGTAGACGATGGCACTGTTTTCCGTCTTGGTGCAGATAACTTCCGTTGGGTTGGCGGCTGCGATGGTGCCATTGAATGGTTACGCAAAGTGGCGATTGAGAAGAATTTTAAGGTAGTGATCAAGGACTCTAACGATCAATTACACAATTTACCCGTGCAAGGGCCGTTAAGTGGCGAAACTTTGAAGAAAATCATTTTCACACCTGATGCTCAAACGACTATTGCAGACCTGCGCCCGTTTCGCATTACCCATGGCCGTATTGGCGGGCCACACGGTGCTCCTGTGACTGTTTCCCGCACTGGCTATACAGGCGAACGTGGTTACGAAGTCTGGTGCCACCCTAAAGACGGTCATGAAGTATGGGATGCGGTGTGGGAGGCTGGACAAGAATTTGGCATCACCCCGTTAGGCCTAGAAGCGCTCGATAATCTAAGAATTGAATCAGCACTCATTTTTGCCGATTACGAATTTAACGACCAAACAGATCCGTTTGAAGCTGGCATAGGTTTCACCGTACCACTTAAAACAAAAGACGAAGATTTTATTGGCCGCGACGCTTTAATAGAACGAAAAGCTAACCCGCAGCGCCAGTTAGTGGGTTTAGTCTTAGAAGGTGAAGAAATGGCCAGCCATGGTGAATGTGTGCGCGTAGGCCGCCAACAAGTGGGCACCATTACTAGCGCCGTGCGCTCACCCATATTGAATCAGAACATTGCCTTGTGCAGCATGTCGATAGACCACATAGAAGCCGGCACTCAGGTGGAAGTGGGCAAACTCGATGGCCACATTAAACGTATTCCTGCAACCGTAGTGGGCATTTCGCACTACGACCCCACCAAGTCTCGCGTGAGAGCTTAGCATGGGGGTTAATGTTGCACCCATTTTTTCAATTCAGGTGTTAATCTGAGTCGAAAAAAGTAGACAGGACTTTGCCTGTAATCAAAGAAGAAGCTTATGATTAACTACCGATAATAATAATATCCGGAGATATACATGAAATTTTTAAACAAACTTGCTACTGCTGCGGCAGTGAGCTCATTAGTACTTGGCGCTACAGTAGCCCAAGCTGACTCGAAAGAGCCTATTGTCATTCCTACCCATAACTGGACCAGCCAAATCACGATGGCTTACGTTATCGGTGGTATTTTTGAAAGTATTGGCAACAATGTTTCATACGTACCTGCTGATAGCCAAGCGGTTTACGAGTCTATTCGTAATGGTGACGTGACTATTTCTCACGAAGTATGGCAGTCCACTTTTGGCAAATCTTTTAGTAACGCACTCGATGCTGGCGGCATTATTGATGTGGGCACCCATGCTTCTGCAACCCAAGAAGAGTGGTGGTACCCTGCGTATGTGGGCGATCTATGCCCTGGTTTGCCTAACTGGGAAGCACTTAACGATTGTGCTGCCTTATTTGCTACCGCCGACAGTGGCGGCAAAGGTCGCTACCTAGACGGCCCTATGGACTGGCATGGTCAAGAAACGCTAGATCGTATCGAAGCGCTGGGTATGGACTTTACAGCTAAGTTTGCTGGATCTTCGGGTGCACTTTGGGCGGAACTAGAATCTGCGGCTAAAGACAACCGCGCTGTGGTCGTGTTTAACTGGTCGCCTAACTTCACCGATGCAGGTGCAGGTGGTAGCTTCGTTGAATTTCCTGCGTATAGTGATGGCTGTAAATTATCAGATGGCGGTGACGGCAAGTGTGGATCTCCACCAGCAGGCTGGTTGAAGAAAGCGGCTTACTATCAAATGCCTAAAAAATGGCCAACAGCTTACAAAATCTTCAACAAAATCTCCTTTACTAAAGGCGATATCGGCAACATGGCGGCATTGGTTGACATTGATGGCATGAGCCACGAAGAAGCTGCTGTCCAATGGTTGACCGACAACGAAGCAACTTGGAAATCTTGGCTATAAGCCTAGCCCTCTAGCCCGAGTGTCTTACATTCGGGTTAGACCTTGTCATTCGTGCTCTTAGAGCAATAAAAAGGCCTTGCGTGAACTTATTAACGTAATAATGCACAGCAAGGCCTTTGTTAATTTACCCACTCATTCCAGTGGCACTTGAGAAAATTGTTGTCGTGCGCAATAGTGATGACTCAGGTTAGCCCGATAGATCTGTTCATTTAGCATCTAATCAACGTGATCGACGCAAGTCGTTTAAGTACCTCTTTTTTTACAGGAAATATATTATGTCGACATCAGCTCAGCCCGTGATTAAGTGCGAGTCTGTGTATAAAATTTTTGGTGATAATGCTGCGAAAATTTTACACCAGTCCGGTGGCAAGGTGGAAACAGCATCATTGCTCGAAGCTGGATGCGTTATCGGCGTTAACAACGCTTCCTTTGAAGTACACAAGGGTGAAATGCTCGTGGTAATGGGCCTATCTGGTTCTGGTAAGTCTACCCTTTTACGCTGTATTTCACGCCTGCTCGACACTACTGCAGGCGACATTTTTATTGATGGCGAAGACCTCCTCGCCATGAGCGACAAAGAACTCATCAACGTTCGTCGTAACAAGATGGGCATGGTATTTCAAAGTTTTGCCCTACTCCCTCACAAGACAGTGTTGGAAAACATTGCCTTTCCGCTGCAGGTTAAAGGCATGAGCACCGCAGATAGCATGGTGCGAGCTATGGATATGGTGCGATTAGTCGACCTCACTGGACGGGAAAACTACTTTCCCCGTCAGCTTTCAGGTGGCCAGCAGCAGCGTGTGGGTATCGCCCGCTCGTTAGCAGTAGAGCCCGACATCTGGTTTTTAGATGAGCCATTCTCTGCCCTTGACCCCCTTATTCGCAAAGAAATGCAGGACGAATTCCTGCGCCTACAAAACGCACTCAATAAAACCATTTTATTTGTTACCCACGATTTTGACGAAGCCATTCGCTTAGCAGACCGCATCGCCATTATGAAAGATGGTGTGATTGAGCAAATCGACACCCCTGCCAACATTATCTTAAATCCAGCTACAGAATACGTTGCCAAGTTCACCCACGAGGTGCCCCGTGAACGGGTTTTAACCTGTGAAACCATCATGGACGAGTACGATCCATCGGCAGACATGAGTCAATTGAGCGTTTCTAAAGACGCTATTATCCAAACCGTCGCTGAGGCCGTATTAACTGAACAAAAATCAGTTGCAGTCACCGACGCCGATGGCAACATTGTAGGTGCCTTAAACTGTGCCACCATCATTCATGTACTGTTTGGTGACGCCAGTACTATGCCAGTTAACAAGTAAGCAACGAGCACATCAAGATGCAATACTTTATAGAAAATAAATGGACTCAGTTCGTGGCCTTATTTGTGGTGTTTTACGCCCTCATTATTGCCATTGACCCTGCCACTGGCGGCAACTTATGGCGCCTACAAGAAACCATTTTTTGGGCCTTGCCCGACGTGGTTAACGACTTCCTAAAATTTCTCATTAATGATTTTTGGGTGGTAGAGGTTTACGACGTTGAGCTCGACCTCACAGAAGAAACCACCATGATGAAGCAAGTGACCAGAGCCATGTCTGGCACTGTTCTTTTTTGTATCAATTTAATCCGTGAAGTTTTATTGGGTGGTAATAAGACCATCGTCGCCTTTACCAGCTGGGATTTTATTAGTGACAACGAATGGGCCCGCATTCCTGCCTTGCCTTGGCCTGCCTTAGCCACTGGCGCCTTCCTACTAGGCCACTACCTTGGCGGCCGCAATTTGTCGCTACTAGCAGGCATAAGCACCATTTACATTGCGGTTTTTGGCCAATGGACGCCAGCCATGGAAACCTTATCCTTTGTTTTAGTCGCTGTGCCAATTTCATTCTTGTTGGGCTTAAGCTTGGGTGTTACTGCCTTTAAAAGCCAAACCTTTGAACGCTTTTTGGCCCCCTTATTAAACGTAGCCCAATCTATGCCTCATTTCTCATACCTCATCCCCGTGGTGGTGTTTTTTGGTATAGGCGACCATGCAGGCGCTATTTCTACGGTGATCTTCGCCACCCCTCCGATGATCCGTTTGACCATCTTGGGTTTAAAGAAGGTGTCTCCAGAAGTTCTTGAAGCGGGAATGATGAGCGGCTGTAGCAGTCGCCAGTTGATGTTCAAAGTATTAATTCCTACGGCTCGTCACGACATTTTAATTGGGGTAAACCAAGTCATCATGCAATGTTTAGCCATGGCCGTTATCGCCTCTTTTATTGGTGCAACAGGACTGGGTTACGACTTACTAGTGGCACTGAACATGCTCAAAATCGGTCAGGCTTTAGAGTTAGGTGTGTCTATTGTATTAATTGCTGTTGTGCTCGATAAGTTATCTTTGTCTTGGGCCAATAAAAAGGTCGATTACTTTGCCGACTTGCCATTCCATTTGCGCCACAAGTATTCGCTTACTTTTTTGGGGGTTATTATTATCACCTCTATGGCTGCCTATGTGGCGTCAGTTGCCTTTCCCGAGAAGGCTAACTACCTCTATTTTATTCATGAATCACAGGGTTTCACCACCGAAAAGTTTTGGGACTTTATTGTGGATTGGATTATTACGAACGCTTACCACAGCCTACAAAGCTTTAACATATTCATGATTACCTCAGTGTTAGTGCCGATGAAACAGGCCTATTTATCAATGCCAGTTGCTGCCACTTTAGTTTTGGTTGCCGGAGCGGGCTATATTGTTGGCGGCTTAAGGTCTGCTCTTGTGACCACCGGCTTTATTGCTTTTATCGCCTTAACCCCTTGGTGGGATCGCGCGTTAATTACGGCTTACATGACCACATTCGCAGTTATTGTGTCCACGACTATCGGTTGTAGCGTTGGTATT
>CAWUTT010000002.1:0-3908 GCA_963925635.1 uncultured Pseudomonadales bacterium | reverse complement strand
GTTGGTAGAACAGCAAATGTCTCAGAATGCCAGTCAAAGTACCAGTTTTACTAGTGCTGCGGCGATTAAGGTTTGCCAAAGACTAGAACGTATGGGTTTTGAAAAACATATGATCGACCCTTTGTTAGCACAATTGCCTGTTTGTGACGATGCAGATCAATTATGGACCCATGCTCAGCAATGGCTAGAGGACAATTTAACCACGAGTTCTGAAGACGTGGTGCAGGAAGGTGGTATTTATGCTTTAGTCGGCCCTACAGGTGTGGGCAAGACCACTGCCATTGGCAAACTTGGCGCGCAATTAGCTATGAAACATGGCAAGCACAAGGTGGCTTTGATTTCCATGGACCAACAGCGCATTGGCGCTCGAGACCAACTAAGAGTATTCGGTACCATGCTGGGCATTGACGTACATCACGTATCTGGCTTTACTCAGTTAACCACCACCTTAAACCAAATGACCCACAAAGATTATATATTGGTGGACACCGCTGGAGGTAATCCCTTTGACCCACATATCCAAAACTTAGTTGACGGCTTACTAGCTGTGCCTCATCAGATAAACGTTTACCTTACACTGGCAGCCAATAGTCAGTCCCATTCATTGCGCTATTTAATGAAACATTACTTGGGCCAAGTCAAAGGTGTGGTGGCCACTAAACTAGATGAGTGCTTACCTTTAGGTGGCTTGTTAGCAGCATTGATAGAGTCGAAGCAAGCGTTAGCAATGATCACGGATGGACAGCGAATTCCCTTAGATTTGGGTTACCCTAGTGCCCAGCAGTTGGTTGCTCATGCGGTAGAAGCGGAATTAGCCGAGGAACATGGTAGTATCGAGACCTTGTCTAAATTGTTGCACGCTACACCAGGCAAACCATTGGGATCTAGACCCCCACAAAACACACTATCCACCGCCAGTTCGAAGTTTGGTAGCCTTCAAGACACCCCACTTGCTGCCATGGGATTAGCGTCCTACAGGAGCCATTAATATGAGTTCAAACGGTATACAAGTGATTGCGGTCACCAGTGGTAAAGGCGGTGTTGGTAAAACCAATACTTCCATTAATATTGCTGCCAGTTTAGCCAAGCAGGGCCATGAGGTCATGCTAATGGATGCAGATTTGGGTTTGGCAAATATAGATGTTAATTTAGGCCTGCAATGCACATTTAATATGGCTCACGTCATGAGTGGTGAAAAGACCCTCAGTGAGATTATTCAAACGGGCCCTTTTGGCATACAAGTAGTGCCGGCAGCATCGGGTATTTATGAAATGGCTAGCTTACAGAATGAACAGCTACAGCACCTAATTCAAGCCTTTAGTGAGTATAATGGTAAACTAGATTACCTTATTATTGATACCGCAGCCGGCATCTCTGATAATGTATTAGCATTTTTAAACGCTGCTCATCAAGTCATTGTCATTGCTTGTGATGAGCCTTCCTCGATCACCGATGCGTATGCGCTGATTAAAGTCATGAACCAGCGCTATGGTGCCAGCCGCTTTCATTTCATTGCCAGCATGGTGAAGAACGAAAAAGAAGGTCGAGCCTTATATACCAAAATTGAGCGGGTGGTTGATCATTATTTAGGTGCGACCATGCTGTATCTGGGCAGTTCCCCTCGTGATGAACAACTTAGGCTGGCTAATAAGCAACAAAAAGCCGTGGTTCAGGTGGCGCCTATGGCCAACTCATCTAGAGCATACGCCCGCATGGCAGCAGCAGTAGAGCGTTGGCAAGCACCGAGTGGCTTGAGTGGTCAGGTGGAATTTTTCGTCGAACGACTATTGCAACACAAGGTTTAATTGGAAATAATTAATTGATGCATAATCTGTCTCTTTATCAATCCCATGCACCTGGTTCTTCATCAGACCCTTTGGTGCAGCACATGCCATTGGTCAAACAAGTGGCGTTGCATCTGAGTGCGCGCCTACCTGCCAGCGTTGACATAGATGACCTAATTCAAGTGGGTATGCTGGGATTATTAGAGGCTTTGAATAATTTTGACGCCACCAAAGGCGCACAGTTCACCACCTTTGCTAAACTAAGGGTGCGTGGGGCTATGTTAGATGAGGTGCGCCGATTTAGTACCTTGCCCCGTTCTGTAATGACCAGCATACGTGAGATTAATCAAGCCACTGCTGCGTTAGAGCAAGAGATGGGGCGCACCGTTAAAGATACGGAACTGTCGCACGCTATGGGTATGAGTTTGGAAGATTTGCAGCACCAAAAAGGCCGCAACTACAACTATCAAACAGTGCAGATAGAGGATCAGCCTGAAGGTACAGAGCCACCATTGTCAGCATTGATTCCCACTAAGGAAGCCGATGATGCCGCTTTTCAGAAAGCTTTGGCTAAGGCCATTGGTGAATTACCTGAACGGGAACAGCTGATTTTCGCACTCTACTATGATGAAGAGCTCAACTTAAAAGAAATTGCTGCGGTATTGGAAGTATCAGAATCTCGTATTAGTCAGATTCAAAGTGGTTCGGTGAAGAAACTTCGCCAAAAACTAACGGATTGGATCTAGACTGTTCTAGCGGTTAGGCAGTTCCTTTTCTACCAGCATCGCTTATGAATTAATTGGCTTCTAGCACACTGGCTTGAATGCCGGTTTTAACCCCAGTCAATTAATCCATGCCTCAAACATTCCCTCTGTACCTTAAACACTGACTCTTGGTCGTTAAATGTCTGCTAACAGGCGTAAATACTTAAATAACTTCTTTGAAGCCGACTTTGCTTTAGCGTCTTGATTCAAACTTTGTGCCTGCTTGGCTAAATGGGTGATGTGCTGACGATCCGCTTTTTCATGTAGCTGTATGATTTCGTTAAGCGTGTCAGGGTTGTTGGCGATTAAACCATCACGCCAAGTCTCTATTTGATGGAACACACGACGGTGTTCATCAGAGCCCGAGTCGTGCACAGCTAAGGCTTTAGCAATAGCTTCTGAATCTTCATCACGCATGACTTTACCAATGTATTGCAAATGCCTGCGCTTAGCTTCATTTTGGGCAATCCGGCGAGATTCATCAATGGCCGTCTTCAGTGTCTCACTCATGGGAATGCGAGCTAACTCGGATGGTTTAAGATCGACTAATTTGGCACCTAAGTCTTGCAGTGCTTGCATAGCTCGCTTGATTTGTGTGCGACTCAATTCTTCTTCAGCAGGCAGGTGTTGTTGCAGCGCTTCTAGCTCTGCTGCGGCCTTGCGGGCTTTGACTTTGCCCATATTAAATTCCTTACGAGTAAAATAATGTGGCGAGGCCTAAAAAGGCACAAAAGCCGACCACATCAGTGATGGTGGTTAAAATAACGCCTCCAGCTAAAGCAGGATCGATATTCATTGCTTTAAGGATGACGGGAAGAGAGGTGCCAAAAATAGCAGCCACAACTAAGTTGATGACCATTGCAATGGCGATAATAAGTCCAATGGTGAAGTCGGAGAACCACCAACTGGCAATACTAGCGACGACGGTGGCCCAGAGCAAGCCGTTGAGCACGCCCACGATAATTTCTCGATTGAGTAAATAACCAATGTTGCTCTGTTCGACGTGGCCCAATGCTTGTCCTCGAATGACTAAGGTCAAGGCCTGGCTACCGGCAATGCCGCCCATGCTAGCGACGATTGGCATGAGGATCGCAAGGGCAACCACTTGTTCTATGGTATCCTGAAAGAGGCCGATCACCATGGAGGCAAGCAGGGCGGTTAATAAATTAATGCCCAGCCACACTGCACGTCGCCTAGCGGTTTTAAGCACTGGCGCAAAGGTATCTTCGTCTTCATCTAAGCCAGCCATAAGCATAAGAGAGTGATCAACTTCTTCTCTGATCACATCAACTACGTCATCGATGGTGATGCGGCCTACCAAACGACCTTCATGGTTGACCACGGGTGCGGACACCCAATC
>CAWUTT010000001.1:0-5877 GCA_963925635.1 uncultured Pseudomonadales bacterium | reverse complement strand
ACCCGGTGTGTTGGTGACTGCTATTTGCTTGGTCAAGCCGGCACCCAGTGAGTCTGTGCGCGCTACAATAATACCATCGTCCACACCTAGTTCTAGGAAGGCATAACGTACCGCCCGAATCTTACCTAGAAAATCTTCATGGGGCACCGTCACTTTACCATCTTGATGGCCGCACTGCTTTTCGTCAGACACTTGGTTTTCTAGCTGAATACAACACGCGCCAGCTTCAATCATGCGCTTGGCTAACAGGTAGGTGGCCTCAGCATTGCCAAAACCCGCATCAATATCGGCAATAATTGGCACCACATGGGTCACAAAACCATCAATCTTGGCTTGAATTACTTTTTGTTGAGCCGCGTCGTTATGGTCACGCGCTGTATCTAAAGCACGGAACAAACCACCTAATTCACGCGCATCAGCTTGGCGCAAGAAAGTGTAGAGCTCTTCAATTAAAGCCGATACCGAGGTTTTTTCATGCATAGACTGGTCTGGTAATGGACCAAAATCAGAACGCAAAGCCGCCACCATCCAACCAGAGAGGTACAAATAACGACGATCAGTATTATCGAAGTGTTTCTTAATAGAAATCATCTTCTGCTGACCAATAAAACCATGCCAACAGCCTAGAGACTGTGTGTATTTAGAACTGTCTTGGTCATAGGCGTCCATGTCGGCACGCATGATACCGGCTGTGTACCGGGCAATATCTAGACCAGTTTGAAAGCGATTTTGAGCTTTCATTCGAGCTGCAGATTCTGGATTAATGGCATCCCAAGCACTGCCCTGGGCAGCCTTAAGGTGAGCAACGGCTTGAATATCGTCTTGGTATTGCGACATGACAGATCCTCGATTGGTATGGTTATTATTAGACTATTTTTAAACTATTTTTAAACTATGGCTAAACTACAATTTAACTATGATTAAACTATGACTAAACTCTGACTAAAGCCTAATCAAACTAGGTTTAAACTAATCAGCTGAGCCCCTGCAACGGTGCTGTATTCACTCGATTAAGTAGCGAGTTTAGAACGCTACCGAGGGTTATGACAGCCACCAGAGCTGATGCCTACTATTCACAAAACAAATAGCAAAGTAAAACGCATACACGCTAAAAGCAAAATTCTCGACAGATCGGGCTTTCCGTGGCATAATTCACCTACGTTATTAGCTAATAACTTGGTATTATAAAAATCAATAATACCTCAGGTATCCCCGTACACAGCCCGCTTTACATTTTAGAGGTGAACATGAGCATTGATCGCGTTGATCTTAACTTGTTAGTTTATTTAGACGCCCTGTTAAAAGAGCGTAACGTTACTAAAGCTGCCCACCAACTGGGCCTTAGCCAGCCCGCTATGAGCAATGGACTCAGACGCCTACGGGAAGTTTTTGAAGACCCTTTACTGATTCGCACCAGTGACGGCATGACTCCTACGGAGAGAGCCTTAGGCCTGCAATCCACCATTCGTGAAGTCTTGGCTACCATCGATAAGGCAGTGCAGCCTCAGGCAGCTTTTGACGCGCTGACATCAACTCGCGTGTTCCGCATTATGGCCAGTGATTATTCAGAACCCACGCTCATTCCGCCTTTGGTAGAGCGTTTACGTAAAGAAGCCCCCGGCATTAGTTTAGACATTATGACGCCGTCCGATGTCGATTTTTATGACGTAGAGCAAGGTAAAGTGGACCTCGTTATTAACCGCTTTGACTCGATGCCACAATCGTTCCACCAAAAAATACTTTGGCGCGACCAGTTTATTTGCCTCATGCATCGCGATAACCCAATGGCCAAAGACTTCACCCTAGACAGCTACTTGAAGGCCCACCATATTTGGGTAAGCAAGACGGGTATGGGGGCTGGTGTGGGCATGAATCCTAAAGACGTTCAACGCCGTGGCTGGGTTGACAACGCTTTGTCTGAGCTAGGTAAAACCCGTAATATTCGCGTCTTTACACGCCACTACCAAGCCGCCGTGCAGCTCGCCAATCAAAAAGACCTTATTGTTACCTTGCCGCGCAAAGCCACATTACAGACCATGAATAATGATGATGTGGTGATACTAGATCCACCCTTCCCTATTCCTGAAATGACCTTAACCATGGCTTGGAGTCCTTTGTTACAGCACAACCCAGCTCACCGCTGGATCCGTGGTCTGATTACTGAGGTGGCCAGAAAAATAGACGAAGCATAAACCCAACGCCAGCAATGAGTCAGGCTCAATAGCTGCTCACTCCTAAGGAGAAACCAAGCGCCGACTTGGTTTTTCTCTGCGACCGTAAAGGTCGCTATCAACCGCCTACAAAGCCAGCCATTATTTGCCCACTCAATAACCAATATATTCCTATACGACTAAATACTAATCGGTTATTTCGGTTGTTTCCTACATAATGCTTTTGTACACTATAGGAAATATTTAGCATTATTAAGCATTAAGGAGCTTTAGTATGAATGTGCACCTAAACGCCAGAATTGGTAACGCCAACCTGTCTATTGATACTCAACTGTACACCCTGGTTGAGCAAGAAATCCTGCCCGGTTTAAACCTCAGCAGCGATCAGGTATGGCAAGCTATGGCCACTTTGCTTGATGAGTTCCAAGGCCGCAACCAAGCGCTACTGACTAAACGAGACACGCTGCAAACCTCATTAGACCAATGGCACCTTGCGCATCCTTTGGCAAACCCTGAAGCATACAAAGCCATGCTGCAGGACATTGGTTACCTATTACCCGCACCTGACGAGGTTACTGTAACCACTGGTGATGTTGATATCGAAATTAGCACAGTGGCTGGCCCCCAGTTAGTGGTGCCTATTAACAATGCTCGTTACGCCATCAATGCTGCTAACGCCCGCTGGGGCAGCCTATACGATGCGCTTTATGGCACCGATGCCTTAACCAGTGAAAGCCCCGCCAAGGGCTACGACAGCAAGCGTGGCAAACAGGTCATTGATTTTGCCAAACAACTACTCGACACCCCCTTACCTTTGCTTGAAGTCAGCCATAGTCAAGTGGTTCAATATGCTGTTAACCAAGGCCAACTCACCGCTACGCTAGCCAACGGTCAAGTGGCTCTGCTAGCAAACTCAGCTCAATTTGTGGGTTTCCAAGGTGAGGCTAGTGCGCCTAAGACCGTCTTGTTTAAACACAACAACTTGCATCTTGAAGTGCACGTAGACCGCGATCATATTATTGGGGCCAGTGACTTAGCTGGCGTTAAAGACATCGTCATGGAAGCAGCCGTCTCAACCATTATGGACTGTGAGGACTCGGTAACCGCAGTCGATGCGGAAGATAAGGTGATTGTTTATCGCAATTGGTTAGGCCTGATGCGAGGCGATCTGTCCATAGACATGGAAAAAAATGGTTCCACCATCACCCGTAAGCTCAACCCTGATCGTCACTACCAAGACCCTCAAGGCAACGACTTTAGTTTGCATGGACGCAGTTTATTGTTTATTCGTAATGTGGGTCATCTAATGACCAACGACGCCATTTTAAATCATCAAGGCGAAGAAATACCAGAAGGCATAATGGATGGTTTCATCACCAGCCTATGCGCTTTGCACGACATTCGTGGGGCATCTGCTAAAGGCAACAGCCGCACTGGTAGTATTTATATTGTAAAGCCTAAGATGCATGGCCCAGAAGAAGTCACCTTTACTTGCGACTTATTTAGCCGCATAGAGGCCTTGCTAGACCTGCCAAACAATACCCTTAAAGTGGGTATCATGGATGAAGAGCGCCGCACCAGCGTTAACCTAAAAGCCTGCATTGCCGCAGCGAGTGAACGGGTGGCCTTTATTAACACCGGATTCCTAGACCGCACAGGTGATGAAATTCACACCTCAATGCAAGCTGGCCTAATGCTGCCTAAGGGTATTATGAAGCAACAAGCTTGGATTGCTGCCTACGAAGGCAATAATGTTGAAACAGGCTTAGCCTGTGGTTTAAAAGGCCGTGCTCAAATAGGCAAAGGCATGTGGGCCAAACCCGACTGTATGGCTGAAATGATGGCTACCAAGTTGGAACACCCCATGGCTGGCGCAAGTACCGCTTGGGTGCCCTCACCTACCGCGGCCGTGTTACACGCCTTACATTATCACCAAGTGTTGGTGCAAGATCGTCAAAACCAACTGATAAGCGCAGCCAAAACAAGCACAGTGAAGCAAGATGACCTACTGATAATTCCTTTACTAGGTGACCTTAGCCTCACGCAAGAGGACATTGTGCGTGAATTAGACAACAACTGCCAAGGCTTGTTGGGTTACGTTATTCGTTGGGTAGAAAGTGGGATTGGCTGCTCTAAAGTGGCCGACATTAACCAAGTTGGTTTAATGGAAGATCGCGCGACCTTGCGCATTTCCTCGCAGTCATTAGCAAACTGGCTAGCCCATGGCTTTGTCACTAAGGAAATGGTGATGGACAGTTTAAAGCGCATGGCCGCTTTAGTTGACCAACAAAATGCTGGCGACCCTAGTTATCGCAACATGGCGCCCGACTTTGATTCTAGCGTGGGCTTCCAAGCCGCCTGTGAACTAGTGTTTGAAGGCACATTGCAGCCTAGTGGCTACACTGAACCGGTACTGCACAAACGCCGTAAAGAAGCCAAACGAGTGTACGCTTAGTCATCACCCGCTTCATCTTGTTGCAAGATTGAGCTTTCTTCCACCCCTGCGGCCATCCACGCCATGACTGCAGGGGTAGAGAGCATGGTGTCCATGTAAGCCTGAGTTGCCTCATTAACGCTCACCTTATAGCCGCGTAAACGCACCACTACAGGGGCAAAAAACGCATCAGCAATAGAAAACTCACCCAATAAGTAACCTTGATTTTGACCCTGTTGGCGCGCTGCAGCGATGCATTGAGCCCATAGGGCTTGCACTTGATCGATATCATTTCTGCAGGCCGAGCTAATGCTTAACGAGCGCTGATTAGCACGGCAGTTCATGGGCATTTCACCACGCAAAGCAAAAAAGCCACTGTGCATGCGCGATACGGCGTTGCGAGCCATAATTTTAAGTGTAGGATGACTGGGCCACATTTGCGGGTGGGCGTCTGCTAGGGTTTCTAGAATAGACAGGCTGTCGGTGGCCGTGCCGTGATCAGTGATTAACACAGGCACGGTGTTAGCACTGGTATATTGCTTGATCTGCGCTGCAAACACAGGCGTATCAAGTTCAATTTTAGTGGTCTTAAAGGGCACACCAAAATAGGTCATAGCCACCCAGGGCCGCATAGACCAAGAGGAATAGTTTTGGTTACCAATAATGAGCTGCATCAATGTTCCTTAAAACAATAACTAGACACTAACTCTAGACCATCAATCACTACTTTGCCTAGCTTTACTTAACCAAGCCAAACACCTAACTAGGTGCCTGACTAAGCACCTAAACGAGCACCTAACTTAGCAGCTTATTTAGTGCCTCAGCCCTAGCCTTAGCTCAAGATAAGTCTAGGCCTATCTAGAACGCCTCATCTTCTGGGCTCGAGGTGAAGTGTGCTTGGTTAGACCCTGCTTACCTTTAATTGCCCTGGGGGCAGCCCTACTCGCTTCAGCATGACTGACTGCTGGCACCAAGCACTGCGGGCCTTTACCAATGAGGTTCTTCATACCCATATCAATTAAAGCTTCGCGGATTTGAGCCCAGTTTTTAGGGTCATGATAACGCAATATGGCTTTGTGTAAGCGGCGCTGGCGAATGCCCCTAGGGATACTCACGCGCTCACTGTCACGGGTCACCTTTTTTAACGGATTAACCTCGGTGTAATACATGGTGGTGGCATTACACATGGGAGATGGGTAAAAGTTCTGCACTTGATCTAAGCGGAACTTGTTGGTTTTTAACCACATGGCCATGTTCACCATATCCACATCA